>JAIXVP010000290.1 GCA_027482905.1 Opitutaceae bacterium
CTCGCCGACGAGGTCTGCTCGACCGAGCTGATGGTGAAGTTCGCCCGCGAATCGCGCGCCGAGCGCATCATCGTGGTGACCGAGAGCGGCATGCTCCACCGCCTGCGCCGCGAGGTGCCGGAAAAGACCTTCATCGCCGGTCCGACCGACACCTGCGCCTGCAACGACTGCCGGTTCATGAAGATGAACACGATCGAGAAGGTCCGCGACGCGCTCAAATCCATGCGCCCCGCCATCGAGGTGCCGGAGAACATCCGCGTCGCCGCCCTCGCCCCCATCCAGCGCATGCTGGACTGGAGCCGCTGAGCGGCCACGCCCCCTCGACGAAGCGGTGGACGGTGAACCCGGCAGCCAGCGAGAGAACGCGAAAGCCCGCGCCGCGCTTCAGGCCACGCTTCAGGCCGCGCTTTTGCGGCGGCGCGAGGCGGTCAGCGCAAAAACGGCGGCGGCCACGGCCGCCCACACGCCGGTAGCGCCGGGCTCGGGGATGCTCGAAAGCGAGCCCGCGCTGATGGCGGTATCGAGCGCCTGCTCCACCCCCGCGCTCACGAGGGTGACACTGTTGCCCGGGGTGTTCAGCTTCAGCCAGCCATAGCTGAAACTGCCGCCGCCGTTATCGAAGCGAATGCCATAAAAGGTGTCGCCCAACCCCTGGGAAAGATCGATGCGGCTGGACCACGTGACACTGGAATCGATGGTCGCTCCGAAGGAGACGGAGGTCGCGGAGACCTTGGCCTGAAAACTGCCGCCGACGTAGTCGCCGTTGAGATAAGACAGACCAAAAAACATGTTATCGAAAGAATCGAAAGCGGAACGGGCCATGACCGAGCCCGTTTGCTCGCCCGTGTCGGAGATGGCGAAGGTCGAGAAATTGTAGCCGAAGCCGATCCCCTCGCTGCCCCCGCCTGAGGTGAGGTTGAGCGTTTGCACAGTGACTGCGGCCCGCGCTTCGCCCAGGCCGGCGGCCAAGGTGGCGAGAACGCCGACGAGTTTGAATACCGCGACGCTAAGTTGTTTGGTTGGCATGAAATGGAGCAGGTTGAGTTTGGGTTGTGAGGTGAATCGCGCCTCCATATCGGCACCGCCCGACCGGACTTTAAGCCGAGGCCCGTTCCGCACGCGTCAACGCGGACCGATCGGAACCACCGGCCAAGGCAGGTTCCCGACGGAAGGGCCAACCCTTCTCATCTCGGAAAAAGGCGGAAGGTGACCGACGCCGCTTGGCTACGACTAGTCCCGGCGTTTCTGCGCCTGCCCCTTCGTGGGGTAGCCACCCGCGCCGCCGCGACCTTTGCCCCGCGTGTTGCCACGCGCCTGCGGCTGCGCGGCCTTGCGGAAATCGCCGGAACGCAGGGCCTGGATCTGGTCGCGCAGCACCGCCGCGCGCTCGAACTCCAGCCGGGCCGAGGCGTCGGCCATGTCGGTTTCCAGCTCGGCGATGACCGCCGCCACGTCCTCGGCCCCGCCCTCGGCGAGCGCGTTGGGTTCCTCGGCGCGCACGCCGGAACCGTCGTAGACGTGCAGGCTGGTCTGCTGCGAACGTTTCACGCTGCGCGGCGTGATGCCGTGCTCGGCGTTGTAGGCGAGCTGCTTGGCGCGTCGCGAGGAGGTGATCTCGATCGTGCGGCGGATCGACTCGGTCACCACGTCGGCGTAAAAGATCACCCGGCCGCGTTCGTGACGCGCGGCGCGGCCCGAGGTCTGGATAAGCGAGGTTTCGCTGCGGAGAAAGCCCTCCTTGTCAGCGTCGAGCACCGCGACCAGCGCGACCTCGGGCAGGTCGAGGCCCTCGCGCAGGAGGTTGATGCCGATGAGCACGTCAAAGTTACCCAAGCGCAGGTTGCGCAGGATCTCGACTCGCTCGATGGCGTCGATGTCGCTGTGCAGATACTCGACCTTCAGCTTCGCCTCGCGGAAATGCGCCGTGAGGTCCTCGGACAGCCGCTTGGTGATGGTGGTCACCAAGACGCGTTCGCCGGCCTCGACCGCGAGGCGGCACTCGGCGATCAGGTTCTCCACCTGGCCCTTGGTCGGCCGGATCGTGATGACGGGGTCGAGCAGGCCGGTGGGGCGGATCACCTGTTCGGCGATGACGGCGGAGCGCTCCATTTCGAACTTCGCCGGCGTGGCCGAGACGTAGACGATCTGGTCGGTGATCGACATGAATTCGTCAAAACTCTGCGGCCGGTTGTCCAGGGCGGAGGGCAGGCGAAAGCCAAAGTTCACCAGCACCTTCTTGCGCGCCTGGTCGCCGTTGAACATGCCGCCGATCTGGGGCACGGAAGCGTGGCTCTCGTCGATCAGGAGCAGGAACTCGGGCGGGAAAAAATCCACCAGGCAGAGCGGACGCTCGCCCGCCGCGCGGCCGGCGAGGTGGCGGGAGTAGTTCTCGATCCCGTTGCAGAACCCCATCTCCTGGAGCATCTCCAGGTCGTAGTTGGTGCGCATGCGGATGCGCTGGGCCTCCAGCAGCAGCCCCTGCTTCTCGAACTCGGCCACGCGCGCGTCGAGCTCGGCCTTGATGCGGTCCACGGCGGAGCCGAGCTTGTCCTTCGTGGTGACGTATTGGTTGGCCGGGTAGAGATCGAATTTGTCGAGCCGCCGCAGGACCGAGCCGGTAAGCGGATCGAACTCGCTCAGGGCCTCGATCTCGTCGCCCCAGAACTCGACCCGCAGGCCCTGCTCCAGGTAGGCGGGCATGATATCGACCACGTCGCCCCGGACGCGGAACGTGCCGCGCTTGAATTCGTAGTCGTTGCGGGAATACAGGTTGTCCACCAGCCGCTGGAGCAGGGTCTGCCGGGCCAGGATCCCGCCCCGCTCCAGCGGGATGCGCAGCTCCTTGAAGTCGTCGGGCGAGCCCAGGCCGTAGATGCAGGAGACCGAGGCGACCACGATCACGTCGCGCCGGGACACCAGCGCGCTGGAGGCGGAGATGCGCAGACGCTCGATCTCCTCGTTGATGGAGGAATCCTTCTCGATGAAGGTGTCCGACGAAGGCACGTAGGCCTCGGGCTGGTAGAAATCGAAGTGTGAGACAAAGTATTCGACCGCGTTCTCCGGAAAGAAGTTCTTGAACTCGGAGTAGAGCTGGGCGGCGAGGGTCTTGTTGTGCGAGATGATCAGGGTCGGCCGGTCGCGGGCCACGATCAGATTGGCCATCGTGAAAGTTTTGCCTGAGCCGGTGACGCCGAGGAGGGTCTGGTGCTTGTTGCCGGCCAGCAGAGAGGCGGACAGCGCGGCGATGGCCTGCGGCTGATCGCCCGTCGGCGCGTAGTCGGCATGGAGCTTGAACATTCCCATACCGCCCAAGGTGCGCGGAAGAGCCGCGGGCGCTAGGGGAAAACTCCGGCGCACGGCCGGTGGTTTACAACATGAGGAAACACGCCGCCATCACGAAGGTCGGCAGGAGCGCGGCGGCGGCGAGTTTCGCGGGCGAAAAGCCCTCGGGGAAAAACCGCTGCAAAATCGAGAGGCCGGCGGGGTTGGGGGCGTTGGCGATCACGGTCAGCCCGCCGCCGGCCACCGCGCCCGCCACCACCGCGTATTTCGCCGCGTCAGAGAAGCCCGGCACGAGGGTGGCGAGGTAGGTGATGGCGGCGTTGTCGTTGAACGCGGTCAAAAGCGTCGCGCCCCAGAAAAGCGCGGTCGGGGCCAGCCCGGAAAGCACCGGCGCGATCCACCAGCCTTGGAGCCCGCCGTGGATGACCAGGCCCGCGAGGAAAAATCCCACCAACAGCGGCCCGCGGAGGTCGAGCCGGGTCTGGTGGTGCGCGGTGGCCTGGAGGAAGGCCACGAAGAACAGGAACCCGCCGATGAACAGCACCGGATAATGTGCCGCCCAGACCGTCCAGGCGAGAAACCCGAGGTGCGTCGCCGTCACCCAGGCCGGCACCGGCGGCCGCCCCGCCTCGGAAACGCCCTCCGCCTCCGGGGCGCGCGCCGCGAGCGAGCGGAGTTCACGGCGGAAAAGCGCGGCGTAGAGCCCGGTCGCGACCAGGATGCCGACCACGGCCTTCCAGCCGAAATTCAGCGCCATGTGCGACAGTCCCCAGCCCCACGGCCCCGCCACCATCAACACCGGGGGCGCCGCGAAGTGGGTCAGCGTGCCGCCGACGGAGATGTTGACGAACAACAGCCCGATGGTCGCGTAGCGCAGCCGCGCGCCGGGTTGGTAGGCGTAAAACTGCCGTGCCAGGAGCAACGCGCCGACGGTCATCGCCGCCGGCTCGGTGATGAGCGAGCCCAGGATGGGCGTGAGCACCAGCAGCGCCGTCCACCACGCGAACGGCGTGCCGCCGCCGAGCGCCGCGATCCGCCGCAAACCCGCCTCGGCCAGGGCGATGACCGGCCGGGACGCCGCCATCGCCATGATGATAAACACAAAAAGCGGCTCGGTGTAGTTCACCCCCGACACGTAACCGACGGCGGTGTCCACCCCGGCGTAGATCGCGATGGCGACCCCGAGCACCACCGCCCAGAGGCCGAAGACGACCTCGATCTCACCAAAAAAATGCAACACCTGCCCGAGGAAACTCACCTCGTCGGGCACGCCGTCCCGGTTCCGATCCGACTCGCCCTTCGCCTCGGCGCGCCGGCGCCGTCGGGCGAGTTGCTCCGCCGCGTGCCTCTCCTCGACCACATGGGCCTGGTTCCGGATCGCCCCGGCGAAAAACGTGTGCAGGATGGCGAGCAGGAAGATGACCGTCGCAACCAGATTAAAAGGCTCCGCCGCCACCCGCCCGGCCAAGGTGGACCAGAGACCCGCGCCCTCGGCGTCGGCATAGGACTCCAAGGCCCGGGGAAAAGCGGCGCCCGATGCGGCGACGGCGGCGAGCGGGAGAATCGTCATGGTAACAATGCAGGCACCTCGGCCAGCGTTCCGACAAACGCGGCCGCCCCGGCCTTGACCTTGGGTCGGGTCAGGTAGCGCCCAAAGCCGATGAACAAATCCACCTCGGGCGCCGTCTCGAGGTCGCTCACGCCGTCCCCGACCATGACGATCCGCTCCGGACCCAATTCGGCCCGCAAGGCCCGGATGCGCTCCGGTTTTCCGCCCGAACGCGTCGTCGGGTAGGCCTCGTCGAAACCGGCGTAGTCCCCCGCGCCGTCGAAAAACAAATCCACCGCATCGACCCGCGTGATGCCGAGGAAGTCCGCCAGCGGCCGGATCGCGGGCCGAAAACCCCCGCTGAGGATCATCGGCGTCCAACCCGCCGCCCGCACCGCCGCCAAGGCCGCGACGGCGGTGGGCTCGACCGTCTCGATGTAACGCCGACCGATCTCGGCGACATCCACCTGCCGGGGCCGGATGATGCGGAGACGTTCCCCGAAAACCGCCTCGACCGGGATGCGCCCGTCCATCGCCTCGTGCGTCATCGCCTCGACCCGGGCGAAAATCTCGTCGCCCCGCAACCGGGCCAGTTCATCGACGCCCTCGATGGCGCTCAGCGTGCTGTCACAGTCCAGAATCAGAAGTTTTAGCGGCGGGGCCATGGTTGGACGTCTAGACTCCCCATGCGAAACGCCCGCAGGCAAGCGCGACTTGCCGGCCCGGGACGGTTGCCAACGAAAAACCGCCGGCCCGGACGGGCGCGGCGGTTATAAAAAACAAAAAAGGTAAAGTTGTTAAACCTTACTTCTTGGCGGCGGGGGACGCGCTACGACGGAACTTGGTGGTGAACTTCTCCACGCGACCGGCGGTGTCCACGATGCGCTTCTCGCCGGTGTAGGCGGGATGGGAATCCATGGTCACGTCGCGGATCACGACGAAATACTCGACGCCCTCGATGACTTCCTTGCGGGCGGACTTCATCGTGGACTTGGTCAGGAATTTCTTGCCGGAGGCGACGTCGAGAAAACAGACGTTGTTGAGGGTGGGATGGCCTTCGCTCTTCATGATAGATAAGGATTTAGGTCGGCGGGAGCCGGATTAGCCCTGGCGCGCCTTGTAGCGCGGGTCGGTCTTGTTGATGACGTAGATACGTCCCTTGCGGCGGACGACTTGGCAGTCAGGGTGACGCTTCTTCGCGGATTTGATGGAGGAAACTACTTTCATAAAAAGGAAGAAAACACCGGTTCAGGCCGGGTGCTGTCAAACGGAAACTTCCGCGATCTGCGGGCCGGGACCCGGCTCTCGTGTCGGCGGGGACCATAAACCAAAGCCCCGCGACCGAGGGCGATTCCCATATTCCGAATCATAGCCTATAAGCGACAACACCCTCACCCCATGTCCAACAGGCTCCGCATCTTCCCCGATCTCGTCCAAAACCCCATCGATCCGCGCCTCTACGGCTCGTTCATCGAACACCTCGGCCGCGCCGTCTACACCGGCCTCTACGAACCGGGACACCCCACGGCCGACGCCGCGGGCTTTCGGCGCGACGTGATCGATCTCGTGCGCGAGCTAAACGTGCCCATCGTGCGCTACCCCGGCGGCAATTTCGTCTCCGCCTACGACTGGGAAGACGGCGTCGGCCCCCGCGCGCAACGTCCCCGCCGCCTCGATTACGCCTGGGGCGTCACCGAAACCAACCAATTCGGCACCAACGAGTTCATGGCCTGGTGCAAGGCCGCGGGCACCGAGCCGATGATGGCGTTCAACCTCGGCACGCGCGGCCTCGACGCCGCCCGCCAGCTGGTCGAATACTGCAACGCCCCCGCCGGCACCAAGTTCGGCGACCTGCGCAAAGCCCACGGCCAAGCCGAGCCCCACAAGGTCCGCACCTGGTGCCTCGGCAACGAGATGGACGGCCCCTGGCAGACCGGCCGCAAAACCGCCGACGAATACGGCCGCCTCGCCAACGAGACCGCCAACGCCCTCCGCCAGTTCGACCCGACCCTCGAGCTCATCGCCTGCGGCTCCTCCGGCCCCGCCATGCCCGCCTTCGCCGATTGGGAACGCGTCGTGCTGGAACACTGCTACGGCCAGGTCGACGCCCTCTCGATCCACCTCTACGTGTGCGAGGCCGGCTACAAATCCCTCGCTGACTACCTCGCCTGCCCGGTCGTCATGGAAAACCAGATACGCGACGTGCTGGCCGCCTGCGATTTCGTGAAGGCGAAACACCGCCACAAGAAGACCATGATGCTGTCGTTCGACGAATGGAACGTCTGGGACATGGCCCGCTTCGGCGCGAAGTGCGAACGCTGGGCCGAGGCCCCGCCCCAGCTCGAACAGCTCTACACCTTTGCCGACGCCCTCGTGGTCGGCGGCATGCTCCTCGCCCTGCTCCGCCAGTCCGGCCGCGTGCGCTACGCCTGCCTCGCCCAGCTGGTCAACGTCATCGCCCCCATCATGACCGCGCCCGGCGGCGCCGCCTGGCGGCAGACCATCTTCCACCCCTTCGCCCAGGCCTCCCGCCACGGCCGCGGCGCCCTGCTCTTCACCCATCTCTCCGGAGGCTCCCACACCGACACCCCCACCCACGGCGCCTCGCCCGACGTCGAGGCCGTCGCCACCCGCGACGGGGACCAGATCGCGGTTTTTATCCTCCACCGCGGCCAGACCGCGCCGGTCGCCTTCACCCTCGGCCTCGAAGGCGCCGCGCGCTGGCGCGTGCTGGAACACCAACTCCTCGCCGCGCCGGACCCGCACGCCTCGAACGGCCCCGGCCCCGCGGAGACCATCGCCCCGCGTTCCCAGACGACGTGCTTCGCGGCGGACAATACCCTCGCCCTCAGCCTACCGCCCCTCTCCTGGCATCTGCTCCGGCTCGCCCCGGAAAACGCCGCGTAGAGCATCGCTCCGGCCGCCACAGCCAGCGCCGCCAGATCTGACTGTCCGCGCTCCGCCGGCTCGGGCGGCAACCCGATTTCGCCCACCGTATAAACACCCAATGCTAAAACTACCCCGTCACGTGTCCGCTGGTCTGCTTGGCCTGCTCGCTTTTAACCTCGCTCCGGCCGCGCCCTCCACCCCGCCCGAATCTTTTCCGGTCGCCATCGCGGTCGACGCCGCCCGCCCGGTGGGCGACCTTCGCCCGATCTGGCGCTTTTTCGGCGCGGACGAACCGAACTACGCCACCATGAAGGACGGCCGCGCCCTGCTCGCCGACCTGGGCAAACTCGCCCCGCAACAGGTGTATTTTCGCGCCCACAATCTACTCAGCTCGGGCGACGGCACCCCGGCCCTGAAATGGGGCAGCACCAACGTCTACACCGAGGACGCCGCCGGCCGGCCGGTCTACGACTGGACCGTGGTGGACCGCATCTTCGACACCTACCTCGCCCGCGGCGTGCGTCCCTTCGCCCAGCTCGGCTTCATGCCCGAGGCGCTTTCCACCCACCCCACGCCCTACCAACACGAGTGGCGCCCCGGCCTGCCCTACGAGGACATCATCACCGGCTGGGCCTACCCGCCCAAGGACTACGACCGCTGGCGCGAACTCGCCTACCAGTGGACCAAACACTGCGTCGAACGCTACGGCCGCGCCGAGGTGGAGCAGTGGTATTGGGAAGTCTGGAACGAACCCAACGGCCACTACTGGAAAGGCACCCGCGAGGAGTGGTTCAAACTCCACGACTACGCCATCGACGGCGTCCGCCGCGCCCTGCCCACCGCCCGCGTCGGCGGCCCTCACGTCGCCGGCAGCGGCGGGGCCTTCATGGACGATTTCCTGAAACACATCGAGAGCGGCAAAAACGAGGCCACCGGCGGCGTCGGCACGCCCACCGACTTCCTGGCCTTCCACGCCAAGGGCTCGCCCTCTTTCGTGAACGGCCACGTGCGTCTCGGCATCGCCGCCCAGCTGAAGGCCATCGACAACGGCTTCCGCAAAATCGCCGCCCTCCCCGGCCTGAAGTCGAAACCCATCATCCTCGGCGAGTCCGACCCCGACGGCTGCGCCGCCTGCCAGGGCCCGCAACTCGGCTACCGCGCCGGCACGATGTATTCGAGCTACACCGCCGCCAGCTTCGCCCGCAAACACCAGCTCGCCGACCGGCACGGGGTCAACCTGGAGGGCGCCGTCACCTGGGCCTTCGAGTTCGAGGACCAGAAGTATTTCGCCGGCCAGCGCGTGCTGGCCAGCAACGGCATCGCCCTGCCCGTGTTGAACGTCTTCCGCCTGTTTCAAAAGATGAACGGCCGGCGCGTCGCGGTCCGCAGCTCCGCCGAGGTCCCGCTCGACGATATCCTGCGCGACGGGGTGCGCGCCGCGCCCGACGTCGCCGCCTTGACCGGCCTGGAGCCCCGCCGCCTTTCCGTCCTGGTCTGGCACTACCACGACGACGACCTGCCCGGCCCGCCTGCCGGCGTTACATTGGACCTCGCCGGCCTGCCGCCCGAACTCACCGCCGCCCGCCTCACCCACTACCGCATCGACGAATTCCACTCCAACGCCTACGCCGAGTGGGTCCGCCTCGGCTCCCCCGCCGAGCCCAACTCGCAACAATACACCCGCCTGAAAGCCGCCGGCGCGCTCGCCTCGCTCGGCCCGGTCGAATCCCTGCCCGTCGCCGCCGGGCGCGCCACCGTGACCTTCGCCCTGCCCCGTCAGGCCGTTTCCCTCCTCACCCTCGAATGGTGACCCCGCCCCGCCTCGCCGTCCGGGCGGCGTGCCTGCTCGGCCTCCTCGCCCTGCTGGGCGCGCCCTCCGCTCGCGCCGCCGTCGATCTGCTCGCGCCCGAAGCACCCGCCGCCGACGCCGCCTTTCCCCTCGTCGTCCAGGGACGCGCCGCCGTGCTCTGCGTCGCCCCGTCCGAAGCCAGCGTCGTGCAACTCGCCGTCCGCGATCTGGCGACGGACATCGAACGCATCACCGGCGTCCGGCCGGAGATCGTCGAAAAGCCGCCGGCCGACGCGCGCCCCTTCGTTCACATCGCGACCGCTCCCGCCCTCGCCGGCCGCTGGGAAGCCTTCCAACTCTCCGCCGACAACGACGCCCCTGCCCGCCTGAACATCGCCGGCTCCGACCCGCGCGGCGTCGCCTTCGGCGTCTATGAGCTTTCCCGCCGCCTCGGCGTTTCGCCGTGGCACTGGTGGGCCGACGTGCCCGTCGCACGCCGCGCGGAACTTCGCCTGTCCACCGGCGCGGACCCGGTCGACCAGCCCGCAGTGAAGTATCGCGGCATCTTCATCAACGACGAAGACTGGGGTCTCGTCCCCTGGGCCACCCAAACCTTCAAACCCGAGGTCGGCAACCTCGGCCCCAAGACCTACGCCCGCATCTTCGAACTCCTGCTCCGCCTTCGCGCCAACACCCTCTGGCCGGGTATGCACCCCACCACCACGCCGTTCCATCAGGTGCCGGGCAACGCCGCCGCCGCCGACCGCCACGCGATCATCCTCGGCTCGTCCCACGCCGAGCCGATGCTGCGCAACAACGTAGGCGAATGGACCGCGCCCAAGGACGACTACAACTACGTCGCCAACCGCCCCGGCGTCCTCGCCTACTGGGAACAACGCGTGCGCGAACGCACCACCGGCGAGAGCCTGTTCACCCTCGGCATGCGCGGCATCCACGACAGCCCGATCGTCGGCCCGAAAACCCAACCCGAACGCATCGCCACCCTGGAAAAAATCTTCGCCGACCAACGCGAACTGCTCGCCCGCCACCTCGGCGGCGGCGACCCGACCCGCGTCGGCCAGATCTTCTGCCCCTACAAGGAGGTGCTCGAGGACTACAACGCCGGCCTGAACGTGCCCGCCGACGTCACCCTGGTCTGGCCCGACGACAACTTCGGCTACATCCGCCGCTTCGCCACCCCCGCCGAGCGCGCCCGTCCCGGCGGCCTCGGAGTCTACTATCACCTCTCCTACCTGGGCGCCCCGCTGCCGTGGTTATGGTTCGACTCTCTCCCGCCCGCCCTCGTCTGGACCGAGATGACCCGCGCCTACGAGCAGGGCGCGCGGACGCTATGGATCGTCAATGTCGGCGACCTCAAGGCCAACGAGCAATCGACCGAGTTCTTCCTCGATCTCGCCTGGCACGCCGACCGCACCTCGCCCGCCGCCCCCGCCGCCCATCTGCGAATGGTCGCCGCGCGCGACTTCGGCCCCGCCCACGCCGAGACCATCGCGGACCTGTGGACGCGCCACCAGGCGCTCGCCTTCGCCCGCAAGCCCGAGCACCTGAGCTGGCAACTGCCCAAAGGACCCTATCAACCGACCCCGCTGACCGACGCCGAGATCCGCTCCCGACTGTCCGCCTACGCCGCCCTCCTGCGCGACACCGAAGCCGCCGCCGCCAACGTTCCCGCCGACGCGCAGGACGCCTTCTACGAACTCGTCGGCTACCCGATCGGATCCGCCGCCTTTGCCAACCAACGCTACTTCCGATCCGAGCTCGCCCGCCGCCTGAAAGTGCGCGGCGACGAACCCGCCGCCCGCGCCGCCTTCGCCGAATCCGAGATCGCCGCCCGACAGGTGACCGAGCTCACCCGGCGCTACAACGAGGACACCGCCGGCGGCAAATGGCGCGGCATCGTCATGGTCAACGGACTCTCCCCGCGTGAGTGGCCCAGTTTCCAGCTCCCATCCATCGCCCCGCTGGACAACCCCGAAGCCCTCGCCGCCGTGGCGGCGCAGGAGTCCGCCCAACCGCCACCACCACCCCTTGCCCCCTTCGTCCCGCCCGCCGACGCCCGACCTGGCGACTTCATCGAGCGCGAAGGAATCGTCTCCATCGAAGCCGGCCATTTCACCGCCCGCACCGACGCTCCCGACTCCACCGGAGGGTGGCGTTCCATCCCCGGCCTCGGCCGCACCGGCCACGCCGTCACCGTGCTGCCCAGCACGCTCGTGATCGACCCCGCCTCCGCTCCGCGTCTGAGCTACCGTTTCCACGTCGTCACCGGCGGCCCCGCCACCGCCCGCGTCCGGCTCCTGCCCACCCACCCGCTCGTCCCCGGCCAGGGTCTCCGACTCGCCCTCGCCCTTGACGACAACGCGCCGCTCCCGCTTTCGGTCGCCTCCGGTTTCGACCCGAAATCCGACGCGTGGAAAAAGCGCGTGCTCGCCAACGCCACCGAAACCGAGCTCGCGTTTCCCGCCCCGCTGTCCCCCGGCTGGCACACCCTCCACCTCGTCGCGATCGACGCCGGCGTGACGGTGGACAAGATCGTTATCGACCTCGGCGGTCTGCTCCCGTCCTACGACGGTCCGCCCGAGACCCGCCTCCCCTGAACCTTATGCGAACGCCGACCCGCTTCACCGTCTCCGCGCTGAAGTCGCTGCTGCTCCTGCCCTCTCTCCTTGCCATGACGCTCCTCGCCCCCGCCTCGGCCGCGCCGGCCGCGAGTTGGATCGGCCCCGCCACCAGCGAGGTCAACCAATGGACCCGCTACGTGAAGACATTCACCCTCGACGCCCTCCCGGCCTCCGCCGAGGCGCGCCTCGCGGTGGACAGCAAATACTGGCTCTGGCTCAACGGCGTCCTGATCGTCCGCGAAGGCGGGCTGAAACGCGGCCCGTCCCCGCAGGACACCTACTACGACCGCGTCGACCTCGCGCCCCATCTCAAAGCCGGCGAAAACACCCTCGCCGTGCTCGTCTGGCACTTCGGCAGACACGGGTTCTCCCACCAAAACAGCGGCCGGTCCGGCCTGTGGTTCAGCCTCGATCTCGACGGCCGAACCGTCGTGAGCGACGACACCTGGAAGCTCTCGCCTCACCCGGCCATCAGCACCTCGCCGGACACCCCGCCGAACGGCCGCCTGCCCGAATCCAGCCTCCGTTTCGACGCGCGCGCCGACGAGCCCGACTGGATCCTGCCCGCTCATCGCACCGCCGCCTGGGCGACGCCCACCGTCTTCGGCCAGCCCCCGTGCGTCCCGTGGGGCGAGCTCGTCGAGCGCCCGATCCCGCAGTGGAAAGACTACGGCTTGCGGGATTACGTCTCCCCGCCCGCCCTCCCCGTCGAGGGCGACGGCTCGGTCCTTCGTCTGAAACTCCCCTACAACGCGCAGATCACCCCCTGGCTTCGGGTCGAGGCCCGGGCCGGCCTCGAAATCGACCTTCGCACCGACAACTTCCGGGGGGGCGGCGCGCCCAACATCCACGCGAAATACCTCACCCGCGACGGCGTGCAGGAGTTCGAGGCCCTCGGCTGGATGAACGGCCACGAGGTGTTCTACACCATTCCGGCCGGCGTGAAGGTCCTCGGCCTCAAGTATCGGGAAACCGGTTACGACGCCGAGTTCCGGGGATCCTTCGCCTCCGGCGACCCCGATCTCGATCTGCTTTGGCAAAAGGCCGCCCGCACCCTCTACATCACCATGCGGGACACCTACATGGACTGCCCCGACCGCGAACGCGCCCAATGGTGGGGCGACGTGGTCAACGAGCTCGGCGAGGTTTTCTACACCTTCGACCCCCGGGGCTCCCGACTCACCCGCAAGGCCATCCATGAACTCGTGGACTGGCAACGTCCCGACGGCACCCTCTATTCCCCCGTTCCCGCCGGAGTTCCCGCCCAGGGAAATGGTCACGTGCGCGACGGCACCTGGGCGGCCGAACTGCCCGTCCAGATGCTCGCCTGCCTGAGCAAATACGGATTCTGGACCTACTATTTCCACGGCGGCGACGCCGCGACGATCCGCCACGCCTACCCGGCCGTGAAGCGTTACCTGAACCTCTGGCAGTTCGATGCCGACGGACTCATCGCCCACCGTCGCGGCGGCTGGGATTGGTCCGACTGGGGCGAAAACATCGACGCCCGCGTGATCGACAACGCCTGGTATTACCTGTGCATGGAGGCGGCCCTCGACATGGCCCGGCTCACCGGCGACACCGACGATCTCGACGAGTGGCAACAACGCCGCGCGCGCATCGCCGAAAACTTCAACCGCGTGCTCTGGAACGGCGCCGCCTACCGTTCGCCCGGCTACCAGGGCGACACCGACGACCGCGCCAACGGGCTCGCCGTCGTGGCCGGCCTCGCCACCCCCGCGCAACACCCCGCGCTGATCGAGGTGTTGACCAAACACCGCAACGCCAGCCCCTACATGGAGAAATACGTCTTGGAGGCGCTGTTCCTACTGGACCAACCCGCCCTCGCGATGACCCGCATGAAGGAGCGCTACCGCGAGCAACTCGACAGCCCGCTCACCACCCTCTGGGAAGGCTGGGGCATCGGCGAAAAAGGCTTCGGCGGCGGCTCCTACAACCACGCCTGGAGCGGCGGTCCTCTCACCCTCCTGTCGCAATACGCCGCCGGCGTCGCCCCCACCGCCCCCGGCTACGCCGCCTACGCCGTGTTGCCGCGGATGGGATCGCTCGACCGCATCGCCGCCGTCGTCCCCACCGTCCGCGGCGAGATCACGGTCGCTCTCGCGCAGACCCACGACCGCTTCACCGCCGAGATCACCAGCCCGCCCGACTGCGTGGGCGTGCTGGGCATCCCCAAACGCCCCGGCCTGAAGCTTACCCTGGTCGAGCCCGCCCGCCAACCCGTCGGCGAAGACGAACACCATCTCCGCCTCGCCCTCCAACCCGGCCAAAACCGTATCGAGGCCCGCTTCGCCAAGTAGTCCTCCCTGCCTCTCGCCCGCCTTCGCCTCGCCTCCGTGGGCGGCCCGCCTTTCTCCACTCGGGCGCGCTTGCCCGCCGCCGGGATTCCCTAAAGCCTCCCGCCATCCACCCATTCCCATGACCAACTCCCTCTTCGATCTCAGCGGCAAAGTCGTCGTCGTCACCGGCGCCACCGGCACCCTCACCGGCTCCGCCGCCGATTACCTCGCCGGCCAGGGCGCCCGCGTCGCCTACCTCGGCCGCACCGTCGCCAAACTCGACGCCGCCCTCGCCAAGGTCCGCGCCGCCCACCCCGCCGCCGAGGTCATGGCCCTCGCCGCCGATGTCTCCGACCGCCCCGCCCTCGAAGCCGCCCGCGACGCCATCCTCGCCCAATGGGGCCGCATCGACGCCCTGCTCAACGGCGCCGGCGGCAACCAGCCC
>JAIXVP010000163.1 GCA_027482905.1 Opitutaceae bacterium
CCGGCGTTGATCACGTCGGCGGGGTTCATCTCGAGTCCGAGGGCGGTGAGTTTCTCGACGAAGGCGCTGTAGCGGCGGAGCGCCCAGCTGGCCTCCACCGGATAGCGCCAGGTGAAGAAACCGATGCGCCGGTGACCGAGGCGATGAAGCTCGTCCACCAGACGGCTGATGCCGCGGTAGTGGTCGACGTCCACGCAGTCGAGCGGGAGCGTGCCGTATTGATCAACCAACGACACCACGGGGTAGCGGGCCTTCAACTCGTCCACCACGCTGAGCGGGAAGGGGTAAATCAGGACGACGCCGTCCCACACCCGGCGACGGGAACGCAGGATGTGCGCGTAGGAGGGGTCCTCGAGGTGGCGGTCCTGCGGGCGGACAAAGTGCAGGTCGAGGCGCACCTCCTGGACGCGGGCGAACTCGGACAGGCCGTTGAGCAGTTCCTGTCCGGGATTGCCGTAGCCGGTGTGCTCGAAGCTGGGCAGCTCCACGCACACCAGCACCCCGAAGGCGAGGCGGCGGGCGGCGCGGCGGCCGCCGGCGGGCTCGCGTTTTTCCTGGTGGCTGTAGCCGAGCCGGGAGGCCAGGGCGAAGACCTTGGCGCGAGTGGTCGGGTTGATACCCGGATGGTTGGTGAAGCAGCGCGATACGGTGGCGCGCGAGAGCTGGAGCTGGTCCGCGATGAGCTGCTGGTTGATTTTTCCCATGTCCGTTGGTTGGGAGGCATGAACCAGCCGGTCCGGGGCCGAGTAAAACGTATTCTGGGCGGCGCGTGCGGGCGCGGCGGAGACTGTCATGACACCAGCTAGAACGAAAACGTGGCGGTAAACGATGCAATTCTGTGCACGTGAAACGCCTTTACACCGCGGCGTGCCCGCGCAAGTTCCGCGTCATGAAAAACGCGTTCGAGCCCGGCCGGATTGGCGCCGGGTGGTGGGGTCGGATCTGTGGGCTGGCCCTCGGTTGCGTCGCGACGGCTCCGGCCGCGCTGGGCGCGACGGTGCGGGTGGTCCCGGCGCCCGGCGGCGGCTGGAGCCTGACGCGCAACGGCGAGCCGTATGTGGTGCGCGGCGCGGGCGGGGACGGGCGGCTGGAATTGCTGCGCGAGCTGGGCGGCACCACGATCCGGACTTGGGGCGTCGATCAGCTTGACCGGTTGGTGGACGGGCGGACCCTGCTGGACCGTTGCCAGGATCTCGGTATCACGGTCATGGCGGGCATCTGGGTGCAGCACGAGCGGCACGGTTTCAACTACTCCGACCCCGCGCAGGTGCGGCGCCAGCGCGAGGAGGTCCGGGCGGCGGTGCGCCGGTTCAAGGACCATCCCGCCATCCTGATTTGGGGCTTGGGCAACGAGATGGAGGGCCCGTCGGCCGACGGCCGTGATCCGCGCATCTGGCGGGAGTTGGAGGAACTGGCGCGAATCGTGAAGGAGGAGGATCCGGACCACCCGGTCTGCACCGTCATCGCCGGAGCGGCGGAGGGCAAGGTGAAGGCCCTCATGCGCGACTACCCGTCCATCGACATCCTCGGGGTCAACGCCTACGGCGGGGCGGCCGGGGTGGGGCGGGCGGTGGCCGACGCCGGCTGGACCAAACCCTTCATCCTGGCTGAATACGGCCCGGTGGGCCACTGGGAGGTGCGCCAGACCGCGTGGGGCGCGCCGATCGAGCCGCCGGCCCGGGAAAAGGCGGACAACTACCTCAAGGCCCACCGCGGCGCGATGGAGGATTCCGGCGGGCTCTGCGTGGGCACCTTCGCCTTCGTCTGGGGGCAGAAACAGGAGGTCACGGCGACGTGGTATGGGATGTTTTTGGCGACGGGCGAAAAACTCCCGGCGGTGGACGCGGTCGCCCATGCCTGGACCGGCGCGTGGCCGGCTTCGCGCAGTCCGCGCATCGAGCGGCTGGCGGCGGACTTCGCGGAGGGCGTGGTCAAGCCCGGTGCGAGCCTGCGGGTCGAGGCGGTGGTGTCGGACGCCGACGGCGACGCCCTGGCCTTCGACTGGCGGGTGGTGGAGGAGAGCACGGACCGCAAGGAGGGCGGCGACCCCGAGGCCGAGCCGCCGGCGCTGCCGGAGTGCGTGGTGCGCGTAGACGGGACCGGGGCGGAGCTGCGCGCCCCGGCGCGGCCGGGCGCGTATCGGGTTTTCCTTTACGCCCGGGACGGCCGGGGCGGCGCGAGCGCGGACAATTTTCCCTTTCGCGTCGAATAATCCCCCGGCGGGGCGAACGGTTCACTCGTAGCGCAGGGCCTCGATCGGATCGAGCTTGGCGGCCTGGATGGCCGGGTAGATGCCGGCCATCACCCCCGCCGCGACGCTGAAGAAAAAACCGACGACAAAGGCCGACGGCGAGAGCAGCGGCGTGCTGCCCGGCGGCAGGGTGGTGGCGAGGACCTTGATCAGGCCGACCGCGACCGCGACGCCCGCCGTGCCGCCCAGCAGGCTGAGCGTCACGGCCTCGGCGACGAACTGGCTGAAGATGTTGAACGGCGTCGCGCCGACCGCCTTGCGGATGCCGATCTCGCGCACGCGCTCGTTGATGGACGCGAGCATGAGGTTCATGATCCCGATGCCGCTGACCAGCAGCGACACCCCGGCGATGGCGCTGCCGCCGATCACGAAGCTCGCCTTGGTGCTGGCGAAGCTGGCCAGCTGCTCCTCGTTCGTGCGCACGCTGAAATCGATGATGCCCCGGTGCTGCTGGGCGAGGACGTTGGCGCCGGCGTCCACCGCCTCGCGCAGAAGCGAGATATCCACGGCCTTGAAGTTGAGAAACGAGAGCCGGTCGGAGCGCTGGATCTTGGTCGCCATGGTGGTGACCGGCACGAAGCAGATCTCGTTTTTCCAATCGAGGGTGTTGTAGTCGCCCCACAGGCGTTCGTATTTCCGCAGCACGCCGATGACCCGGAAGGGCCGGTTGTTGAAATCGATGAACGCGCCCAGCGGCTCCTCGCCCGGGGCGAAGAGGGTCTCGCGGATCTTGGAGCCGATCAGGATGACCTCCGAGTCGTCGGCCAGGTCGAGCTCCGAGAAGGCGCGGCCGGTGGCGACCTCGTAGCGGTTGATCTCGAGGATGGCGTTGGTGACGCCCATGACGCGCGCGCCGCGCCGGCCCTCGAAGGTTTTTCCTTTTCTGGCCAGTCGCGGGCGGGCCGCGTCGATCTCGGGCGAGATCACGCCGATCTGCGGCACGAGCGCGCGCAGCGCGCGGGCGTCGGCCAGGGTGAGGCCGGGCGAGACGGCGGCGAAGGGCTCCTGTCGCTCCTTCACGCCTTGCGCGGTGACGAAGATTTTCTCCACCCCGCCCTGGTCCTGCAGCGAGTCCTCCCAGTTTTTGAAGAACCCCTCCATGAAGCCGGTGGTCAGGACCATGGATGCCACGCCGAGCATCACGCAGCTCACGGTGAGGAGGGAGCGCAGCTTGTGTCCCCAGATTTCGGCGAAGCCGTTGCCCACGCCGGAGAACAGCCGGTTCATGCGGACCCTCCCTCGGTGACGCGGCCGTCGCGCACGTGCAGTTGACGCCGGAAGTTTGCGGCGATCTCGGGCGAGTGGGTGACGACCACGATCGTTCGCCCCAGGCGGTTCAGCTCCTTGAACAAGTCCAGGATCGCGGCGGCGGTTTTGGTGTCGAGGTTGCCGGTCGGTTCGTCGGCGAGCAGGATGCGCGGCTCGTTCACCAGAGCGCGGGCGATGGCGACGCGCTGGCGTTGGCCGCCGGAGAGTTCGCCCGGTTTATGGTGGGCGCGGTTGGTCATGCCGACCAGTTCGAGCGCCCGGGAAACGCGGTCGGCCGCGTCGGCGGGCGGCGAGCCGTGGTAGGCGAGGGGCAGGGCGACGTTGGCGCGCACGGAAAGGCGCGGGAGGAGGTTGAAGGCCTGGAAAACGAAGCCGATCTTCTCGGCGCGGATGCGGGCGCGCTGGCTCTCGGTCAGCACGGCGACCGGCCGGCCCTCGAAGAGGATTTCGCCGGAGCTGGGCGAATCGAGGAAGCCCAGCAGGTGCATGAGCGTGGACTTGCCCGAGCCGGAGGGCCCGAGGATTGCGACGGCCTCGCCCTCGTTGAGCGTGAACGAGGCGTCGACCAACGCGTCCACGATGACGTCGCCCATCGGGTAACGTTTACCGACGCGGTCGAGGCGGAGGACTTCGGAGCCTAGGGGCATGGGCTGGGTTTCCCACGAAACACACGAAATGACACGAAAAGGGCACGCTGCGGGGCGTTTGAATTTTGTGTCATTTCGTGTGTTTCGTGGGCGATGGCTTGAGTGTCACTTATCCTGGCTGAATTTCACGCCGGGCGGGCGTTGGAGGGAGACCTCGGCGGTCTCGGCGAGGCCGGACTTGATCTCGACGTGGCTGTCGTCGCGCACGCCGATTTCGACCTTGGTTTTGACCGGCGCCGTCTTCGCGTCCGGGGCGCGGACGAAGACGAACCAGTCGCCGGATGCCTGGTCATTGAACACGGTGTTGTGCGGCACGGACAGCGCCTGCGGCGCGGTGGCGGTGACGATGTGAACCCGCGCGGTCATGCCGGGGCGGACGCGCGGGTGCGATTGATCGATGGCGATTTGGAGCGGGAAATCCCGGGCGCCGGCCGAGCCTCCGCCCGCTCCGCCCAGGCCGCCGCCCGCGCTGGAGTTGCCACCGGCGGCCTTGCCGGCGGCGGGGGCGATGAAGGTGATGCGGCCGGAGGCCCTGGCCTCGGGCACGGACTCGAAGGTAATCTCGACCGGCATGTCCGGGCTGAGCACGGCGACGTCGATCTCGTTGATCGCGGCCTCGACCCGCAGGCGGGTGAGGTCGGCGAGCTCGAGCAGGGTGTTGCCCTCGCGGCCGGCGTCGGCGCCGGTGACGATCATGCCGGGGCGGGCGGCGAGGCTGAGCACGCGGCCGGCGTAGGGCGCGGTGATGACGCCCTTGGCGAGGGAGTTTTCCAGCAGGCGAACGCGCGCCTCTTGGGAGGCGGTGTCGTTCTCGGCCAGACGGAAGGCGATCTCGGCCTCCTTGCGTTCCTTCTCCGTGACGAGGGCCTTTTCGGCTAGGGCGCGGAGCCGTTTGAACTCCAGCTCGGCGCGCTCGGAGCGCAGGCGGGCGCCGACCACGCCGAGGCGCGCGTCGTCGAGCTGCACCTGGAGCGTGCTCTGGTCGAGCTCGATGAGGGGCTGGCCGGCCGCGACCTCGGCGCCGGCCTCGACCAGCACGCGGGAGATGCGGCCGCTGACCTCGGAGCGAATCTCGGTGGAGAGGACGGGCGTGATCGTGCCGTTGATCACGGAGGTCTGCTTGAGGTCGCGGCGCTCGGGCTTGGCGTAGGTGTATTCGACCTTCGCGGCGTCGGCGGCGGAGCGCGAGTGCAGCACCCAGGCGATGGAGCCGACGAGGAGGCCGAGCGCGATGACGATCCAGAGCAGGCGTTTCATGGGGAAATAAAAAACGGCGGACCGGGGCGGTCCGCCGCTGGGGTCAGGATTGTTGCAGGGTATAATGCACCGCGTCGAGCAGCGCCTCCCAGGAGGCGTCGATGATGTTGTCGCTCACGCCGACCGTGCCCCAGACGCGGGTGCCGACGCCGCTCTCGATGAGCACGCGGGTGCGGGCGTTGGCGCCGTTGCGGCCGTCGAGGATGCGGACCTTGTAGTCGCGCAGCTCGACCTCGCGCAGGGCCGGGTAGGCCGGCTCGAGGGCAAGGCGGAGGGCCTTGTCGAGCGCGCCGACCGGACCGGTGCACTCGGCGACGGTGTGGCGGGTCTCGCCGTTGACCACCAGCTTGACCGTGGCCTCGGCGACGAGCCGGCCCTGCGGCCCGCGTTCGACGATCACGCGGTAGCCCTCGACGGTGAAAAAGCTCCGAGCCCGGCCCAGCGCGCGGGCCATGAGCAGTTGAAGCGAGGCGTCGGCGGCCTCGAACTCGTAGCCGCGGAACTCGAGGTCCTTCAGCTGCTCGATCAGGGTCTTCATCTCCGGGGCCTTTTCGTCGAACTCGAAGCCCAGCTCTTTCGCCTTCATCGCGACCGAGCTGCGGCCGGCCATGTCGGAGACCAGCACGCGGGTGCGGTTGCCCACCAAGGCGGGCTCGATGTGCTCGTAGGATGACTTCACCTTCTGCGCGGCGTTGGCGTGGAGGCCGCCCTTGTGCGCGAAGGCGCTCAGGCCGACGTAGGGCGCCTTGGTGTCGGGCTTGAGGTTGGCGAGCTCGTCGAAGGTCAGGGACAACTCGCGCAGGCCGGCGAGGTTTTGCGCGCAGCGGGCGGTCTTGCCCATCTTCAGGAACAGGCTCGGCAGGATGGTGAATAGATTCGCGTTGCCGGTGCGCTCGCCGTAGCCGTTGGCCGTGCCCTGCACGAGGGTCGCTCCCGCCGCCACGCCCGCGAGCGAGAGCGCGACGCCGAGGCCGGAGTCGTTGTGGGTGTGCACGCCGACCTTGTCCGCGCCGAACTCGGCCACGACGCGCGCCACGATGGCCTTAAAATCGTCCACCAGGGTCCCGCCGTTGGTGTCGCAAAGGGTGAGGTTGCTCGCACCGCCGGCCAGCGCCGCCCGCAGGGTGCGCAGGGCGTAGTCGGGGTCGGCCTTGTAGCCGTCGAAGAAGTGCTCGGCGTCGTAGATCACCTCGCGGCCCTGGGCGGTGACGTGGCGGATGGAGTCCTCGATCATGGCGAGGTTCTCCTCCAGGGTCGTGCGCAGGATCTCGGTGACGTGGAGGGTCCAGGTCTTGCCGACCAGGGTCAGGACGGGGGTCTCGGCGGCCAGCAGGGTGGCGAGCTGGGGGTCCTCGGCGGCGGTGATGCCGGCGCGGCGGGTGGACCCGAACGCGGCGAGCTTGGCGTGGGTGAACTTCAGTTTCTTCGCCTCGGCGAAAAAGGTGATGTCGCGCGGGTTCGAGCCCGGGAAGCCGCCCTCGATGTAGTCCACCCCGAAGGCGTCGAGCTTCTGCGCGATAAGGAGCTTGTCGGTCACGGAGAAGCTGATGCCCTCCCCCTGCGTGCCATCGCGGAGGGTGGTGTCGTAGATTTTAACGGCGTTGCTCATGGTGGGATCGGCCGGCGCGGGGCCGGCGGGGATGGGTGGGAGGGTGGACGGTGACGGGATGCTTGGGCGGGGGAAACGAAAAACCCCGGGCGTTTCGGCCCGGGGTTCTCGAAAATCGGAGGCGTGCGTCGCGCGTTTACGCCAAGATTCCCGGCCCGGGCGGGCGGGTAATAATCGAGACGTCGATAATGTTGGCGCGATTCACGGGGTGGAACCGAAGCCGCCGCCGCGCGCTTGTCGAGGGTGTTTTCCGCTGCCCCGTCCGAACCGCGTGCGCCTTCCCCCGCTTGCCAGCGCCCGTTCGCTCGTCCCTTTATCGGCTTCCGTGCCGCCTCCGCCCCCCAAGCCCCGTCCCGCCCCGTCCGCCGCCGCCGGGGCCGCCAACGCCCTCACCGGCGTGCTGGAGCGCATCGTTTTCCACAACGAGGAGAACCACTACACCATCGCCGAGTTCCGGCCCGACGAGGGCGACGAGCGCGTGACCATCGTCGGCGCCCTGCCCGGCGTGCAGTGCGGCGAAACCCTCCACCTCCACGGCGCATGGGCCAGCCACGCCCAGCACGGCGCCCAGTTCAAGATCGAGCGCTTCTCCAGCGAACTCCCCTCCAGCGTCTACGGCATCCGCAAATACCTCGGCTCCGGCCTCGTGCCCGGCGTGGGCAAGGTCTACGCCAACAAGATCGTCGACGCCTTCGGGACCGCCACCTTCCGCGTGCTCTCCGAGGAGTCCGCCCGCCTCCGCGACGTGCCCGGCATCGGCAAGGTCCGCGCCACCGCGATCAAAAAGGCCTGGGACGAGCAGCGCGCTTTCCGCGAACTCTACATCTTCCTCCAGACCTACGGCGTCACCCCCGGCCAGTGCGTGAAGTTGATCGAGAAATACGGCGCCGAGTCGCGCTCCATCCTGCAAAACCAGCCTTACCGCGTGGCCCGCGAGATCGACGGCATCGGTTTCAAGACCGCCGACCGCATCGCCATCAACCTCGGCTTCGCCAACGACGCCCCGCCCCGCCTCGACGCCGGTCTGCTCTACGCCCTCGAGACGCTCCAGGAGGAGGGCCACACCGCCCTGCGCGAGGCCGATCTGCGCGACTACGCCGCCACCCTGCTGGAGACCTCCGGCGAACGCATCACCGCCCGTATCGCCGCCCTCGTGGCGGACAAGACCCTCGCGCTCCACCCGCCCGCCGGCGTGGTCGAGCCCCTGCCCGGTTCCGGCCTCGTCCAGCTGCCCGTGCTCGACCGCGCCGAGCAAAAGATCGCCGCCGCCGTCCGCCGCCTGCGCATCGTGCCCAGCGGCCTGCCGCCGATCAAACACGACGCCGCCCTGGTGTGGGCCGAGGAAAAGGCCGGCTTCACCTTCGCCCAGGCCCAGCGCGACGCCGTCCGCGCCTCGCTGCTCGCCAAGGTCTCCATCCTCACCGGCGGCCCCGGCACCGGCAAAACCTCCTGCCTGCGCGCCCTGGTCGAGATCCTGAAGGCCCAAAAAGTCCGCGCCGCCCTCGCCGCCCCCACCGGCCGCGCCGCCCAGCGCCTGACCGAGACCACCGGCGCCTTCGCCCAGACCCTGCACCGCCTGCTGAAGTTCAACCCCCAGCGCGGCGGCTTCGACGCCAACGAGGACGCGCCCCTCGCCACCGATTTTCTGGTGGTGGACGAGGCCTCCATGCTCGACACCCGCCTCGCCGCCGCCGTCTTCGCCGCCATGCCCTCGCGCGCCCACCTCCTGCTGGTGGGCGATACCGACCAGCTCCCGAGCGTCGGCGCCGGCAACGTCCTGAAGGACCTCATCGCGACCGAGACCGTGCCCGTCACCCGCCTGACCATCGTCCACCGCCAGCAGGGCCAGAGCGAGATCGTGACCACCGCGCACGCCATCAACGCGGGCGAGCCCGCCCTGCCCATCGCGGTCGACTCCCTCGAAAAACTCCAGCCCTGGGCCGACCTCACCTTCGTGGTGGCGCGCGACGCCGACGATTGTCTCCAGAAAGTCGTGACGCTCTGCGCCGAGTTCATCCCGACCCACTTCCCGTGGATGAAGCCCGGCCGCGACATCCAGGTGCTCGCGCCGATGCACAAGGGCGTCGCCGGCGTGGGCAACCTAAACCTCCGCCTCCAGGCCGCGCTCAACCCCCACGGCGCCGGCCTGCGCGCCCCCGGCGGCGAGTTCCGGGTCGGCGACAAGCTCATCCAGCTGCGCAACAACTACGACAAGGGGCTCTTCAACGGCGACATCGGCGTGGTCGTGGCGGCCGACCCCGACGCCGGCACGCTCGACGCCGAGTTCGACGGCGTCCGCCAAGCCTTCACCCGGGGCGAGCTGGGCGACCTCGCCTTGGCCTACGCCATCAGCATCCACAAGAGCCAGGGCAGCGAATACGCCGCCGTGGTCATCCCGCTGCTGAAGGCGCATTTCATGATGCTTCAGCGAAACCTGATCTACACCGCCATCACGCGCGGAAAAAAGAAGGTCTTCCTGGTCGGCGAGCCGGCGGCCTACGCCATGGCCGTCCGCAACAACGAGGCCAAGACCCGCTCCACCCATCTGAAGGAAAAAATCCTCGCGGCCGTGGCGGGCGACTGAGCGTCTGCGCCCGCCGCCCCCGTCTTCTTCGCCTGGTATCGGGAGCGCCGCCTCGCCTTCGAGGCCAAGACCCAGACCGTTTGACCACGGATCACACGGCTAATCACGGATGCCGGAGTTTTCCGATCCTGCCCTTATCTGTGCCCATCCGCGTAATCGGTGGTTAAAAACTCCGTCTCCGCCGTCATATGGCGGCGGTCGCGTTCTTGCGTCCCGAACCCACCGTGTCCACCGTCGTCGGCGTGTCTTCCACCGTCACCAAGCCCCGCGCCAAAAAACCCGTCCGCCGGCTCGCTGCGAAACCGAGTGTCGTAACCCCGCGCCTTGTGCCGCCGCCTGCCCGCCTGTCTGCCGAGATTGCCGACCTGCTCCCCCCTCCCTCGAAAAACTTTGACGCCGCCGCCGTGGAGCGAGTTGTCGCCAGTCGTTCGGATCGGTGATTTACGATACCAATTTCCTGGTGGCCATCCAAGGCCGCAAAAAAGGTTTCAGCCGCGCCGATGCTCTCGCCTGGATGAAGCGCGAAGACTCAGGAGGTGCTTACGTGCCCAGCATCGTCGCCATTGAGTTTCTAGGCGGTTTTGCATCCGACGCCGAAGGCGCTGTTCATCTGCATTATTTCACGATTTTGCCTATGGACGCCGCCGTGTTGAAAGAGGCCGTGGACGTTATGCGTGAGCTGAGGATCACAGGCCAAAGCGTGGGCGCGGCTGATTCGATCATTGCCGCCACCGCCCGCCTCTATGGCCTCCCGCTCGTCACCGATAACATCCGCCACTTTATAAATGTCTCTGGCCTGGTCGTGCGCGGCTTCATGAAGTGAGCCGTAATCTTCATCCATAGGCGTGGCTCAACTCGTGTCGGTCGGTTCGGGGCAACTTCACGCTAATCAAATCCGAATTCCCACGAAAGACGCCGAATCCCCAAACCTCCTCCGGGGCACCCGCATCGTCTTCATTCGCTTCGTCGGCACCCACTCCGACTACGACAAGATCGACGCCACCAAAATCTAAAACCCGCCATGAAAGCCAAAGTCCTCAAAACCGACCGGGAGCATAAAGCGGCCCTCGCCTACCTCGAACGCCTCATGGACCAGCCCACGCCGGACGACGCCGAACTCGAACTCTGGTCGCTGCTGGTCGAAAACTACGAGGAAACCCATTTCCCCATCGCCAGGCCCGGCCCCGTGGAGGCCATCCGATTCCGCCTTGAGCAGGCCGACGCCAAACCCACCGACCTGATCGCCTACCTCGGCACCAAAAGTCGCGTCTCGGAAGTCCTCAGCGGCAAACGCCCACTCAGCCTCGCCATGATCCGGGCCCTCCACCAAGGCCTCAAAATCCCCGCCGAAATCCTCATCGAGGAACCAAAGTCCTCGAATAAACCCACGCCACCACCCCGTCGCCGCGTTCACGCAACGGCCGCAAAGTAATCAACCGACCGGTGCCGACCGCGTCCTGCTCCGCATCGCCGCCAAACACTCGAAGGCTGTTCTAGATGCCGGGCGCTAGAATCAACAAAACTCGACCCGACCCCATTTCTCCGCCCCCTGTTTATGAAGCTTTTTTCCTTCCACCTCGCCTCCCCTGGGTTGGGAAAGACCGTGGAGTTTTTGCTTCGACCGCCGCGACCGGGATCAACTCAGGGATTGTCCCACATTGAAGTCGTCGTTCCGATGACTCTCGGGCTTAGAGTGGCGCAGCCGTCACGCTATCATCCCCAGCAAGTAGCTGTCTTTGCGGCGTGGGAAGACGAGGCCGCTTTAGAGCAGTTCCTTTCTCAAAACAGCTGCGGGATCGCACTCGCCCAGGGTTGGCATGTGCGCATGGAGTTCGTCCGAAAATGGGGACAGCTGCAGGGACTCGATAGCCTCCCACAAACAGCCATGCACCTACAGGATGAAGACCCCGTTGTCTCAG
>JAIXVP010000056.1 GCA_027482905.1 Opitutaceae bacterium
ACCACGCCGGATCGTAGCCACCTTTGAAACACACACACCACCGCGGGGTGGAGCAGCCCGGTAGCTCGTCAGGCTCATAACCTGAAGGTCACAGGTTCAAATCCTGTCCCCGCATCCCATGATCCCAGTACTTCCGAAGAATGGCCGTTCTGCTTATGCAGAGCGGCCTTTTTGCTGTCTGTCACCTGTCGTTCTCCGGCAGCGTGCAGCAGCGCCGCCACGTCTCCGCGCAGGCTCAGCGACACCTCGCCGCGGCGCTCGCCGGGATGCACCAGCACGGCGTCAACCAGCACCCGCAATGCTTCGGTCGCGGCCAGCATGGTCTCCGGATCGGCCAGGGCTTCCTCCAGCGTCTCGACCTTGCGGCGGTACAGCGCCGGCAGGTTCGGGTGCAGCACTGGCACGGGCTCCGGCCGTCCTGCGGCGACAATCTCGGCTTGCACTGCCTCCCGGCGGCGCTCAACCTCCCGCAGTTCGGTCGCCATGGCCGGACTGCCATGGCCGTCTTTGATCAGTTCCAGCAGGTTGCGGATCTGCCGGTCGAGCTTGGCTGCCTGCGCCTCCAGCCCGGCCTGTCGGGCTCCGCGCTCGCGATTGACCGCGTTAATCTCGGCCACGTAGGTGGTCACGAATTCCTCGACGAGTTCCGGCGCGAGCAGCCGCTCCTTGAGGCCGACCAGCACCCTGATCAGGACCGTGGTGCGCGCCACCGTGCGGCGGTTCGTGCAGATCCCGCGCTCCACATGGTTCGCGCAGCCCAGCCGGCCGCCCGTCCCGACCACGCTCATCGTGCCGTCGCACACGCCGCAGCGAACCAGCCCGGCCAAAGGCCAGCGCGGCCGGCGCGCGGCCGCCATCGCCGCGCCGCGGTTGGTGACGTTGGGGTCCTGGACCAGCCGTCGCGCTGCCTGCAGGCGCCTCTGTGCCGTCTCCCACAGCTCCCCGCTGATGATCACCAGATCCGGCACCGCCGAGGTTACCCAGGCCTCGCGCGGGTTCTGTCGCGCCACCCGCCGCCCCGTGGAGGGATCCTTGATGAAGCGCTGCCTGTTCCAGACCCGTTCGCCGATGTAGAGCCGGTTGCGCAGCATGCCGGTCTCCCGTCCTGCGCCCCCGAGCAGCGACGACGCTGTCCATTTGCCGCCGCGCGGCCTCGGCACGCCCTCCGCGTTCAGCACGCGGGCGATGGCGCGGGGCGACTGCCCGGCGCTGTAGGCCGCGAAGACGCGCTGGACGATGCCGGCCTCGGCCACGTCGATCTCGGTTTCGCCCGTGATCGGCGTGCCATCGGCTCGCAGGCCGCGCCGGACTCGGTACCCGAAGGACAGCCCGCCGCCGCTGCGTCCGGCCCGGACACGGCCCTCCAGCCCGCGATGCGTCTTTTGCGCGAGGTCCTTCAGGAAGAGCGCGGACATCGTGCCCTTGAGGCCGATGTGCAACTCTGAGATCTCGCCCTCCGCCACGGTGATGATGCGCACGCCGGCGAAGCTCATCTGCTTGTAGAAGCCGGCGATGTGCTCCTGGTCGCGGCTCAGCCGGTCCAGCGCCTCTGACAGCACGATTTCGAACTGTCCGTTCCGTGCATCCGCGATCATTTGCTGGAGCTGCGGTCGACCAGCGCTGGCGCCGCTGATCGCGTAATCGGCGTAGACGCCCTGCACGACCCAGCCCTCGCGGTCCGCGCGTGCCCGGCACAGGCGGACCTGGTCCTCGATGGAGGCCTCGCTCTGCGCGTCGGAGGAGTAGCGTGCGTAGACGGCACAGCGCATCAGTCGGTTTCCTGTTCAGGTGGCAGGCCGCGAAGCCGCGCCAGTGTCGACTGCCACCGGCATGCCGCCTCGGCGGAGCGCGCCTGATTGTAATGGCGCTCGGTTGTCGCGAGGCTGCGGTGGCCGAGAATCTGCGCGGCGATGCCGATATGGATGGGGTCCTCGATCGCGATGGCGGTGGCCGCGCAGTCTCGGAAGAGGTGGGGGCTGACCGGCCGGCCGAAGGCGGCCCGGGTGCGCTTGCCCGTGAGATCGAAGAGGCCCTGCGTGTCCAGCGGGCCACCCCTTGCGGAGAGCCAAAGGTGGCTGATCGATTGCGCGCCCGCGCCATTCGGCGTGCGGCGGGTCAGCAGGATCGGGCGCCAGATCGAGATGTAGCTCTCCAGGGCCTCGGCGAGGGTCTCCGGCCAGGGGACCTCAATCGGCGTGCCGGTCTTGGTGTCGCGGCCGTCGATGCGTATCCACCACGTCGTGCCGCGCGGGGCGAGGTGCTCGCCGAGCCGGAGGGCCACGAAGTTGGCCCGGCGCAGCGGGCGCAGCGCGAGGACGGCGAGGGCCAGCCCGTCCCGGAACAGGAGGGCGCACCGCCAGCTCGGTTGGGCGGCGTCTGCCTCGCTCTCCGCCTGCCGCATCAAGCTATGGCCGAGATCCACCAAATCCTCGGCGCCGACGAGCCGCGCCCGCTTTTCGCGGGTCGGGAGGTGCCGTCGTCGCACCCGGCCGCGAATGTCACGGATCCAGCACCAGTCACGTTCGCGATCGGCGAGCTGCGCCACGATGAAGAGTTCCTCCAGGCGGCGGGCGCGCGTCGCCGTGCCATTGTGTTCGGCCAGCGTCTCCAGGTAGGCGACGACGCGTTCCGGTGTGATGCGATCCGCGGGTGCCACGCGCGCCTCCAGGAGGCCAGCATGGGCAAGCCACGCGAGCCAGCGTCCATATCCGCCCTCGACGGCGCGGTTCGACCCTGGAGCATGCCGAAACCGTTCCCCGCCGGGTTCGAGGATGTCGCCCTCCCGCAACGCCGCCGCCCAGATATCCCTGTCGGCCGATGGCCATTCGGCGGTGGGGAGGCAGCGGCGTGCCGGATCGGTGCCGAGAGCCCGCGTCATCGCGGCAGGCCCCCGTTGCGCAGCCGCTCGATCGTGCGGTCGTAGTGCCGAACGGCGGCGGCAGTCTCCGTGCCGGTGTAGGCCGCGATTGTCGTCTCGAGGGAGTGGTGGCCGAGTACGCGCCGGACCACCTCGTGGCTGCCGGGCTCTGCCTCAAGCTGCATCTTGGCCGCGAAATGCCGGAAGAGATGCGGGTGCATCCGCAACCCGGTGTGCTTGAAGATTGTCTGGCTGATGCGCACCCCCAGCGCCGCGCGGCCTTTGCTGCGGCCGTCCCGGCGCGGGAAGAGCGCGGTGCTGCCGGTCGGTGCCAGCAGCGGGCGGAATTCGGCGAGATACCGCTCGAGGAGGCGGACCGTCGTCTCCGGCAAGGGGTAGTCGAGGGTCTGGCGATTCTTAACCTCCTCTCGCTCGAAGGAGAGCACGACGCTGTTCCGGCTCCGGCCGGGGCGCGTGAGATGGGTCTCGATGTCGATCCCCGCGAGGTTCTTGATGCGAATCGGTGCGACCAGCAGCAACTCGACGGCGAGCGCCGTCTGCACGGTGAGCGCCGCCCGCTCGCCACTCGGCATCGCCTCAGCCTGCACCAGGAGGCGCTGTGGCAAGGACAGCAGCGCCCGCACCGCGGCCGGTTCGTCGAAGGGCCGCAGCCGCGCGCGATTGCGCTCCACCATGCCACGGTGCCGGGTCGGCGAGACGCGCTGCTTGAGCGCTTCGAGTTTGCGCAGCACCTCGGCCGGCGCGCCGACGTGGTGGCGCGCGATGGCGAGCAGCGTGGTGGCGAGCTGGGCGAGGCCGGGCCCGGGTTTGTTGCCGGTGCGCTCCAGGTGGAGGCGGAGTGCCTCCTGCACCGCGGCGGGTTCGACGAGGTCGGCGAGGCCGCGCAGCGTCGCTGGATCGCGCCCGCGTAGCACGAGCGCGGAGGAGACGGCGCGGAGGCGGCGCTCGATGTTGCGCAGCGATTCGGGACGCAGCGGGCGAGGGGCGGCGGTCAGGAGATCGTCGCCGCGGAGATGGGCGAGCCACCCCTCGACATCCTGGCGCAAGCTTTCCGAGAAGGCTGTCCAGGGAAGGCTGAAGTGATCGGCTCGGCGCGGCGGCACCGGCCAGACCACCGATGGCCAGCCCGGGACCTCGTCGCACGCCCGGCGCCACGCATAGCGAGCCGAACGCAGCGCGCCCTCGGGATCCTTGAGGATGCCGTTGCGCAGGTCCTCGGCGAAGCGGTCGAAGGTCTCTGCGGTCACCGCCTCCGGCTCGATCCCGGCGGCGCTGTAGAAGCGCATGAGGCGCGAGAGGCCGATCTTGAGGGCACGCGCCTCCATGCTGTCCCAGAGGTGCTGCCACCCCGGCGACAGGGCGTTCAGATGCCGCCCCGGAGCCGACGGCCCGAGCAGGGCCAGGCTCGCGCGCAGCAGGGAGCGGATGTTCGCCCAGCGTGCCGGTGTCATCCCCTTCGCGGCCGGGGCGATCTCGTTGAGGCGGCGGTTCAGCAGCCGCGGCGACGCCGGGAGGCGCTCCGGGGCGCTCTCCAAGAGGCGGACCACCGTCCTGATTGCGCTGGCCATGTCGCGCCGCCGCGTGGGGGAAAGGTCCGTCGCCTCGACCGCCCGGATGGCGTCGGCCAGGGTCGCTCCCGGCGCCGCCAGTCCAGTGGGCTTAGTCTCTCGTGAAGTTCTGTGTGTAGTCATCTGGTGCCTCGTGATGACACGTGATGTATGGGCTACTCTTTCGTGAGAAGTCTATGGAGATAAACATGGGCAAGAGATGCTGCGGGTATTCACGAATTATCGGCCTAATTCATTGATGACATAACCTTTGGTGACAGGTGCTGTCAGATGTCCCGGTGGCACCGGCTTTCGAACAACAGGATTTCGACGTCGCGCGCGTTCACCCGGACCGCCCGGCCGAGGCGGTGCACAGGAAGCTGGCCCGAGGCGATCATGCGCCGCACCGTCCGCAGGCTGAGTAGCAGCCGGTCAGCCACCTGCTGCGCCGTCAGAAGACGGCCGGCGACGATGGTCATTGGGGTTTCGCGTTTCATGGGCGGGCTCGGCTGCTGAGGGCTGCCGCGCCGATGCCAACGCCTCACGAGCGGCCGCGCGAGCGAGCGCGCGCACGAGACCGTGCAGCGTGCCGCTGGGCTTGGTCGGCTCGCAGGAGGGTGTGGCACTCGGTGGCATCGCCTTGCCGCGTAGGACCGCGCGGAGCGTGCTTCACTGGCGCAACTGCGCCGAAAATCTCCGCGGTTACGCGGCGGGCTGCCGGCTGCGGCGGCTGGCCGCGCTTTCGAACAGTCGGCGCGCTGCGTCCTCGAAGCCGTCGGTCCGTTGACCGAGAAGAGGCAGCGCCTCCGCGCAGAAGCCGATGAACCGCGCAGGCGGCGTGGCGGGCAGTTCGCTGCGCGTCAGGCCCGCATAGATCTGCCAGAGACCGCCAAGAGCAATGGCCCGAGGCCTGTCGACGGGGCGACCATCCGGCGCGTCCAAACGCTCGCGGTCCAGCTCCATCTGCAGTCGCTGACATAGCTGTTCGGCGACATCCAGAACCACGCTGATGCCGAAGACAGGGGCGGCGTGCCGACGGCTGTGCTCGGCCAGTTCTTCAAGCTCCGCCGCGATCATCGCGGAGGGGTCGCGGTAGCGCGCCAGAGTGGACTCCATGATGCGCGCGTCTATCACGGCGCCGATCGGCAGACCGAACCGCCGGAACGCGGCGTTGCTGTAGTTCCGTGCGATGTCGCTCGCGAGGAGCTGGCGGATGTCATCGAGGAGCCGAGGGGGGAATTCCTCGAGTACGCTGCTTTGGCGCCGAAGGGCTGTCTGGAACTGCTTGAAGCCTGCGATCCGCGCTTTGCGGCGCGCCCGGCGTTGGATCGGTGAAAGCTCCGCATCGGCGGCGATCCGGTCCCGCAGGGCGTCGATATCGCCCGCCAATTCCACAACAGCCTTACTGGAGAGATCAAAGCCGCGGGCGAGCCGCCGCAACGCGTCTGTGCGCTCGTCCGAAATGTCATCGTCACGGCCCAAATTGCCACCCCGCGCAGCCCCCTCTATCATAACACTCCTCTGTTTGTTCTGGTGGTGGGGCTCTGAGCGAGGGCAAAGCAGGACCAGCCCCGCGAATTGCGCGGGGTGGCCCTGCCTGCCCGTGGAGATGTTCCGGCGGAGCCGGCCCCTCGCATCGGGCCCGCCGACCCCAAGGAGCGGGTCGGCAGCATGCTCGCTTCTTGACGGAGGCTGCTCTCGCCTCCGGGTGGGCATCGGCATCGAGCCTCAGCAGTGCCGTTCCGGTCTATCCCACCAGCCCCACAGTCCGGATACCTCAGGCGCGCTGCCGTTTCTCACCGACCACATCCGAGGACGACCTGCAGCTCAGAACGCCGAGGTCGCGAGCGAATGATAAGGGCAAGGATCCGAGATTGGAAATTTGTAGTTGTGATCTGAAATGCCGTATTCATATAAAAATGTTCTAACGCATGAGTGAATAATCAGTGGTACTGTCCTATCTGAGAGCCCTCCAGGCAAGGAATTGAATCACCTGGATCGGAAGTGATCCGCTGTTTCTGCGGACGACTAGCGGGGGCAGAAATGCCGTGGACGGTGGAGCATCGACGAGCGTCGAATCGGCGTTGCCTGCGCTATCCGTGGAGTGGCCCCATCAAGCGGGACATGCAGCCCGGCAGGAAGACCGTTGTAACGCCGATGGCCAATGGCCGATGTCGTGGCGCCGGTCACGAAGCGGGCCGACCCGGCGCTGGTGAAGGCGCTGGCGCGGGCGTTCCGCTACCAGCGGATGCTCGACGAGGGGCGGTACACCTCCAGCGCCGAGATGGCAGCCGCCGAGCACCTCGAGCGCGGCTACCTGAGCAGCCTTCTCCGCCTGACGCTCCTGGCCGCGGACATCGTTACGGCATTCCTGGACGGGCGGCAGCCGGAGTGCATGACGCTGACGATGCTGATGCGGCCATCCTCAGTCTATTGGGAGCAGCCATGGCCGAGATTAATTCCCATTGCCAGAACGACATAACACGCCGGGGCTTTGGCTTGTGCGAGCAGTGTGTCCGCGTTTTCGGCATTAGGAAATACAAACATTCATTCGGCGCCCGGCAACAGGGAAAGACCAAGCTCTTCCAAGAAGGCGTTGTGCCTCGAAGTTGCGTCTCGGATCTGTTTTTGGACCTCAACGAGCTCACGCTGAGTGGCCACCAGATCGATCTCTTCCTCGCCCACAGCGGTGCTGATGTAACGAGAGATGTTGAGGTTGTATCCCTCCTCAGCAATACGCTCTAAGCTCACACGCTTGGAATATCGGTCTTCTTCCTTGCGGAATTGGTAGGTCGTGACGATTTTGCCAATGTGATCTGGCTTTCCGTTCTTGCCGTCTCCCAATTTGTTTTGACGCTTGTCTTTTAGAAAATTCTCCGCCGCGTTGATAAAAAGTACGTCGTCCGGTTTCTTGCACTTCTTCAAAACAAGGATGCATACCGGGATACCTGTCGAATAGAAAAGGTTCGTCGGAAGGCCGATGACCGTGTCGATGTGGCCATCCTTCAACAGCTTGGTTCGGATGCGCTCCTCTGCCCCTCCTCGGAACAGCACGCCATGAGGAAGGATGATGGCCATGACGCCCTCATCCTTCAGATAGTGGAAGCCGTGCAGCAAGAAGGCGAAATCCGCGGCTGACTTGGGGGCCAGGCCGTAGTTCTTGAACCGCACATCGTCGCCCATCGCCTCAGTCGGTTCCCAGCGCAAGCTGAAGGGCGGGTTGGCCACGATGGCATCGAAGGAGGGCTTCTTGGCAGGATTCAACTCGCGCAGGATGTCCCAGTCATTGGTCAGCGTGTCGCCGTGATAGATTTCAAATTCCGTGTCCTTCACGCCGTGCAACAGCATGTTCATGCGGGCGAGGTTGTAAGTGGTGATGTTCTTTTCCTGCCCGTAGATTCTACCGATGCCGTGCGGCCCCATGCGCTTGCGCACGTTCAGCAGCAGCGAACCGGAGCCGCACGCAAAGTCGAGCACGCTGGCGAGCCGTTCTTTTTTTCCGGTTGCGGGCTCCTGGCTGTCCAGGGTCACGATCGCGGAAAGGATGTCTGATACCTGCTGGGGGGTATAGAACTCGCCCGCCTTCTTGCCCGAGCCGGCCGCAAACTGGCCGATCAGATATTCGTAGGCGTCGCCCAGCGCATCCACATCGGACGAGAAATCGGCGAGCCCTTTGGCGATCTCAGTGATGATGGCGCAAAGCTTGGCGTTGCGATCGGCGTACGTCCGGCCGAGCTTGTCAGAGCCAAGATTGATTTCCGAGAAAAGGCCGCTGAACGTGCTCTGAAACGACTCGTTCTCGATGTACTTGAAGCCCGCCTGCAGGGTGCTCAGCAATTCGTCGTTCTGGGTGCGCGCCATATAAGCAATGCTGGTCCAGAGGTGCTCCGGCTTGATGACGTAGTGCGCCTTAAGGCGCATCTGCTTTTCAAAAGCCACAACATCATCGGGGTTCTGCGCGTACCAAACAGATAGTGGCGAGCGCCCGCCATTGCCAATCACGTCGGAATCAGGGTAGTCGCGCCCAAGCTCCTTCTTGGCCGCCATCTCGTAACTGTCCGAGAGGTAGCGTAGGAACAGGAAGGATAGCATATAGTCGCGGAAATCGTCCGCCATCATCGCGCCGCGAAGCGCATCGGCGATGTTCCAGAGCGTTTTGCCCAGCTGCCTTTGATTGCGGTCGTTCATTGTGCGGGTGCTTCCTCAGCGGCGGGCGCGGGCGCCAGGGCCGCGGTCTGGGTGGCGGCAACGCCTGGCAGGGCGAATTCAAATCGCGCAATGAATTCGCGCAGAATGCGCCGGAAAAGTTCCTTGTTGTCCTCGCCCATTTCCGTGGGCTCGTGGATCGCATAGGCGCCGTGGCTGAGCAGGTTAAGGGCACGGTTGAACAGCGCCCGATCTTCCTCGTTGTCGAGCGCCTTCAAGCAGAAGGCCATGCTCGGATGCCCGAAGAAGGACGCCGTTTTCTCCATGACGCTGCGCAGGGCGTTGAAATGGAAGGTATAGAGCTTTCCCTTGGCGGGATCGGCCGCGCGCTGCAATTCCGCCAAAGTGGCGACGTGGTGGAAGAAGGGTGTGTCGTCGGTTTTCTGCAATGTGTAGGCGCCGTCGTCGCCCGGGCGGTGTAGGAAGTAGCGCTTGTGGGTGATCCTTGGCTCCCCGTCGATCCGCCTGCCGACTTCGTTGCACATCACGTTGAAGAACAGGGAGTGATGCGAGGAAAAGATCACCTTGATCGGAGCAGGCGCACCCGCGCCATCTTTCCGCGTCGCCGCCCGGCGGAGGAGCTTCGCCAGATCGCAAGCGACGGAGATCGCATTATTGTCATCAAGTGATGAGATCGGATCGTCGATATAAAGGTACTTCTTACCCTGATACGATTCGTGACCGTCAAGCATGCGCTCGCAGATAGCCATGAACACACACCAGATGAAGATATTCTGCTCGCCGCGCGACACCTTGATGTTGGTCTCGGCGCCCTTTCGGAAACTCACATAGTCCGGCTTGGAGGCAGTCCCATTGTCGACGGGAACCTCTTTATAGGTGAAGTCAAATTCGAAGTCGGCATAGCGAAAGAGGTATTGGGCAATTGTTTCGTCCAGCGCGAGTTCGGTCATCGCGTCGAAGAAGGACGATTTGTCGTTCAGTTGCAGGCGGCGCACGAGATCGCCTTCGAGATCATTTTCCCAGACGAACAGATCCTCGGTGAAGGCGTTAAAATAGAGCGTGTCCGGCGTGCCGGTCGGGTTTTTAATCTTGTGCTTGCGCTTGCCGGCGTCCTTGAATTCCATCGACAGGCGCGTCTTGCCGGTGCGGTTATAGGCGTAAATCAATAGCAGCGAGATCGGCTTCGTGGGGTTGTTGAGATCGTCACGAAGCCGGCCGACCAGCGACCTCAGATTCTTGTATCTGCTCATGCATCATCCCCCCCGACTTGGGGGAAGAGCTGCTGTATCAGCCCCTTCTTGTGGGTCTTGAAGGTGTCGAGCTTTTGCGTCTCAGCGGCGATAAGGTCGTCGAGGGATGTAAGGCAGTCGGCGATGCGACGTTGTTCCTCGATTTTGGGAAATTTTATGGGGATGGCCTCAATCGCTGACTTGTTGACGGCAGGAACCACTCCCCCACCGTAATCGATCAGCGAAATTTGTTCCATTGTCAGATAAATAAAGAAATCTGTTGCTTTACCCCTAATCGACTTAACTCCAGCAGCGTTGTTGTCGATCAAGCATGGAACCGTGGTGATAGCGCGCTTGTTGGAACGGATCGCCTCACCAATCTTGGCAAAGACGGTCGTTCCGGCGGGGATCGGCTTGGCCCTCAATTCCTTCAACTGGCTTTGGTTGACGTAGTTTGCAGCTTCTTCAATGAACGTCTTTCCAGCGCCAAGCGACCTCGAAATGTCGCTCACCTTGTAGAAGGGGAGATCACCGCTTTGCTGACCTTGGTACCTGTCAGGGAAGCCGTAGCCCTGCAAAACGGTCCCGATGTCGGAAATGGTGCCTTCTTCCCACTCTCCCGCATCCTCGAACTCCGGGAAGCGGAGGCGGGGTAGGGTTTCGCCTTCCTGGGGGAAAAGCTGCTGCATTAGGCCGTTCTTGTGGGCCCTCAAAGCGTCGACCTTCCGCACCTGCGCCTCGATCAGCGCGCCCGCTGAGTCCAGACATTCGGCGATCTTCTGTTGTTCCCCTTCCTCTTTCGGAAGGGGCATCCGCCCAGAGAGAAAGGTTGCGTTTGTAATCTGAAGGGTGTTCTTCGCACCCTTCTGGCAGAGCGGTGAAAGGAATGCCTGCGCGCGTTCTGGGGCCTCAAAGTAGGCTTCGATCATCAAGCCCACATGCTGGTTTTTCGGCGTGAAAACACCATAAAGTGGCGAAAGCGCAACTTCGCCGTTAAACTTGCACTGTTTTACTATTCCAAAGGGAAACGCCTTGAGCGGACTCTTCGTGTAGACCACATCAAAGCGATGCCCGATGTTGTAATGAGACGTGTCCGCAGCTGCGAAACTACGCCCCAAATGCTCGATTTGGTTGACAATCCCGCTCACCATCGAGACCGAGAAAACTTCGCGGCCAGCAATATTCTTGACCTTATGTTCCTTCAGAACGCTCGACAGCTGCTCATGGACCCAAGGGACAGAAAACCCCGGAAAGCGGCAATCCGGAATCAGTAAGGCAGATGATTTCACCTTACTGCTCATAGGCGCTCAACCCCGAGATTTCGCGGCCACCGGCGCGCTTGAGAAGCAACGGCATCAGATCGGCCATCAGTTCCAGCTCCTTCACCCGCCGCGCCTTCCAGTTCAGGCCGAGGGGTTCCATCAAATCTGTCAGCGCTTCGCCGTCAAAGATCATCCGTTGCAGGATGCCATCGACGAATCCATCAAGCTCCTCTGCAGCAAGTCCGTGCTTGCCCGCGATGCCCGCCAACTCCGCCGCGTTCTTCTCCGCCTTGAAGCGGCTGTAGCCCTCGCGGATGGCCCTTTCACTCAGACCCTCACCCGCCTTCAGCGTGGCAATGTACGCGGCAATGTCCTCACGCTCGTCCATGAACTTGGCGTCGGACTGGATCAGGCCGATCAGCTCCTCGCGGCTCATTTTCTGCTTGCCGGGAGTCGCCGCGGAAAAGCGAGCGATTAGACCCATGATGTAGTCATAATCAATCACAGCTGAGGCAAAGAGGACGAACTCGAAATCCAGCTGGTCCGCTTCCTGCGTCGGCTTGTCGGCGCCCTTACCCTGCTGCGCCCGAAGGCGCTGGGCAGTCTCCAGATACGCGCCGCGGAAGCCAAGGAGGTTTTCGCGCGGAAGGACCTGCTCGATCGCTGCGGCGTTTTCCGGGGTTAAGTCTGTGTACTGGTCAAGCTGGGTCTTGAACCGCTGGACCTCCTTGAAATGCTCAATGAAGGCCGCGCGCGCCGCGTCGCCCTTCAGGTTGGGCACGGCCTCGGGCTTACAATCGAGCCCCTGCGACTTCATGAAGGCATCGAGCTTCTGCACCGCGCTTTCCAGTTTCTGGATGACCACCGGAGCCTTGTCCACCAGCCAGATTTCCCGGGCCTTTTCGGCAGCGGCCTCGCCCGAGAAGAGGGCGATGGCGGTATCGACGGCCCCCTGCTGCTGGCGGAAGTCGAGAATGTTGCCATAGGGCTTTGTGGCGTTCAGCACCCGGTTGGTGCGCGAGAAGGCCTGAATCAGCCCGTGATGCTTCAGGTTTTTGTCGACGTAGAGGGTGTTCAGGAACTTCGAGTCAAAGCCGGTGAGCAGCATGTCCACCACGATTGTGATGTCGATCTTGTGGTGCGGCTGATTAGGGTAAGCCTTGCGCAGGTCGGCGTCCGGCCATTGCTGGTCTTTAATACGCTTCTGAACGTCCTGATAATAAAGGTCGAATTCCCCGATCTTGTGGTTGGTGCCGTATTGGTCGTTGTAGTCCGCGACGATGGCCTTCAGGGCTTCCTTCTTTTTCTCCGGCTCGACCGCGTTGTCTTCCTTTTCTGTCGGCAGGTCTTCTTGAATCTGCTTCACATCAGGATTGCCGTCGGCGGGCGGAGAGAAGACGCAGGCGATGTTCAGCGGGCGGAAGCTGGGATCGGCGGCCAGCTTCTCAGCCTGCATTGTCTTGAAAAGGGAGTGATACTCGATCGCGTCATTGATCGAAGAAGTGGCGAGCAGGGCGTTGAACCGACGCTGACCGGTGGCTTGGTCATGCTTGGAGAGGATCGCCTCGATCACCGCCCGCCTGGCCAGAGGTTCGCCCGGCTTGGGTAGGGTTTTGCCCTGCGGCTTGAAGTAGTCGACGTGGAACCGGAGGACGTTGCCGTCCTCAATGGCATGCGTGATGGTGTAGGTGTGAAGGCGCTGCTGGAAGAGATCTTCCGTCGTCTTCAAACTGGCTTGCGTGTCTTCGATCTTCTGCTGGGCGGCGTTCTGATCGAAGATCGGCGTTCCCGTGAAGCCGAAAAGCTGGGCGCGCGGGAAGAACTCCTTGATGGCCTTGTGGTTCTCTCCGAATTGCGACCGGTGGCACTCGTCGAAGATGAAGGCGATGCGCTTGTCGCGCAGGGGTTCCAGCTGTTCCTTGAAGCTCTTCTTGCCGTCCTTCTTCTGCTGCTTATTGCGCTTGCTGTTTTCGTCCAGCGCGAGGCCCAGCTTCTGGATCGTGCAGACGATGACCTTGTCAGCGTAGTCGTCGGAGACGAGGCGACGAACGAGGGAGGCGGTGTTGGTGTTTTCCTCGACGCAGCCTTCCTGGAACTTGTTGAACTCCTCACGCGTCTGCCGATCAAGGTCCTTTCGGTCCACGACGAAGAGGCACTTCTCGATGTCCTTATTGTCCTTCAGAAGCGTTGACGCCTTGAACGACGTGAGCGTCTTGCCGCTGCCGGTCGTGTGCCAGACGTAGCCATTGCCGCAATCTTGCGCGATGGAGTCGACAATCGCCTTCACAGCGTAGACCTGATACGGCCGCATCATCAGAAGCTTCTGCTCACTTGCAACCAGAACCATGTAACGGCTGATGGTCTGGCCGAGCGTGCACTTGACAAGAAAGGTCTCAGCGAAGCTATCGAGATGGACAACCTTCTTGTTGTCTACATCGGCAAACTCGTAGGCAGGCAGAAAGCGCTCCTCGGCATTAAACGCGAAATGGCGTGCATTGTTGTTCGCGAAATAGAACGTCCGATCGCGGTTGCTAACGATGAACAGCTGAAGAAAACACAGGATGGTTTTTGTATAGCCATTCCCCGGGTCATTCTTGTATTCGACGATCTGCTCCATGGCGCGACGTGGGCTTACGCCGAGAGTCTTCAGTTCGATCTGAACGACCGGCACCCCGTTGATCAGAAGAATGACGTCATAGCGATGGTGGCTGTTGTCCGTGTTTATCCGAAGCTGGTTGACCACCTCGAAGGAATTCTTGCACCAGTCCCTGATGTTGACGAGCGTGTAGTTGAGCGGCGTGCCGTCATCGCGAATGAAGCTATTGCGCTCTCGAAGCGTTCTGGCGGCTGTGAAAACGTCAGGAGTGACAATCTCGTCTATGAGTTTTTGAAATTCGCCATCGGTGAGAGTAACTCGATTCAGGCTTTCGAACTTCTCACGGAAATTCCGCTCCAGTGTGGCGCGATCTCGGATGTCGGGACGGTATTCGTACTTGAGGTCCTTCAGCTTTGAGACAAAGGCGTCCTCAAGATCGCGTTCGGCTTTGGTCGTTGTCATCGATGCGGATCAGTTCTTTTCAGCGACATTTGGATCGGCGGTTTTGCTAGTTGCGATTTTTATTCTGCCGTTGACAACTTCATGGCTTTTTAGTTTCGCGTATTCTTCAACTGACATCACTACTACGACTGGCCGACCATGCTTGGCGACCAACACCGGTGCGGCGCGAGCCAAGTCGATCAAACGTCCAAAGCCGTACTTGGCCTCCTTTGCCGACATGCTCTGCATGGCGTGGCCCTCCCGATCAGTGGCTAGTTTTGGCCATTTTGGCCTGTCCATCAAGGTGGTTATGGACGGCTTCCGCATTGACATGGGGCATTAACCGTTTCGCGCTGCGCAGGCCCCCGCTGGTAAGCCAGCCAGAAGAGCCGAGACAGACATTTTCGAGCTTGGAAGCGCCGATCACCTTGCCGAGAACCTCGTGTCGGCCGGCGCTGTCGACGTTGACGGGAACAGATCACTGCGGTCCGCGGGTGTTCAGGCGCGGCTGGGGACGGCGTCGGGCACCGGGTCTACGAGGACGACCTCGTCATGCACGAGGACCCGGACGCGCGCTACGAAGTCCGGCGCTCGCGGACGGCCGGATCCGTTCGGTTCAGCTTCTCGCTCGGCATGATGTGGGCGGCATGGGATGCCGCGACGGCCTGTGCCGCGCGGCCTTGCAGCAACGGCCAGTGGCATGATCGGGGCCTTTGCCTGGGGGGCGCGGCTGCCATGCGGCGGTCCAGGCCTCCCTCGCGTCGCGCCAGAGCCGTGAGATGCTATCGCGCCCAAAGCGCTGGACCACTTAGTTATGGAGAGCCGCGCCTGACCCGGCGGCATCTGCCGAGGTCCGCTTCCTGCCAACCTAGTCAAGGAGGCCGACGCACCTCAGATGGCTACAGTAATGTACTGGCATCGTCGGTTGCGTGTCCCCGCATCCCCATCACAAATCGCCCCCAGGCCAAAAGCCCGGGGGCTTTTTCGTGCGCGTACGCCAGCATCCGCGGCCTCGAAACGCGGTCGGAAAAGGCGCGCACGGCCCACCAGGTCGCCAGCCTGATCCGCCTTACCCCTCCCTGCCGTCCAGACGTCGCGCCAGCCGCGATTGGCGCCATCGGCCGATCCAGTCCGTCAGCACCGGCATCGCCAGCATCACGCGCGGGCCGATGCCGGGCGCGACCTGCCGCCGGCCCGCTTCCGTCGCGGCCAGCAGGGCCCGCGCAACCTCCTCCGCCGACAGGACCGGGGCGCCCTTGAGATAGGCGCGTGCGACCGCCGTGCGGTGGGAAAGCTCCGCGCGCAGCTGCGGCGTCTCCGTATCCGGGGGGAAGCCGACGGTCACGCTGACGCCATGCGGCGCCATCTCCAGCGCCAGCGCATCGCCCAGCGCGCGGACCGCGGCCTTGGAGGGGGTGTAGGCGGAGAAACCGTGGAAGGTACCGAGTGCCGCGGCCGATGAGACCAGCAGCAGCCGCCCGCTCCCGGCCTCTGCCATGGCGGGCAGGCAGGCGCGTGCCAGGTTCAGACTGCCGAGGTAGTTGGTCGCCATCGCCTCCTCATGATCCGCCGACGGCAGATCGAGGAAGCGGCCGGGCCTGGCGATGCCGGCGCAGGCGATGGCAAGGGCGGGTGCGCCGTGCCGCCCGATGGCCTGCGCACAGACGGCGTGCAGCGAGGCTGCGATCCTGACGTCGCATGGGGCGGCCTGGTAGCGCTGGCCGAGCGGGCCGAGGCTCTCCCGCGCCGCAAGAAGCGTCGCCTCATCGCGCGCGATGGCCAGCACCTCCATGCCGCGCCCGAGCAGCATGCGTGCCATCGCCAGCCCGATGCCGCTCGATCCCCCAGTGATGATCGCCAGGCCCATGGCGGGATCATCAGCCACAGGGGGGGCGCGGTAAACACCCTGGGGTTATCTTCAAGGAACCCTATATCGCCTTCTACGTTCTTTCCTCTTTCGGCTGGCGATGGCCGGGGGATATAAAAGCGGGATGCTGACGACCATCCGGCCGGGTCCGGCGCTCCGCCACCGTATCCATTCTGACGCGCAAGCGGCGCGAGCCCCCAGGTGTTTCGCCGGGGCCTGCAAGGGCCGCGTGGCGGTGTCTCCCGATCGACATCATGGGTTGTCGTCACTTGGCAGGTGAGTGTCGCGGCGGGGTCCTGCCTGGGATGCGCGGGTGATCTGCGCGCCCGAGCAGGGGCTCGATGTCCGGGGTCTTGCCGTCCGCCTGCCCGGGGCGCCGACCCTGGATGCCTTCTGGTCGCTGTTGCGCGACGGGCGGTGCAGCGTTGCCGATTCGGTGCCGGCGGGACGGTGGCGGCCTGAGCGGTTCCTGAGCCCCGACCGGGCGGCGCGCGGCACGGCCTATACCTTCGCGGGCGGCTACCTCGACGACATCTTCGCCTTCGATGCGGCCGCCTTCGGCTTCTCCCCGCGGGAGGCCGCGCAGACGGACCCGCAGCAGCGCGTGCTGCTGGAGGTGGTGTGGGAGGCGCTGGAGGATGCCGGGATCGCCCCGTCGAGCCTGGCGCGGCGGCCGGTCGGCGTCTTCGTGGGGGCCTCGGCCACGGACTACGCCAATGTGCCGCTGCTCGACCTCGGCGCGATCGGCGCGCATTTCATGGTGGGGAACAGCCTCTCGATCCTGGCCAACCGGGTCTCCTACGTCTTTGACCTGCGCGGGCCGAGCATGACGCTCGATACGGCCTGCTCCTCCTCCCTCGTCGCGCTGCACCAGGCGGCGGTGGCGCTGGAGCGGGGGGAGGTGGAACTGGCGATCGTGGCGGGGGTGAACATCCTGTCCTCCCCGGCGCCCTTCGTCGGGTTCTCCCGGGCCGGGATGCTGTCGCCCACGGGGCGCTGCCGTCCCTTCGCGGCGGCGGCCGATGGCTATGTGCGGGCGGAGGGGGCGGTTGCCCTGGTGCTGGGGCGGGCCGGCGCGGCCGGCCCCCTGCCGGCGCGGGCCAGGCTCCGCGCGGTCGGCGTCAACGCCGATGGGCGGAAGAACGGCATCGCCTTCCCCTCCGCGGAGGGGCAGCGCGCCCTGCTGGCGGCGACCTATGCCCAGGCGGCGATCAGCCCGCGATCGCTGGCCTTCGTCGAGGCGCATGGCACGGGCACCGCGGTCGGCGATCCCGTGGAGGCACGGGCGATCGGGGAGGCGTTGGGGCAGAAGCGGGATCAGCGGCTGCCCGTCGGGTCGGTGAAGTCGAATATCGGGCATCTGGAGGCCGTGTCGGGCCTGGCGGGCCTCGCCAAGGCCGTGCTGGCGCTGGGCCATCGCCACCTGCCCGCGACGCTGCACCTGGACGCCACCAACCCGGCCATCGATGTGGCGGCGCTGAACCTGGCCCCCGCGAGCCAGGCGCTCGACCTGCCGGGGGAGGGGACGCTGCTGGCCGGCGTGTGCAACTACGGCTTCGGCGGCACCAACGCCCATGCGATCCTGGAGGGGCCCGGCCCCGCCGATGCGGCCTCGGCAGCGGGGGAGGCGCCGGACCTCCTCGTCGTCTCCGCGCCGACGCGGGAGGGGCTGTCCCGCCTCGCGGCGGCCTATGCGGCGGTGGTGGATCGCCGGGGTTTCGCGGCGGTGGCCGGCGCGGCGGCCGCCAGCCGGGACCTGCTGCGCCATCGCCTGGTGATCGACCTGGCGGAGGTCCAGGACCCCGCCCCGGCGCTGCGGGGCACGGCGCCGGGGGCGCGGGTGGCGGAGGCGCTGGTCCCGCGCGCGCGCATCGGCTTCGTCTTCACCGGCAATGGCTGCCAATACGCCGGCATGGCGCTGGAAGCGCTGGAACGTTCCGCCCCCTTCCGCGAGAGCGTCGAGGCGACGGCGGCGCTGATCCGGGAGGCCGGCGGGGTCTGCCCGCTGGAGACGCTGAACGCCGGGGATGCGGAGGAGCGGCTGGCGGCCACGACCGCGGCGCAGACCGCGCTCTACGCCATCCAGATGGGCCTCGTGGATGCGCTGGCGGCCCAGGGCCTGCGCCCCGGGCTGGTGCTGGGCCATTCGGTGGGGGAGGTCGCGGCGGCGGCGGCGGCGGGCATCCTCGGCCGTGCCCAGGCCGCGCACCTCATCGTCGCGCGCAGTGCCTGCCAGGAGGCGATCCGCGGCCTGGGGCGGATGGCGGTCTTGGGCTGCGACGCCGCCCGCGCGCGCGCCCTGGCCGAGGCGCTGGCGCGGGAGGAGGGGGCATCCCCCGCCGCGCGGGTCGAGGTCGCGGCGGAGAATGGCCCGGCCTCCACCACCGTCTCCGGCCCCGCCGCGGCGATCCGCGCCGTCATGGCCGCCGCGCGGCGGGAGGCCATTCCCTCCGTCCTGCTCGACATCGACTACCCCTTCCACCACGCGCTGCTGGAGCCGGAGCGGGAGACGATCCTGCAGGCCCTGGCCAGGCTGGCCCCCGGGGCGGGGCGCGTGCCGATGATCTCCGCCGTCACGGGCGATGTCGCTGCGGGCCCCGCGCTCGATGCGGGATACTGGTGGGACAATATCCGGTCGCCGGTGCTCTTCGCCCCGGCCATGGCGGTGGCGCTGGACCACGCCGACCTGTTCATCGAGATCGGGCCCCGGCCGCTGCTCGGCAGTGCCATGGGCGATGTCGCGCGGCGGGCCGGCCGGGCGGTGGGCATCATGGGCAGCCTGGCGATGAGCCCGCCGGTGGCGGCCGATCCGGTCCGCGCCATCGTGGCGGAAGCGGTGGCGCGTGGCGCGACGCCGCGCTTCTGGGGCGCCGGGCGCGGCAGCCGCATCCTGCCCCCCATGGCCTGGAATCGCGGCCATTTCCTGATCGACCGCACGCCGGAGGCCTACAGCCTCTATGAGGGCGAGCCCGGCACCGCGGGCTGCCATCCCCTAGCCGGGACGCGGATGGCGCCGGGCGGGACGGAATGGCGCCATGCGCTGAGCCTGGAGACCGTGCCCTTCCTGGCGGGCCACCGGGTGGATGGCCAGGTCGTGCTGCCCGCCACCGGCTTCATCGAGATGATGGCGGCGGTGGCGGAGCAGGTGCTCGGCACGGCGCGGCTGCGGCTGAATGACCTCGACATCCTGCGCGCCCTGGTGCTGGAGCCGGGGGTGACGCGGGAGATCAGCGTCACCGTCGATGCGGCGGACCAGATGATCGCCGTGCGGTCCCGGCCGCGATCGGACCATGGGGAGGCCTTCGTCCTGCATGCCCGCGCGGCCGTGCAGATCCTGGCCGGGGAGGTTCCCGCCGTGGCGGTCCCGGCGGCGGAGGGTGCGGGCCTGGGGGCGGAGGCGGTCTATGCCGCGGCGGCGCGCGCCCGGTTGGACTACAGCGGGGCGTTCCGGGCCGTCACCACGCTGCATCGCTTCCCCGGCGGCTTCGTGGCGGCGCTGGACGGGCCGGCGCCCGACCTCGGCGCCTTCCCGCCGGTGATGGTGACCGATCCCGCCGCCTTCGACGCGGCGCTGCATGGCCTGTTCCTCGACCTGCCGGCGGCGCCGAATGTGGCGGCGGGCGAGTTGCCGGTGCGCGTCGGGCGGCTGTCGCTGTTCCAGCCGCGGACCAGGATCGCGCGGTCGGTCGTGCGCCTGGTCCGCCGGACCCGCGGCACGCGGGTGGTGGATGTGGATTTCCTGGCCGCCGATGGCGGGCTGGTGGCGCGGGTGGAAGGTGGCGTGCTGCGGCGCGTCGTCTTCGCCGCCTGGCGCGACGAGGACCGGATCATCCTGCCCTGCGATCATGACGAGGCCGCCCGCCAGGCGGCGCTGCGGGATCAGGGGGCGCTGCCAGCGGTTGTCCCGGGGCCTGTGCCGGGGCTGGCGGATTGGGCCGTGGCGGTCGCCACATCCCTGGTGCGCGGCATCGCGGGGCCGGGACCCGTCCCGGTGGAGGAGCCGCCGGTGCCCGAGGCGGCGCGGCCCCTGTGGCACGCGATGCTGGAGATGCTGCGGGAGCAGGGCGCGCTGTCCGCCGATGGCCGGCTGCGCGAGGCGCCGGCGCCGGAAGCGGCGCTGCGCGACCTGCTGCGGCGCTGCCCGGAGGCGGTGGCGGATCTCCGCGCGGCGTCCGGCGCCATGGATCGGCTCGGCCTCTTCCTCGGCAGCGGCGTCGCGGCGGCGGCGGAACCCGGGGATGGCTGGCTGGCCCGGTCCCGGCTGGTGGCGCCGATGATGGAGGCGGTGGCGGCGGCGATCCTCGGCCGGACGGCGCCAGGCGCGCCGCTGCGGGTCGCGCTGCTGGAACCGGGGCTGGAGGGGCTGCTGCCCCGCCTGCTGCCCGCGCTGCGCGAAGGGCGCCTGGCGCTGGAGGTGCTGACCGCGACGCCGCGCCGGGCGGAGGCGGTGCTGGCGCGCCTGGGCGCGCGCGGCCTGGTCGGCGTGCGGGATGCGGCGGAAGCGCCGGCCGCGCCACCGGACCTGGCGGCCTGCGCCGTCGTGCTGCCGCTGGACGCGACGCCATCCCAGCCGCTGCGGCAATTGCAGGCGCTGCGCGCCGCGGTGCCGGTCATCCTCGGCGTGCCGCCGCATGACCCGGTGATCGACCTGCTGCATGGGGCGGAGGAAGGGTGGTGGGCCCTGACCGCCGATCCGCGCGCCCCGGTCGGGCAATGGCCCCTGCCGGCGGAGACGCGGGAGGCGGCGCTGGCCGCCGGCCTCGGCCCGCTGCTTGACGAGACGCTTGATGACAGTGGCGCGGGGCTGATGCTCTTCGCCGCGAAGGCCGTCCCGGAGGCGATGCCGGCGGCGGCGCTGCCGGCGCTGCATGTGCGACCGGCCGCGATGGCCCGCGCGCGGGCCTTGCTGCCGGGCTGCGAACTGGTGCCCTTCACGGCCGGGCTGCCCGGCGTGGCGCCCGGCGCCCTGGTGCTGGACCTGGAAGCCGGCCCCATGGCGGGGGAGAGGGCGGCGCTGCGGGACCGCATCCTGCGCCTGCGCGACCTGGCGCAGGGCCTCGCCGGCCACCGGCTGCTGGTGCTGTGCGAGGGCGATGGCGCGCTGTCGGACGCGACCGGGGCGGTGGTGCGCAGCCTGGCCAATGAATACCAGGACGTCGATATCGGCGTGCTCCGGGTAGCGGATGGCGCGGCGCCGGGCGGAATCGCGGCGGCGCTCGGCGACCACCTGGCATCGCCGGAGCGGGACATCCGGCTGGGCGCGGGCGCCGCCACGGTCGCGCGGCTGCGCCGGGGCCGCCCGCCCGCCCGTGCGCCGGGCCCGGGGGAGAGGACCGTGCTGGCGCAGGCGGGGGCGGGGATCGACGGCCTCGGCTGGGTCATCGCCCCGCGCCAGGCGCCGGGGGCCGGGGAGGTCGAGGTCGCGGTCGCGGCCACCGGGCTGAACTTCCGCGACGTGATGCTGGCCCTCGGGCTGCTGGATGAGGAGATCCTGGGGGAGGGGCTGACGGGCGGGAGCCTGGGCTTCGAATTCTCCGGCCATGTGCTGCGCGCCGGGCCTGGCGTGCCGGACCATCTGCAACCCGGCGCGGCGGTGGTCGGCTTCGCGGAGAATGCCTTCGCCTCCCACCTGGTGGTGCGGGCGGCGCAGCTTCTGCCGGCGCCGGCGGCGCTGTCCATCGAGGCCGCCGCGGCCCTGCCGGTGGCGGCAACCACGGCCTGGCATGCGCTGGTGGACCGCGCGGGGCTGCGGGCGGGGGAGACGCTGCTGATCCATGGCGGGGCCGGCGCGGTGGGGCTGGCGGCACTCGGCATCGCGCGGGCGCGGGGTGCCCGGGTGATCGCCGCCGCGGGCACGCCGGAAAAGCGCGCCTTGCTGCTGCGGCTCGGCGCCGATGCCGTCGTGGATTCGCGGGCCGCGGATTTCGAGGATCGGGTCCGCGCCGTGACGGATGGCGTCGATGTGGTCCTGAACTCCGTGGCCGGGGAGGCGATGCGCGCGACGCTGCGCCTGGTGCGGCCCTTCGGGCGCTTCGTCGAACTCGGGAAGCGGGACTTCCTGGAGAATACGCGGATCGGCCTGCGGCCCTTCGCCCGCAACATCGCCTTCATCGGCGTCGACCTGGACCAGCTTCTGGCCCATGCGCCGGTCGCGGCGCTGGAAGCGGCCGCCGCCGCCCTGGGCGCGGTGCAGCAGGGCACCCATCCGCCGCTGCCGGTGCTGGTGCTGGATGGCGCGGCGGCCGGGGATGCGTTCCGGCTGATGCAGGCCTCCGGCCATGTCGGCAAGATCGTGGTCCGGCCGGCCTTCCAGGGCGTGGCGCGCCCGCCAGGGGCCTTCGAGGCCGCGCCGGGGCTGCATGTGGTGCTGGGCGGCACGGGCGGCTTCGGGCTTGCCATCGCCTTCTGGCTGGCGGAGCGCGGCGCGAAGGCGATCCTCGTTGCGTCGCGGCGCGGCGAGGTGGACGCGGCGGCGATGCCGCGGATCGAGGCGCTGCGCGCGCAGGGGCTGCGCTTCGAGGTGGAGGCGCTGGATGTCACGGATGCCGCCGCCCTGGCCGATGCCATGGCGCGCTGGCGAGAGGCGCATGGGCAAATCGCGGGCCTCGTGCACACCGCGATGGTGCTGGAGGATGGGCTGCTGTCGGGCGTGGCGGCGGAGACGCTGGACCGCGTGCTGGCGCCCAAGGTCGATGGCATCCGCGCGGTCGGCGCCGCGCTGGCGGGGGATGCGCTGCAATACCTGGTGGCCTGTTCCTCGGTGACGACCATGGTCGGCAGCCCCGGGCAGGGCGCCTATGTCGCCGCCAATGGTTTCCTGGAAGGTGCGGTGCGGGAGATGCGGGGCCGCGGCGTGCCCGCGATCGCGATCTGCTGGGGCGCGATCGCCGATAGCGGCGTCATCGCGCGGACGCGCGGCCTGGCGGAACGGCTGCGCGCCGCGACGGGCGTGGCGGGGATCACGACGGCGGAGGCGCTGGACCATCTCGGCCGGCTGCTGGGCGACCCTGCCGCCGCGCCGGCGGTCAGCGCCTATACGGTGGCGCATTGGGCGCCGGGGGCGCGGGGGCTGGCCACGCTGCGCTCGCCGCTCTTCGCCGAACTCTTCGCCGCGGGGGCGCAGGAGGAGGCGGCCGGCGGCGCGCTGCTGGACCTCGCGCGCCTGCCGCGGGAGGAAGCGGCGGAGCGGTTGCTGGACGCGGTGCGGGAGGAAGTCGGGCGCATCCTGCGGATGCCGGTGGAGGAGGTGGATGCGGATCGCAACCTCATCGACCTCGGCCTTGATTCGCTGATGGCGCTGGAACTGCGCATGGCGCTGGAGAAGCGGACCGGCGCGGCGATGACGGGCCTCGCCGCGCTCGGCGGCGGGCAATCCGCCCGGCAACTGGTGCACCGGCTGCTGCCATCCCTGCTGGGCGCGGAGGCCGAGGGGGATGCCGGCGCACCGGCGCGGCCGGCGGCGGGCGGCCCCGCGGAGCCCGTGGCGGGGGCGGTGCGCGCATGAACCGCCCGGTTCGCCAGCGCGCCCTGCCGGCCGCGGCGCCGGCGCGGGAGGATCCCTTCCTGCAGCACCCGCTCTACGCCGAGATCGAGCAGGAACGGTACTGGGGCGGCGTGCTGGGCGTGCGGGACCCCTATTACCGGGAGCGGGAGGCGCTGCCGGGCGGCCAGGCGCGGCTCGATGGCCGGGCGATGCGGAACTTCGCGAGCTACGACTACCTCGGCCTGAACCGGCATCCGGCGGTGCTGGAGGCGGCGCAGGAAGCCGGGGCGCGCTGGGGCATCTCGGCCGGCGGCAGCCGCATGACCTCCGGCGAAAGGGCGGTGCATGGGGCGCTGGAGCGGGAGCTGGCGGATTTCACGGGGACGGAGGCGGCGGCGGTCTTCGTCAGCGGCCATGCCACGGCGATCTCCGTCATCCTGACCCTGATGGGGCCGCGCGACCTGGTGCTGCATGACGCGCTGGCCCACAACTGCCTGGTGCTGGGGGCGGAATCCTGCCGCGCGGCGCGGCTGGCGTTCCGGCACAACGACCTCGACCACCTGGAGGAGGTGCTGCGGCGGTCCCGGCACCTGCATGACAAGGTGCTTATCGTGTCGGAGGGGCTGTTCTCCATGTCCGGCGACGGGCCGGACCTGCGCGCGCTGCTGCGCATCAAGCAGCGCCACGATGCCTGGCTGATGATGGATGAGGCCCATGCTCTGGGCGTGCTGGGCGCGACCGGGCGGGGCATCGCCGAACATGCCGGGGTGGACCCGCGCGATGTCGAAGTCTGGTTCGGCACGCTGTCGAAATCGCTGGTCGGCTGCGGCGGCTATGTCTGCGGATCGCGCGCGCTGGTGGACATCATGCGGGCGCGGGCGCCGGGGCTGGTGTTCAGCGTGGGCATGCCGCCGCCCGTCGCCGCCGCATCGCTCGCCGCGCTGCGCCTGCTGCGGCAGGAGCCGGAGCGCGTGGCGCGGCTGCGCGCCAACAGCCGCGCGCTGGCGGAGGGCGTGCGGGCGATCGGCCTCGATGCCGGGACCGCCTGGGGGGAGGGGATCGTCCCGGTGATCCTGGGGGAGGTGCCGGCCACGCTGCATGCGGCGCAGGCGCTGGAGGAGGCGGGCATCTGCACCTTCCCCGTGCTGCCGCCGGGCGTGCCGGAGGGGACGGCCAGGCTGCGCTTCTTCGCCTCCGCCGCACATGGGCCGGAGGATATCGAGGCCGCGCTGGCGGCGCTGGCCGGGCTGGCGGCGGCAGCGTGACTCCGCTGCGGCGCAATGGCGGGCTGCTGGCGGCGCCGGAGGCCCGCGCGCTGGATGCGCTGCTGCCGCGACTGCCGGGATGGGTGACGCCCGACATGCTCTCCGCCCTCGGGCTGGGGGGCGCGGTACTGGCGGCGCTGGGCTTCGCCATGGCCGGTTCGGGGCCGGGATGGTGCCTGCTGGCGGTGGCCGGGATCGGCATCAACTGGTTCGGCGATTCGCTGGACGGGCGGCTGGCGCGGCATCGGGGGGAGGGGCGGCCGAGGCGGGGCTACATCCTCGACAACGGGCTCGACATGCTGGGCTACCTGGCGCTGGCGATCGGCTTCGCCGCATCGGGGCTGCTGTGGCCGGCGCTGCCCTTCATCGCGGTCGCGCTGCATTTCATGCTGGTGAACCTGGCGGCGGCGCGGCTGGCGGTGACGAATGTGCTGGACCTCTCGGCGGGGCCGGTCGGCACCACGGAATTGCGGGTCATCTTCGCGGGATGCGCGGGGATGCTGGCGCTGTCGCCGGCGGCGGGTCCCGTGCTGATGGGGTGGACAATGCTGGATCTGGGCTGCTGGGCCTGGGTCGCGGCCATGGCCTGGGGCTACGCCAGCGGCCTGGTGGCGGATGTGCGGGATGCCGCCGCCCGCGATGCCGGATCGCGGCGATGAGGGAGGACGGGGCACCGCGGCTTCGCCTCGCCATCGTCAGCACCTATGACGAGCTGTGCGGGATCGCGAGCTATACGCGGGCGCTGGCGCCGCTGCTCGAAGCCTCGATGGAGGTGGAGGTCTTCGACCTCGACCAGGGGCTGCTGCTCAACACGCAGGGGCCGATCAGCGCGCTGGGGGACCGGCATATCGAGGCGATCGCCGCGCGACTGCGTGACTTCGATGCGGTGAACATCCAGCTGGAATTCGGCACGCTCGGCCTGGCGCCACCGCAGATCCTGCGCCGGCTGGGCTGGCTGATGGAGGCGGCGCGGGCCCTCACCCTCACGCTGCACCGGGTGCCGGAGCCGGAGGGGCTGCCCTGGGGGGCGATCCTGGCCGGTGGCGCGCGGGGGGGCTTCGACCGCTTCGTCGCCGCGGTGCATGAGGCGCGGCTGGCGCGCGGGCTGCACCGGCTGATGCGGCAGGCGGAGCGGACGCGCCCCTTCGGCATCATCGTGCATGGCGCGCGGGAAGCGCGGCTGCTGCGGGACCTGCATGGCTACCGGACCGTCGAGCATCATCCGCTGGCCTTCCTGCAAGAAGACGCTGCGCGGGCGCTGCGTGACTCCGCGACGCGGGCGGATTTCCCGCAGATCGCGGCCCTGCCGCCGGATGCCGTGCTGGTCGGCATCTTCGGCTTCCTGTCGCCCTACAAGGGAATCGAGACGGCAATCGAGGCGATGCGGCTGCTGCCGGAGACGCATCACCTTCTCCTCTTCGGCAATGTGCATGCCCAGCGCTACCGCGCGCACCAGGCGATCGACCCCTATCTGAAGCGGCTGGTGGAGGCCTGCGGCGGCGGGATGTTCCGGCGCGTCCACTTCATGGGCAGCCCCGGCGATGCGGAATTCGCGCGGGCGATGGCGGTCTGCGACGTGGTGGCGATGCCCTATCTGGAGGTCGGCCAGACCAGCAGCGGTGCGATCGCCATCGCGCTGGAACTGGGGTGCCGGGTCGTCGCATCCCGCACCCGCAACTTCCTGCAACTGGATCGCGCCATGCCGGGGCGGATGGCGCTGTTCGATATCGGCAACCCCGTGGAACTGGCGCAGCGCATCCTGGCGCCGGGGCCGCGGCCGGCGGATGGCGCGGGGCTTCCCTTCGGCACCGCCACGAACACCGCGCTGTATTGCCGGCTGCATCAGCGGCTTGCCGATGAAGGATCGGCACAACTCCGTGTTGCATGATCGTCCGGGATAATTGACCCAGGGGCGAATGGTGTCGATCATTGCGGCGGCGGCGACTGGCGCGGCCTGGCTTTCCCACCGCGGCTGATCGGCCGCACGCCAGACGCGGGCCCGGACTGGATGAAGCCGGATGAGCACCGAGTTCTGCGTGGATGACCCCGTTGCGCCGCTGGTTGGCCGCCGTGCCGCCGAGGCGCCGGCCCGGCCGATCCGGTTCCTGCATATCCGCAAGACCGCCGGCACGAC
>JAIXVP010000451.1 GCA_027482905.1 Opitutaceae bacterium
ATCGGTCACGTCGTTAATGTCGATTTGGCCGCCTTCAAGTGGGGAGGTGCCTTGCACGCCCAAGCGAAAGCCGGAAGCGACGTTGGTGGAAGTCCACGTGGTCTTGGTCAGATCGAGGGTGCCGGCTCCGCTCTTGATGATGCGGTTGTCGGCCTTGAACTGGCCGACCGGGGCCTGGGTGGCGTCGAAGGTGACGGTGCCGCCGTCGATCTGGAGATTGCGGGTGGCGGTGCCGAAGTTGACCGTGCCGGCGTAGGTGCTGGCGCCGCTGGTCTGGTTAAACACGAGCCCGGTGTCGACGACGAGTTCGCCGCCGCTGGTGGCAATGTAGGTAGGCTGCGCGAAGGCGAGCGTGCCTACTTTGTTGGTGGCGCCGTTCAGGCTGAGCGCGGTGGCGTCCTTGATGGTGAGGGAGGTCGCGTTGACCGGGCCGTCGAGAATCACGGAGCTGCCCGGGTTGGTCTGGAGCGTGCCAGAGCCGCCGACCGTGCGGCCGGAGCCGAGGTAAAGCGTGCTGGTGGTGGCTAGGGTGCCGTTCACGGTCACGTCGTTGGCAGCGTTGCCCAGGGCGGTATCGGTGCCGCTGGAACCGCTCGGGATGTTCACTGTGCCGGCGACGACGGTGAAGGTGCCGGTGAAGGTATTCGCGCCCGAAAGGCTGAGCGAGCCGGTGCCGCTCTTGGTGAGGCCGGAGGTGCCGGCGAGCACGGCGGAAATGCTGGCCGATACGCTAGCATCGTCAACGGAAACACTGCCGGAAGAGAGAGTTAGCGGATCGGCGGCGGTGCCGGCGAGGATGTAGTCCGTGGTGGTGAACTTCAGCGAGTTGGCGGTGACCGCGCCGGAGAGGCTGACGGTGGCGGCGGTGTTGTTGAATACCGCATTATCGTTGGCGGTGAAGGCGTTGCCACCGAAGCTGGAGGCGGTGAAGGTGGTGCCCGCGCCGCGCGGCACATCGGCGCCGGTGTTGACGACCGCGCTCAGGGTGAAGTCGTCGATGGCCAGGCCGGCGTCATTGCCGGTGTCGTTGGTATCCATCCAGCGGATGAAGAGCGAGGTGTTGGGCGCCCAGTTCAGGCCGTTAATAGTAATGGGGCCGACGGTGCTGCGGTTGGGCGCAACGTTACCATTTAGCACCACATTCGCTCCGAAGGCCAACGGGACGGGTCCCACGACGTCCAAGGTGGATAAGGCGCTAAGAGTGGACGTGAGAAAGTTGGAGGAGGTGGCGGTTCCGCCGGAGAAGCCGTAGGCAAAAGGAAGGGTATTCTGGGTGGCCGAGCCCGTGCTGGTGCTGGGAGCCGGCGCGCGCCAGAATTCAGCGGTGTAGGAAATCGTGATCGAGGTGATAGTGCCGCCGCTGGTGTTTAGGAACTCTGCTCCGACGGCCATGACGTTTGTGCCTGAGGCAACTACGCCGAGAGCACGCTCTGCGGTGCTGGCCGCGCCGTAACTGTATACTGCCCCGCTGTTACCGGAGCCGGCGTCAGCGACAAAGTTCGTAGCCGCACTGCCTGTGCCTGAAGTTTTGGTGCCGAACCAACCGGTAGCGCCGGTGATGGCGGACTGGGTGCCCACGGTGGCGCTAAACAGACCGCTTACATTCGCGGTTGGTAGCCCGTCGAAATTCTGGGTGTAAGTCGTGCCGTCAAAATTGAATTGTCCGTAGGCCCAGGGGGCGAGGAAAGAGGCGAGCAAAAGAGCGCCGGCGGCGCGATGGAGGGGTGCGGATGTTTTCATGGAAGAATAAGGAGAAAGTGTTTAAAATTTTATTGGTGAATTATTTACTGAACATCCCAAATGGGGCCGCCTTTGGTCCCTTTCAGGTCACCGGCCTGCGTGAGAAGCTGGGCGGAAGTGAAGCTTTTGACGCCGCCGTCAAAGAAAGAGACGAGGGCTTTGCCTCCCCACCGGGAACCGCTGGTGGTTCCGCTCGCGGCCCCGAGAAAGGCGGGATTGCTGGTGCTGAAAATCTGGGTCTGTCCCGGGGCGTGATTGGTGGACTCGGCGAAGAGCACGGTGCGAGAGGGCTCGAGGATCTTGTTAACGTTGGCCAAGAAGAAACCTTCGGGAGCGCCCCCGAGCGCGTCGCTCACCTTGTAGGACGGGCAGTAGCAGAGCCAAGCGATGCCGGTGGGGTTGGTGGTGGTGGATTGGGCGTTGGGGCAGACAAAAATGGAATTATCCGCGAGAGTAGGCACGCCGGAGGGGCGGTCTTCGTCGAGCTTGGCGAGGGTGGGCACGCCGATGTAGGGTGGAATCGCGTTCCACCACGGGATGACCAGACCTCCGCGAAGTTTGGGGGTGAGCTGAGCGGCGGAAGGGTTGGCGGTGAATCCGTCGTGTGGGATCCAGCCCTTGTTATCTTGGGCGAAGAGAAGATTTCCCCGAGCGATTTCGCGAAGGTTGCTGGTGCCTTTGGTATAACGGGCCGTTTGGCGCACTTTCCCGACCGTCGGAATCAAGATCGCGGCGAGGATGCCGATGATGGCGATGACGGTCAGGAGCTCGATCAGGGTGAATCCCAGGCGGCGGCGCGGCATGGGCTCGCGGCGGTGCGAGGTGCTATTCAGGCATTTCATAGTTCGATTAAGCAACCGCCTTGCCACAGTCCGCAAACCCGGCGTGTGACTTCGCGGTTAAATGCCTTAGCGTGAAACTACGGAGGCGGGGAGGCGAGCGCGGCGGGCGAAAACACCGCGGCGCGGTCGGATGCACCGGGGGACGGGGGAAACGCGGAAAGCGAAAAAGCTGAAAAGCTAAAAGCGGAAAGGCTGAAACGCGACGGGCTCAGGGGGCTTCGAGGGCGGCCTGGATGGTGCGGCAGGCGGTGCGGAGGATGTGCAGGCGGGCGTAGCGCTTGTCGTTGGCGGGGATGAGGTGCCAGCGCGCGGCCGGGGCGTCGGTGAGGGCGAGCATGTCGCCGACCGCGAGCTCGTAGCCGTTCCATTTACGGCGGTTGCGCCAGTCCTCCTCGTTGATCTTGTGCTTCTTGAAGTTGGTCTCCTCGCGGGCGCGGAAACGGGCGAGTTGCTCCTCGCGGCTGATGTGGAGCCAGAATTTGATCACGATCTGGCCGTGGTCGGTGAGTTCGCGCTCGAAGTCCTTCAACTCCTGGAAGGCGCGGCGCCACTCGTCGGCGCGGCAAAAGCCCTCGAGGCGCTCGACCAGGACGCGGCCATACCAGCTGCGGTCGAAGATGGCGACCTGGCCGTCGCGGGGCAGGTGGCGCCAGAAACGCCAGAGGTAATGGTGGGCGTTTTCCTCCTCGGTGGGCTTGGCGACGGAGTAGACGCGGTAGTCGCGCACATCGATGGCGCTGGTGAGGCGGCGGATGGCGCCGCCCTTGCCGGCGGCGTCCCAACCCTCGAAGACGAAGGTGATGGCGCGGCCGGCGAGCTTGGCGGCACGGACGGCGGCGTTGAGGCGGCCGAGCCATTTGTCGCGTTTCTCCTCGTAGGATTCGGCGGAGATCGTCTGGTCGAGCGGCAGGGCGAGCAGGCGGCGCAGGCCGGCGGGGCGGAGCGAAACCGGCGCGGGGACGGGACGGGCGGGTTTGCGGGTGCGGGCGAGGCGGGCGAGGCGGCGGCGGTGGGCGGCGAACTGGTCGAGCAGGAGTTCGCCGACGGCGAGGTTGCGGGCGCGTTCGTCCTCGGCGTCGACCACGGTCCAGGGGGCGTAGGGGCGGTGGGTGGCGCCGAGGATGTGCACGGCGGTGCGTTCGAGGCGGTCGTAGATGCGGTGGTGGCGCCAGTCGTCCTCGGTGACGCGCCAGGCGGTGTTGGGGTCGGCCTCGAGGGTCTTGAAGCGCTGGCGCTGGGTTTGTTTGTCGAGGTTGAGCCAGATTTTCACCACCAGGGTGTCGTCGTCGACCAGGGCTTTTTCGAAGCGGCGGATGCGTTCGAGGTCGGCGTCGAGCGCGACGAGGTCCTTCTGGCTGCGGGCCTCCTCGGCGAGGGTCTCGGTATACCAGGAGCCGGCGTAGACGCCGATCTTGCCCTGCGGAGGGAGGCTGCGCCAGAAGCGCCAGAGAAAAGGCCGGCGGCGTTCGTCGTCGGTGGGATCGGTGAAGGAGAAGGTCTCGACGCCGCGCGGGTCGAGCCAGCCGCCGAGGGTGTTCAACAC
>JAIXVP010000002.1 GCA_027482905.1 Opitutaceae bacterium
CCCAGGGCATCCCCAGCGCCCTCGATACCGGCAAACGCGAGGGCATGATCTCGATGGACAACTCCATCCTCGAGCTCTGGAAGGAAGGCAAAATCACCAACGAGGTCGCCCGCGTGAACATCCTCAACAAAGCGGTCCGCGCCGCCGTCCCGGGCACCGACTAAGCCCCCGCCCTCCGGCTCCTCGCCACCCACCACCCGCCACTCGCTTCTCCCTTTCCCTCTCCATGCCCGCCGCCATCGACCACATGCTCCGCGCCATGCGCGCCAAAGACGGTTCCGACCTCCACATGATGGTCGGCATCCACCCCCGCGCCCGCGTGTCCGGCTCCCTCCGCGACCTCACCGATTTCCCCAAGGTCACGCCCGAACACATGGAGGAGCTGCTCAAGGAGATCTGCGCCCCCCACCGCTGGGAACACTTCCTCAAGAACAACGACCTCGATTTCGCCTACGAGATCCCCGGCCTCGCCCGCTTCCGCGTCAACTACCTGCGCAACGCCCTCGGCATGGCCGCCGTGTTCCGCCAGATCCCCTCGAAGATCCTTTCCTTCGACGACCTGAAGCTGCCCGAGGCGCTGAAGAAACTCTGCGCCCTGCGCGAAGGCCTCGTGCTCGTCACCGGCCCCACCGGCTCCGGCAAGTCCACCACCCTCGCGGCGATGATGGACTACATCAACGTCAACTCCACCCGCCACATCATCACGGTCGAGGACCCCATCGAGTTCGTGCACCAGAACAAGAAGTCCGTCATCGTCCACCGCGAGGTGCTGGAGCACACCGAGAGCTTCGCCGACGCGCTGAAGGGCGCCATGCGCGCCGATCCCGACATCATCCTCGTGGGCGAAATGCGCCAGCTCGAGACCATGCGCCTCGCCCTCGGCTGCGCGTCCATGGGCATGCTCGTGTTCGCCACCCTGCACACCAACAACGCCCCCAAGACCATCGACCGCATCATCGACGCCTTCCCCGCCGACGAGCAGAACCAGATCCGCGTGACCCTCGGCTCCTGCCTCCGCGGCGTCGTCTCCCAGCTCCTCTGCAAAAAGAAGGCCGGCGGCCGCTGCGCCGTGCACGAGATCCTGCTGCCCCACGACGCCCTCGGCGGCACCATCCGCGCGGGCAACATCTCCGCCATCCGCAACATCATCGAGGGCTCCATGGCCGAGGGCATGGTGTCGATGGATTTTTCCCTGCGGAAACGGTTCGACAACGGCGAGATCAGCGCGCGCGAGGCCTACATGAAGGCCAACGACAAGGCCTCCTTCGACGGCATCCTCGCCGCCGAGACCGCCGCCGGCGGCGCCCCCGCGCCGGGCCACTGACCCTCCCCGCTCCGCGGCTCAAGCCGCGACACAGGTCAAGCGTGTCCGACCGCGCGCCGCGAAGTGGCCGGCGCCGAGGCTGTGCCGCGCCCCCGGCCGGCCGGAGACGACCAGATCAAGCAGGGCGTTGAACCCCGCCCGGTTGAGGTCCGTGCGAGCCGGCGTGGACTCCAGCCAGCGCCGCACCACCCGTCGCACGACCGCCCGCGGCAATCCCTCCAGCGGCCGCAGGGCCAGGCCGCCGCGCGCGTCGATGCGCGCCACCCGCCCTCCCCAGGCTTCCAGCGCGTCGTCGTCCTCCTCCAGCAGCTCGCGCGACAAGGCGAGCCCGCCAAGCGCGTCCCGGCCCGGCTCGGCCGCGACCGCGCGCCACGCCGGCACCAGCGCGGCGCGCACCCGGTTGCGCAGATGCGCGGCCGAGCCGTTGGACGCGTCTTCGCGCCAGCGGCCCCCCGCCGCGCGGAGGGCCGCGATCAACGCCGACTTGTCGAGCGTCAGCAGCGGCCGCAGGACCACGCGGCCGAGCGCCGGCTGCGGATGCACCGGCCGCGGCGCGGCCAGCCCGCCCGTCCCCGCGCCCCGCGCCAGCCGCATAAAAAACGTCTCCGCCAGATCGTCGCGGTGGTGGCCGGTGCAAAGCACCCCGACCCGCCGCCGGCCCAGCGCGGCGGCGAAAAACGCCAGTCGCGCCGCCCGCGCCGCGCCCTCGGTGACACCTCCGACCGGCCGCTTCGTCCACCCGCCCGCGACCAACTCGACGCCCAGGCCCCGGCAGACCGCGGCGCAAAACCGCGCGTCCCCGGCCGAGGCGCGCCCGCGCAGGCGGTGGTTGAAATGCAGGGCCAGCAAACGCTCGCGCCGCGCCGGCCAGTGCGCCCACAGGAGCAACAGCAGCGCCACCGAGTCGGCCCCGCCGGACAACGCCACCGCGATGCGTTTGGCGCCGTTCTCCGGCGCGTCCAGCCAGCGCCGCACCGCCGGATGCAACCGCCCGGCCGGGATGGCGGCGGCCAACGCGTGCGCGACCCCGGACCACGACTTGGTTTTAGTTGGGTTGGGCACGGGTGGACACGGGGAAATCCCCTCCCACGACACGCTTCCGCCGAGGCTCCGCGAGTCTAAAGGGATGACCCGGAGATGGCCCCGCCCGACCGGCGTGGGCCCGTAAGCGCAAAAGTTCCCCGGAAAACTGCGCCCCGCCGGGGGGTTTTACGTTGAAGGCCGGGACACGACACCGCTTCGTCACGCACACTTCCTCCTCCCTCTCCTCCGGACCATGTTTCCCGCCGCGCCCGCGCTCGCCTCCGTCAACGTCATCCAGGTCTTCACCACCACCGACCTCGTCGGCCAGGTCATCACCGTCGGCCTGGGCATCTTCAGCATCGTCGCCTGGACCGTGATGTTCGGGAAATTCTCCGAGCTGAAACGCCTCCGCCTGCTTAACCTCGCCTTCGAACAGCGCCTGCGCGACGAGCGCACCCTGCTCGATCTTCCCGAGTCCTTTCGCACCCGCCGATCCATCCCCTACGCGGACGTCTACGCCGACGCGGTAGAGGCCTACTGGCGCGCCGCCTCCATCCTGAAGGAAAAGGGCATCGACTCCGGCCGCGCCCGCCTGGAGCACGCCGAGAACGGCATCCAGCGCGCCATCGCCCGCCAGACCCTGCGCTACGAGAGCAGCATGATCTTCCTCGCCTCCATCGTCTCCGGCGCGCCCTTCCTCGGCCTCTTCGGCACCGTCTGGGGCGTGATGGAGGTGTTCACCGCCGTATCCATGCAGGCCTCGGCCAACCTCCAGACCCTCGCGCCCGGCGTGTCCGCCGCGCTCATGACCACCATCGCCGGCCTGGTCGTCGCCATCCCCTCGGTCTTCGGCTACAACGCCCTGCTCACCAAGACCCGCCAGCTCACCACCGAGCTGGAGAACTACTCCTCCGCCCTCGCCGACCGCCTGGAGCTGGAGTCGAAGTGAACCGCCCCGCGCCCCGCCGCATCGGTTAACTGGATACGCCCATGGCCCGCACCTTCCGCCGCCACCGCCAGATGCACGCGCTCTCCGAGCTGAACGTGACCAACCTGCTCGACCTGGCCTTCGTGCTCCTGATCATCTTCATGATCGCCACGCCCCTGATCAACCAGGAGCAGACCCTGCCGGTGAACCTGCCCGTGGAGTCGATGAGCCCGCAAAACCCGGCCGACCGCGACACGAAGTTCATCGCCGTCACCATCAAGCTCGACGGCACCTACCTGATCGAACCCGACACCCGCCGCCCCGTGACCGAACGCGAACTGGCCGGCCGCCTCGCCACCCTCGCCGCCGCGTCCGCCGGAGCCAAAAACCAGCCCGTCATCCGCATCCGCGCCGACGCCCAGGTGCCCTACCAGCGCGTCATCACGCTGATGGATAACTTGAAAAAAGCCGGCCTCGGCCGCGTGAGTTTCGACACCCAGGTGCAAACCTGAGGTCCCACTTCGCGACGACCCGCCATGTCCACCCTCGCCGCCCCGCTCCCCCACGGCCCGAGCAGCGCCGCCGACCCCGCCGAAGGCCGGCGCTACGGCGGCGCCTTCCGCGTCTCCGCCGCCCTGCACCTGTTGCTGATCGGCCTGGTCATTCTGATGACCGTGGTGGTGCGCGAAAAAGACGCGGACAAACCTGCCATCTTTGAACTGGTCGCCGGCGAAGGGGACAACTTCCTCGCCCTCGACGCGCCCTCTGGCAGCGAGGCCGGCCGCGCCGCCGAGGGCGAGATCGAGTTCACCTCGCCCGACCCCGTGCCGGTCTGGACCCCGCCCGCCCCCGCCGCCGCCGAGCCCGAACCCGCCGCCACCACCCCGGTTACGCCGGTCGAGGCCGTCGCACCCCCCACCCCGGTCAAGCCCGCTCCCGCGCCCGCCGTCCCCGTCCCGAACTTCACCAAGGCGATCAAACAAACCATCCGCGCCGAGGAGCGAAAAGCCGACAAGCAGATCCAGAAACAACGCGCCGAGGACAAAAAAGCCGCCGCCGAGGCCGCCAAGCGCACCAGCTACGAGCAGTTCCAAAAACAAAACGCCAAAACCGCCGGCTCATCCGCCGCCAAAAGCACCGCCACCGGCACGGGCGCCGCCTCCTCGCCGGGCAAACGCATCGACGTAAACGGCCTGAAACGCGGCGTCACCGGCGCCACCGGCGCGGGCTCCACCGGGGCCGGCGGCACCGCCCTTTCCCGCGCCGAGGCCAACGCCATGGACGCCTACTTCGCCCTCCTCATGCAGCGCCTGCGCGAGAACCACGAGAAACCCGCCGGCCTGAGCGACCTGCTCAACGCGCAAGTCGCCTTCACCATGGCGGCCGACGGCTCCATCTCGGGCGTGCGCATCGTCGCCAGCTCGGGCAACGCCGACTTCGACCAGTCCGTGCTGGAGGCGTTTAACCGCGTGAAAATGCCCGCCCGTCCCGACAAAAAAACCGAGGGCTACCGCATCACCTTCCGCATCAAGGAGGCGTGATCCGGCGTCCCTCCGCCGCCGCCCGCCCGTAGGCCCGCGCGGCCCCGGACGGCGAAGGCGGCACCGGCTGGTCGGGCCGCACCGGGTTGAGGCTGCACCGCAGGAGGAGCTGCTCGTTCTCGCGGTCGAGGTGGAGGATTTGCAGGGACTTTTCCCGCGCCCGCTCCAGCAACTCCCCGCCGCGCTCGCCGGCCACCCGCGGCCGGGCCTTCAATTCGGCCACGCTGGCCTCGAACCGCGCCGCCAGCGCCTGCTTGCGCTCCCGCCAGGCCGCGTCGGGCGCGCGGCGTTCCTGCTTGAGGATGCGATTTTCCTCCAACGCAAGGGCGTGAAGCTCTTCACACAGGGCGAGGTGGCGGGAAAGAAGTTCGGGAAGGCTCATGCCGGAAACAAGGGAAACGGGATTAAACCAAAGCGCGAGCACGCGGAGCGCGCCTCACAGCGCCGGCGCGGCCGGCGCCGACGGCACCGCCGGCGGTTCACCGGCCGGCGAGGCCTCGGCCGGTCCAGCCGGGGTGACCGCCAGCGTCGCGCCGGAGGCCTCCGCCGCCTGCGCCGGCTCGGTCGGTTCGGGCGCGATCACGGCGGCGGGCGCGGCCGGCGGCACCAGCGGCGGTCCCAGTTCCCCGAGCGAAGTCTGGGCGCGGGTGAACCAAGCCAATTGCTCGCAACGCCAGGCCGCCATGCGCGCCACGTCCGCGATCGCCGACGCCGGTTTCTCCCCCGCCGCCTTGCCGATCTCGCGGTAGGCCTCGAGCGCGGCCCCGTGCTGGTTCAGCCGCTCCTCGCAGAGCCCGATGTGGTAAAGAATGGGCAGGCGCCACTCCGGCGCGGCGTCGAGGGCGGCCAGCGCCCGGAACAACAACAACGCGCCCGCGAAGTCGTTGCGGGTGTAAAACTGGTTCGCCAGCTGGTTGCCCGTCCGGCGTTGCCACGCCAGCCAGGCGGGCGCGTTCGGCGCGGTGCGTTCGTGTTCGTGCCGCAGCAGGTCGAGCGTCACCTGGAGCGAGTCCTCGTGCCGGCCGAGCCGGGCCAACAGGGTCGCGAGCAGGAAACGCGCCTCGGGATTTTGCGCCGCACCGGGCTCCTGCTCGATGAAGGTCCGCAGGGCCGTGACCGCCGCGAGCGACTCGCCCGCCAACACTCGGGCCTCGGCGGCCTTGAAGCGCGCCCGCGCCCGGTCCGCCGGGGCGAGATCGAGCAGGTCGAGGCGGTTGAAAAACTTGATCGCGCTGGCGTAGTCGCCGGTCGAGAGGTGCGTCTCCGCGATCTCGAACTGGGCGGTGCGCACCGTGCGACGATACCGCACCGTCTCCGCCTCGGGCAGGCGCAGGGTGGAGTTGATCACCGAGTAAAAGCGCGCGATGGCGAGCTTGGGCGAACCCAGATCCCGGTAAGTGCGGCCAAGTTCAAGCAGGGCCGAAGGCGTCTCGATGAAACCGGGATGATCCTTGAGCAAACGCTCGTAGGTCGCGGCCGCCTTCACCCCTTCGCCGGATTTGCGCAGGGTGCGCGCGAGACCGAGCAACGCGGTGGCGAGCTCGTCCGGGTCCTCGGTCGCGGTCGCGACGGCGTTGTAGGCGAGCAGGGCCGATTCCAAATCACCGGAGGCAAGTTTGGCGTCGCCGATGCGCAGCAGGCTGGCGCGTTCCTCGGCCGCGTGGGCGGAGTCTTCCCCGCCCGCCGGCGCCCCCGCCGGCGCGGCTTCGCCTCCGTGCGCCGCTTCGGCATGCCCCGCCGCCTCCGCCGGGGCGGGATGAGCGGATGCTTGAGCGGCGGGCGCGGCCGTTTCGTGGCCGCTCGAAGCCCCGGCGGAAACCGGGACGACGAGGGCCAGAACCAGGGCGGATAGCGGGGGACGTGGGTTCATTTTTGCTCGTAGGTGGCGCGACTGGTCGGCGCGGCGGGCGGGAGAAAGTAGGGCAACAACTGCTCCACCCGCACCCCGCCGGGCGGGGCGAAGGTGTCCGGCAGGAGCTCCACCGAGCCCGCGCCGGAATCGATCGGCGGGGACGCGGCGGAACGCGCCGGACCGGCCTCGCCCGGAGCGGGTGAGTTGCCGGCCGGATCGGACCCGGGACGGGCCGAACCGGCGGAGGCGGTTGGGTCAGGCGGGGGATCGCCGGGGTCGGGCGCGGGCTTGGCCTCGGCCACGACCTCCACCGGGGGAGGCGCGGGCGGAGGCGGCGGCGGGGCCACGGGACGCGGCCGCGCGAAGCGCAGGGGGACCGGACCCTGGGCGAGCAGGTAGGGCACGGAGGCCGCCGGCAGCGCGGCCGCCTGGTTGGCGGCCAGCACGGCGGTCAGGATGCAGGCGGCCGCCCCCGTCATCCTTCGGTGGGAAGAAGACGGCGAGACGGGGCTGCGCGCGGACGTGCAGGGTGCGGACATGGGAGGGTGGTGCGGTGAGAGTGTTCACGGTTCCATCCTGAGTTAATGGGTTCCGCACGGTGCATCGGCACGCGTAGGGACGAACTTGAGCGCGAATCGCGTTCCCTGAAAACGCGGGGAAATGATCCGTTTCTTGCGCCCGCCCCGGCTTTTTGCGGCCATGACGCCCGCCACCCTCGCCCATGTCCGATTCCACGTCCGCCCCCAAGCTCACCCCGATGCTCCAGCAATACTTCGAGGTGCGGCGCGGCCTGCCCAAGGACACCCTGCTGCTATTCCGGCTGGGCGATTTTTACGAGCTCTTCTTCGACGACGCCATCGACGCCTCCCGCCTCCTCGGCCTCACGCTCACCAAGCGCGGCGACCACCCCATGGCCGGCCTGCCCTTCCATGCCGCCGACGGCTATGTGAACAAACTTCTAGCCGCCGGCCGAAAGGTCGCCATCTGCGACCAGGCCGAACCCGCCGTCGCCGGCAAACTCGTCCGCCGCGCCCTCACCCGCATCCTCTCCCCCGGCACCACCCTCGACGCCCGCCAGCTCGACGCCTCGCGCAACCACTACCTCGCCGCCCTGCACCTCGATCGCGCCGGGCTGCATGCCGCCTGGCTCGATCTCTCGACCGGCGACTTCCGCCTCGCCTCCGAGGCCGACCCCGCCGACCTCCTGCCCGTTCTCACCGCCCTCGATCCGCGCGAAATCGTCCTCCCCGAGGGCCAACTGGAGAAGTGGCGCGCCGCCCCGCACGAGCAGACCGGTCTCCACGCCCTCGCCGCCTTCGTCTCCGGCCGCGCCCTCACCGAATTGCCCGCCTTCCAATTCGAGCCCGCCACCGGCCTGCGCGCCGTGCTCTCGACCCTCGGCGTGCTCAATCTGGAGGGCTTCGGCATTCCGTCCGACCACGCCGCCCTCGGCCCCGCCGGCGCCCTCGTGCTCTACGTCACGGAAAACCTCTGCGCCAAACCCGAGAACCTCCACCGCCTCCAACTCCACCGCAGCGCCGCCACCCTCCTGCTCGACCCCGCCACCCTGCGCAACCTGGAGATCTTTTCGTCCACCCGCGGCGAACGTGCCGGCTCCCTGCTCGCGGCCATCAACCGCACCCGCACCGCCCCTGGCGCCCGCCTGCTCGAAGCCTGGCTCGCCGCCCCCCCCCAGGACCTCGCCGAGATCCGCCGCCGCTCCGCCACCGTCGGCGCCCTGCTCGCCGCTCCCGGTCCCCTCGCCGACCTGCGCGACGCCCTCGGCCAGGTCCGCGACATCCCCCGCATCCTCGGCCGCCTGCAAAACCGTCTGCGCAACCCGCGCGAACTCGGCGGCATCCGCGATACCCTCGCCCAAATCCCGTCCCTCCACGCCGCCCTCGTCGCCTTCGGCGGCGATTCCCAAATCTCAAATTTCAAATCACAAATCCAGGAGCTCCCGGCTCTGCGCGACCTTCTGGCCCGCGCTCTCGTCGACGAACTCCCCGCCGACCTCGCCGACGGCAACCTCATCCGCCCCGGCCACGACGCCGAGCTCGACCGACTCCACTCGCTCAAGACCGACAACCGCGCCTGGCTCTCCGACCTCGAGGCCACCGAGCAGGCGCGCACCGGCATCCGCAGCCTGAAGGTCAAGTTCACCAACAACTTCGGCTACTACATCGAGGTCACCAAGGCCAACCTCCACCTCGTCCCGGCCGACTACATCCGCCGCCAGACCACCGTGAACGGCGAGCGCTACGTCACCGACGCCCTACGCCAGAAAGAGAAGGAAATCCTCTCCGCCGACGACCTCGCTCTCGCGCGCGAACACGAACTCTTCGCCGCCCTCGTCGCCGCCGTGTTGGACGAGTCCATCGCCCTCGCAAAGACCGCTCAGGCCCTCGCCGAACTCGACGTGCTCGCCGGCTGGGCCGAACTCGCCCGCGAGTGGGATTACTGCGCGCCCGAGTTCGTCGAGGACGCCGTGCTCGAAATCACCGCCGGCCGCCACCCCGTGGTCGAGCAGATGCTCCGCGACCCCGCCCGCCCCGCCGGCTCGCAGGCCTTCGTGCCCAACGACACCCGCCTCTCCGCCACCGCCGACCAGCTCGCGTTGCTCACCGGTCCCAACATGGCCGGCAAATCGACCTACATCCGCCAGATCGCCCTCATCGCCCTCATGGCCCACGTCGGCAGCTGGGTGCCCGCCACCGCCTGCCGCCTCGGCCTGGTGGACCGCATTTTCTCCCGCGTCGGCGCGAGCGACGACCTCGCGCGCGGCAACTCGACCTTCATGGTCGAGATGAACGAGACCGCCAACATCCTCAACCACGCCACCGACCGTTCCCTCATCATCCTCGACGAGATCGGCCGTGGCACCTCGACCTACGACGGCCTTTCCATCGCCTGGGCCGTGGTCGAGCACCTCCACGCCGACTCCGAACGCGGCCCACGCACGCTCTTCGCCACGCATTACCAGGAGTTGACCCAGCTGGAAAAACACCTGCCGCGCCTGCGCAACTACTCGGTCGCGGTGAAGGAATGGAACGACGACATCGTCTTCCTCCGCCGCGTCGTGAGCGGCCCGGCCGAGCGCAGCTTCGGCATCCAGGTCGCCCGCCTCGCGGGATTGCCGCCGAGCGTGATCAACCGCGCCCGCGCCATCCTCGCGAAACTCGAAGGCGACGAAACCTCGGTCGAGTTGCCCGCCGCCCCGACCGCCAAGCCCAAGAAAAAACTCACTGTCGCCCCCGCCGCCGATTCAGCCCAGCTGGAGTTGCTCTGATTCAGCGGGATAAACGTTTTGGGCCGAGAATAACGGCCTGTAACCATCGGTGTTGGCTCGTCCGTCGCCGTAGGACGAACGGCCTTATTCCCTGCACCGATGGGCCGCTGCCTGTCTCCTGCCGAAATCTTGTTTTCTGAAGCCACGAATTCTTTTCATGGTGAATGAAACGTTAAGAATACGCAGTTGAGACCGATTTAACCTCAGTCAAAAATCGTCACCATTACTTATCTCCGGTTATGCCTCGTTGCTTAATTTTGGATCGTTCCGCGCTTGATCGAGCTTCGCTGCAACATCGTCTGGCAGCCTACCCGGAGATCGAGTTGGTCGGTGAAGCCTCCGGGTTGGCGCACGCTCGGGAACTAATCGCTCGGACCCAGCCCGAACTGGTGTTCAGCGACACCCATCTCACCGGGGGAAGCGCCTTCGATCTTTTCTCCGACCTTCCGCCGTCGGCGCGCCTTGTTTTTGTGACCGCCCAAGAAGCGCACGCCGTTCGCGCCTTCGAGTGCAACGCGCTCGATTATCTGCTCAAGCCCGTCGCCGCCGAACGTCTTGCCGTCACCCTGTTGCGCCACGTTCCCGTTCGCGCCCCACGCCTGCCCGTCGCCGTGCGGCGCGGACTGGCCGCCGATGACACGCTATCCCTCCGTTGCGGCGGCAGCACCCGCTTCGCCTCGGTTCGCCTCATCAGCGTCATCACCGCCCAGGACAACTACTCCCAGGTCGTTCTCGCCAGCGGAGACCGCGCCTTCCTTCGCCGCAGCCTGAAATCGTGGGAAGACACCCTGCCGCCTCGATTGTTCATGCGCGTGCACCGCACCCGGATCGTGAACCTCGCCCGCGTGACCGCCTGTCGCCGCGCCTCGGACGCCCGCACCTTGATCGAACTCGAGGGCCTCCAAAATCCCATTTCAGCCAGTCGTTACCGTTGGAATGAACTGCGGTCCCGATTGCGCCTGAATTGAATCCGGACTGCGCGGTTTTCCCGGACGATCAGCGCACAAAATACTGGCGCGGAGCATCGTAGCGGCATGTAAGACGTCCGCTCCCTGAGCGCGTGGCCCAGTTGGTTCCGCGTTCAGCCGACCGCCAAAGAGAGCCGGGCGATCCGCGATAAACGCGGTTTCGGGCCACGTTCGATTCGCAGGGCCACCGGGAGCGAAACCGCTTCGGCAACACGCCTCCGTGGCGACCGGATGCCGGCGAAATCGGCGATTGGCCACTGTCTGACGACCATTGGCCACCTTCGGATGGCGAGCGGCCGTAGAGTGGTCGACACCCATGGCACCGGACAGTTCCGGAAACGTAATCCAAATCCACATAACAACCCGTCTTCACCATGCGCAAAACCATCCTCGCCCTGCTCGCCCTCCTGCCCGTCGCCGCTTTCGCCGACGTCACCGTGCTCGACTCCTTCGATGCCGGTTCGACCTTCACCCTCAGCAACAGCAACGGCACCGCATCCTACAACTATATCAGCGGCCAGAGCTCCATCCTCGGTGGCTCGCGCCAGATCCGCGTCCGCGCCGCCGGCTCCGGCTTCTACGGGCCCTCCACGATCACGAACGACACCACCGCCGGCACCATCGCCTCCTGGGGCACCGACGCGAGCGAGCGTGTCTTCCAATATGGCACCGCCATCGGCTCCAATTCCTTCACCGGCGCCGGCCCCGGCGTCCCGGTCGACCTTAACCTCAATCTCAACCTCTCCGACAGTTTCCAGTTCGATGTGGCCCAGATCCCGACCGTGGACACGACGTCGACCTACATTTCCGTTCAGCTGTTCACCAACAACGGCATCTACAACTACGGCACCCCGTTGATCACTTCCACCGGCACCGTGAACGTCCTGCTTTCCCAGTTCAGCGGCCTGACCGAGCAGTGGGCCGACGACATCAACGGTATCGACATCAACTTCCTCTCGAAATCCACCACCGTGGGGGACGCCTTGGTGATTAGCGAAGCACGCATCGTGACCTCGGCCATTCCCGAGCCCTCCACCTACGCCGCCCTGGCCGGAGCTGCCGTCTTGGGTCTGGCCGCCGTCCGCCGTCGCCGCAAGGCCGCCTGAGTCCCTCGCGCGAATCCGCTTCGCCTGATCAGCCCCCGCCCGACCGGCGGGGGCTTTTGTTTGGCCGCAGATCGCGTTCCGGTCCCTCCGGCTCACCCGAAAGGTTCCACGCTCAAGCTTAGAAATTGAACCCGTCGATGTTGCCCGCGTTGAAGACGAAGGGTTTTCCCAGCAGGATCTGGTCGCCCTCCACCTGAAGGGTGCCCAGCCGTCCCGCCGAGAAGCTCGTCGCGCCCGGCGCCAGCGTGCCGTCCGCCACCGCCACCGCCGCCCGCACCGTGAGGTAGCCGAGATCCTGGGTGTTCCAAAGCACGATGCTCTGGATCCAGTCGTCGTGCACGTAGGCCTTGCACAGGCTCGGCACGGAGAGGCCGGTGAGCTTCACATCGCGCCGGTTCTCCTGCTTCAGCGCCTCGGCCGCGCCCGGGACCGCCGGGGCCGCCACCGCGATGATGACCTTCACGTCCGGGTAGGCGCGGATGATGTTGCGCGTCTCCGTCATGGCCTTGTCCCGCTGCCCGTCCGAGGGCTGGATGGTCGCGAGCGCCATGCCCGGGTGCTTCGCCGCCATGCGCGCCTGGATGAATTTGATCCACTCGTTCTGGTTGGCGTCAGTCAACGAGGCCGTGACGATCGCGTAGCGCCCCGCCCCGCCCGCCAGCCGCGCGCCCTCGTCCGCCAGCGTGGTGCCGATGCCTTCGGCGGTGGCCTGGTTGACGAAAAAGCCACGCGCGTCGGGCTTCGCGTCGGCGTCCCAAGAGATCACCTGGATGCCGCGCGCGCGCGCCTTGCGCAGCACCGAGGACAAGGCCTCCGGGCTGGCGCAGCTCGCCGCGATGGCGTCGACGCCGCGCGTGATCCAGGCCTCGACCACCTCGGTCTGCTTGGCCGGATCCGGATCGGTGGGCGCGTCCCAGAGCAGATCCACGCCGAGCTCGGCCGCCGCCGCGTCCGCGCCCTGTTTGCAGGAAACGAAGTAGGGATCGGCCTTGGCCTTCGGCGTGAGCGCGATCACCCGGCGCGCCTGCGGCGGGGGTAGCGCGACCGCATTCGCCCCGCCCGGCGCGGCGGGAACAGCGGCGGTGGCGCCCGCCTCGACCACCGAGCGGGCGAGGAAGACGTTGCTCACGGCGATGAGCGCGGCGCCGCCGAGGATGGCGGCGATGAGCAGGGCGAGCTGGGAGTTTTTCATGGTGAGTTCGTCGGGGTTTTCGGAAAGAGGGGAAACTTCGTCCCGCGCCGCCGGGCGGACGGTGGGACGGAAAAGAAACTGCGCCGCCGCGATGGCCGCGATCAACACCGCGCCGGTCAGCAGGCCCGCGATCTCGCTCGGCTGGCCCGCGAGCCGCAGGCCGTTTTGCAGGACGATGAGGCACAACAAACCAAGCAGCGTGCCGTGCAGGGTGCCGCGCCCGCCGTTGATCGAGGCGCCGCCCAGCACCACCGCCGCGATGGCGGTCAATTCGTAGCCGAGCCCCGCGTCGGCCTTGGCCTGGCCGATGCGCGCCACGTAGACCACACCGGCCAGCGCCGCGCACACGCCGCAGATCACATAAGCCCGCAGCGTGACCGAGCCCACCCGCACGCCCGCGAAGCGCGCCCCGGCGGCGTTGTGCCCGATCACCGCCAACTCGCGCCCGAAAACCGAGCGATGGAGCAACACCCAGAGCGCGATAAACACCGCCCCGGCGATCAACAACTGCACCGGCAGCCAGCCGCCGAGATAAACCTGCCCCAGCGCCAAAAACCCCGCCGGAAACCCGGTGTAGCTCGCGTAGCCGCCGGTCAAAGCCTCGGCCAGCCCGCGATAGAGCGAAAACGTGCCCAGCGTCGCGATGAGCGGCGGCACCCGCAGCCGCGTGATCAACCACCCGTGCAACGCCCCGCCCGCCCCGCCCAGCAGAAGGGCGAACAAAACCGCCGCGCCGATGGGCAAACCCAACGCCCACGCGCCGCCCAGCGCCACCGCGGCCAGCCCCATCATCGAGCCCACCGCGAGGTCGATGCCGCCGGTCTTGATCACCGCCGTCAGACCGAAGGCCAACAACCCCACCTCCGCCGCCAGCCGCGCGATTTCAAAGAGGTTTTCCCAAGATAAAAACCGCGGATGCGCCCAGCCAAAGGCCGCCGCCTCGAGCGCGAGCACGATCAGGAGCACCCACTCGCCGTTGGGCGACCAGCGGGCGAGGAAACCGGGGCGACCGGCGGCGGCGCTCACGCGGCCCCTCCTTCCCGACGCCGGCCGAACGCGGTGTCGGACACCACCGCCGCCAGCAGAATCGCGCCCTGGATGGCCTTCTCCCAGGCCGGATTCACGTGCAGGAAAGTAAAGACCGTGCCGATCGAGCCGAGCAGCACGACGCCCAGAAAAGTGCCCGCCAGCGAGCCTCGCCCACCCGTGATCGCCGTCCCGCCCACCACCACCGCCGCGATGACCTTCA
>JAIXVP010000087.1 GCA_027482905.1 Opitutaceae bacterium
CCGTCCAAAGCTCCTCTTTGCGTTTCTGGCGCTTTTTGCGGCCCTCGTTCCGGCCGGTCGTCTGCCGGCGGAAACCGGCCCGTCGCCCGTCAACCAGATCTTCCAGTGGTCCGTGGACGGAGCTTGCACCGCCTGGAGCGACGGCCAGCCGTCCAAGGCGTCCTCCTACCTCTGGATCCCCGAAAACTGCCAACGTGTCCGCGGCCTGCTCGTCCTCTGCGCCAACGTTCCCGAGCACCGCCTGGTCGGCCACCCCGCCATCCGCGCCGTCTGCGCCGCCAACGACCTCGCCATCGTCTGGAGCACGCCGAGTTTCATGAATTTCCGGAAGACGCCGGACGGGAAAAAAATGCAGGACGAGACCGCCACCACCGTGGCCTTTCTCCAGCAACAACTCGACGCCCTCGCCGCCCAGTCCGGTTACACCGAGATCGCCACCGTCCCCTGGCTGCCCATCGGCGAGTCCGGCCACCTCCTGATGGTGGACGCCCTGGTCGAAACCCAACCCGAGCGTTGCGTTGCCGGTGTCTGGCTGAAAAACAACCATCTCCCGCCCAAGAACCGCACCGTCCCCGCCCTCGTCGTCTTTGGAACCGCCCAGGAATGGGGCCAGGAAAAGACCGACATCCGCGCCAAGTGGAACGACGTCGCCAAAACCTACGCCGGCATCCTCGACCAGCGCCGCAAGAATCCCGACTGGCCGCTGAGCTACGTGCTCGACGGCCACAGCGGACACTTCGACTGCTCCGAGCGGCTCACGTCCTACCTCGCCCACTACATCGACTCCGCCGCCAAGGCCCGACTCTCCGCCGACGGCTCGCCCGCCCTCCGCCCGGTCGCGCTCTCGTCGGGCTACGTCGCCGATCTCGCCGCCCCCGGACGCGAGGCGAACCTCGCCGGTCCCGCTGCCGCCACCGCGTCCGTCGCCCTCCCGTGGTATTTTGACCGCGCCGCCGCCGCCGAGGCCCAGGCCTTCGCCGCCATCAACTGGCAGGCCGACACGCAGCTCCCGGTGTTTCTTTCCGCCGATGGCAAGGGTCTGCCCCACGATTTCAACGGCATCGTCAACCTCAAGTCGCTCGACTACGAGCCGGACGGACTGACCTTCGCCGTGCGCGGCGCCCTCGCCGCGGCCATCCCCGAGGGCTTTCTTGGCGCCGGCGAAAAACTCGCCCAAGCCCCCGGCCCCCTCTCCGTCGAATGGCTCTGCGGCCCCGTCGAGCCACTCGGCGGCGACCGTTTCCGCATCGCCCTCGACCGCGTTTGGCTCGGCGGCGGCGCCACTTACCTCGCCCTGCGCCACCCCGGCGACGCCGCCATCCGCGGCGTTGTCCAGCCCGCCGGCGTCGATCTGCGCGGCGCCCTCCGCAACACCATCGGCGCTTCGCAGAAGATAAACTTCGCGCCACTCGCCGACGTTCCCGCCGGCACCGTCTCCATCCCGCTCGACGCCACCGCCGACTCTGGCCTGCCGGTGTCGTTTTTCGTCGCCGCCGGCCCGGCCAGGATCGTGGAAGGGAAACTCGTTTTCACCTCCGTCCCGCCCCGCACGAAGTTCCCGGTGACGGTCCGGGTGGTCGCCTGGCAATGGGGCCGCCGCACCGAGCCCGCCGTGAAAATGGCGCCGCTGGTCGAGCGTAGTTTCCGCCTCCTCGCCCCCTGATTCCTCCTCGCCATGCGCCTCGTTATCGTTGCCTGTCTTCTCGGTTTCCTCCCTTGCGCCGTCGTGGCCGAACCTGGCCTCCGCCTGCACGTCGCCCCCGCCGGCTCCGACTCCGCAGACGGTCGTTCGCCCGCCACCGCCTTCGCCACGCTTGAGCGCGCGCGCGACGAAATTCGCCGCCGCAAGGCTTCCGCTTTGCTCCCGGCCGGCGGCATCGCGGTGGAACTCCTCCCCGGCGCCCATATCCGCACCACATCCTTCGTCCTTACCGCCGAAGACTCCGGCACCGCCGACTCGCCGATCGTTTACCGCTCGGCTTCGCGCGAACCACCCGCGCGCCTTCTCGGCGGGCGCACCGTCGCCCTCGCCGATTTTCGCCGCCCCACCAACCCCGCGGTCCTCGCCCGCCTCGACCCCGTCGCCCGGCCGCACCTCGTCGCCCTTGCCCTGGCCTCCGCCGGGCTTGCTTCCGTGCCGGAGTTTCCCGCCGTCTTCGACGACCACGGCGGCCTCTTCGAGGTCTTCGCCGACGGCGCCCGCCTGCCGCTCTCGCGCTGGCCGAACGAAGGTTTCGCCGTGATGAAGCGCGTGCTCGTCAACGGCTCCAACAAGGCCCCCGGCACCTTCGAATACGCGGACGACCGTCCCGCCCGCTGGCTCGACAACTCTTATGTCTGGCTCAAGGGCCAGTGGCGCGTCGGCTGGGAGGATCCCGCCATCCGCGTCGCCAAGATCGACCCCGTCGCGCGCACCGTCGCCTTCGCCGCCGGCATCCCCAACGGCATCGGCTACAAATACATCACCAACCCCGACGGCTCCCGCCCCGGCAACGGCAAGGAGCCTTGGTATGCCCTTAACCTCATCGAGGAAATCGACCGCCCCGGCGAGTGGGCCGTTGATTTCGCCACCGGCGTGCTCTTCGTCTGGCCGCCCGAGGGTGTGCGCGAGCTCACCGTCACCCAGCTCGCCGAGCCGCTCATCACCGCCACCGGCTTGGCTCACGTGGACTTCGTCGGGCTCGATCTCGGCTATTCGCTCGGCCACGGCCTCGTCGCCGAAAAAGTGGATTCCCTCCGACTCCTCGGCTCCCGCGTCCACCATATCGCCGGCACCTCCGTGGTGCTCAACGGCCGCCGCTCCGTCGTGCAAAGCAACGACCTCCATGACCTCGGCGCCGGCGGCGTGTTGGTGAGCGGTGGCGACTCGCGCCGTCTCGAATCCTCCGAAGACCGGATCCTGAACAACCACATCCACCATTACGGCGTGCGCCGCGCGCAGTATTCCGCCGGCGTGGACGTCGGCTTCGGCGGCGCCAGCAACCACCGCGGCCGCCGCGACGCCGTCGGCGTGCTTGTCGCCCACAACCGGATACACGACGCGCCGCGCGACGCCATCCTCGTGAATGGCCAGGATCATGTCTTCGAGTTCAACGAGGTCTCTTCCTGTGGCTTCGGCTCGGCCGACACCGGCTCGTTCTACTCCTGGCTCGATTGGACCATCCGTGGCGTCGTCATCCGCTACAACTTCCTCTACGACACCGTCGGCGGCGTGAACCCCGACGACGGCGCCAGCGGTTTTCATGTCTACGGCAACGTCTTCGCCGGCCCGCGCACCGGCGTCTGGATCGCCTCCGGTCCCGATCATGTGGTCGAGAACAACATTTTCGTGAAGGACGAGGGCCCCGTCTTCGGTCTCGACGACCGCGGCGACTCGCGCGGTTACGCCACCAACAAGCACCTCCACAAACGCGTCGCCGACATGGTCATGGACTCCCCGCCCTGGTCCGAGCGTTTCCCCGGCCTCGCCGCCCGCCTCGCCGACCGGCCCGAACTCCCGCGCGGCACGCGCTTCGAGCGCAACCTCATCGTCATCCCCAGGGGCGACCCGATCAAATTCGGCCTCAGCCGCAAGAACCGCGACAATGCCGAACTGCTCCACGCCGCCGACAATTGGACCACTCCCGCCGACCCCGGTTTCCTGAACGCCGCCGCCGGTGATTTCGCCCTCAAGAGCGACTCCGAGGTATTCCGCCGCATTCCCGGCTTCAAGCCGGTGCCCTTCGACCAGATCGGTCTCCGCGTGGACGAGTATCGCACCACCGTGCCTCCGCGCCCCGTCTTCCAGGGCACCCCGCCCCCGCCGGCTCCGCAACCCGACCAGGATCGCAACTTCGGCACCTAGCCGCCCCATCCAACCCTCGCCCCACTCCCATGCCTCCCTACCTCCGTCCCTTCCTCGCCGCCTTCGCCGCGCTCGCCTCCGTCGCCTCCGCCGACGTGCGCCTGCACCCGCTCTTCTCCGACCACGCCGTGCTCCAGCGCGAGGTTCCCGTGCCCGTCTGGGGCTCCGCCGCGCCGGGCGAAAATGTGATGATCGCCTTTGCCGGCCAAACCGTCGCCGCCACCGCCGACACCGCCGGCCGCTGGCGCGCCACGCTGGCGCCGCTCGCCGCTTCGGCCGAGCCGCGCGAACTGGTCGCGCGCGCCGCCAACACCGTCACCGTGCGCGACGTGCTCGTCGGCGACGTCTGGCTCGCCTCCGGCCAGTCCAACATGGATTCGCCCCTGAGCTCCGGGTCGGCCGCCGATTCGCTATCCGAGGCGACCGACGCCACCATCCGGTTTTTCAAGGTTACCAAGACCGTGTCGCCCGAGCCCCTCGCCGAACCCAAGGGTAAGTGGGAACCCTCCACGCCCGAGGCCGCGAAGGGGTTCTCCGCCGTGGCGTATTTCTTCGCCCGCGAGCTGCGCGCCAGCCAGGGCGTGCCCGTCGCGGTGCTCAACGCCGCCTGGGGCGGCACGCCCATCGTCACGTGGATGCCCGTCGAAAGCATCCGCCGCGATCCGCCGGTGGCCAAGACCCTCGCGGATTGGGAAAGCGCTCTCGCCCGCCATCGCGCGGTCAAGGATCGCCCAGAATTGATGGAGGCCTACCGCGTCGACATGAAGGATTGGGAAACCACGGTCGGCCCCGCGCACAAGGCCGCCGTCGCCGCCCACGCGGAGCTCGCCTCCGCCGCCCGCGCCGCCGGCCAACCCGTGCCGCCCGCCCCGAAAATAGCCCGCCCGGAGCCCGTGCAGCCGGACCCGATGGCCCATCCGTCCGCCTCCAAGCGACCCAACACCCCGACGATTTCCTTCAATGGCATGATCGCTCCGCTCGCGCCTTTCGCGCTGCGCGGCGTGCTGTGGTATCAAGGCGAGGCCGATGGCTCGAAAGGCGCCGACTACCGCGTCTGGTTTCCCCGTTTGATCGAGGGCTGGCGCACTGCTTGGGACCGCCCCGAGCTGCCCTTTGTTTTTGTTCAACTGCCCGGCTGCTACGCGGACGCCGAACCCGTTTCCACCAAGGGCTGGGCCTTCCTGCGCGAAGCCCAGGCCGCCGCGCTCGCGTTGCCCGCCACCGCCATGGCCGTGACCAGCGACATCGGCGATCCCAAGGACGTGCATCCGGACAACAAGGTCCATGTCGGCCGTCGCCTCGCCCTCGCCGCCCGCGAGCGGGTCTACGGCGAAAAGATCGTCGGTTCCGGCCCGCGCTACGCCGGCCACGCGGTGGAGGGCGGGGCGATTCGTGTCCGTTTTTCCGACACCGGTTCCGGTCTCGCCATCGGCCGCGCTCCCTGGGTGTCGAAGATCACGAAAGCCCTGCCGGAGGATCGTCTGGTCGGCTTTTATGTCGCCGGGGCCGATCGCGTCTGGGTGGAAGCCGAGGCGCGGATCGAGGGCGACTCGGTCGTGGTTTCGGCCCCCGGCGTCGCCGCCCCGTCCGCCTTGCGCTACGCCTGGGCCGCTTTTCCGCGCGGCAACCTGGCCAACCGCGAGGGCCTGCCCGCCGCGCCTTTTCGGACCGACGGCTAGCGCGCTACAACTTCGATCCGAAACGCTTCAGCGTCGGACCGGCAGGCCGGCGGTGGCGAGGTGGTCCTTGACCTGGCCGACGGTCAGGGTGCCGAAGTGGAAAAGGCTGGCGGCTAGCACCGCGCTGGCGCGGCCGTCGCGGATCACGTCGGCGAAATGCTCGAGTTTGCCCGCTCCTCCGCTGGCGATTACCGGCACGCTGACGGCGTCGGATACGGCCCGCGTCAGCGGGCAGTCGAAACCGGCGAGGGTGCCGTCGGCGTCCATCGAGGTAAGCAGAATCTCTCCGGCGCCGAGCGCGACGGCTTGTTCGGCCCATTTGACGGCGTCGAGTTCGGTGCGGTTGCGGCCACCGTGGGTGTAGACCCGCCAGGAGCGGCCGTCGGGCTCCCGTTTGGCGTCGATGGCGAGGACGATGCACTGGGCGCCGAAGCGTTCCGAGGCGGCGCGGATGAGCGCGGGGTCCTTGATCGCGGCGGTGTTGAGCGAGACCTTGTCGGCTCCGCTTTTGAGCATGGCCTCGATGTCGGCCACGGTGCGCAGGCCGCCGCCGACGGTGAGGGGCATGAAACACTGTTCGGCGGTGCCGGCGACGACGTCGTGCATGATGCCGCGGCCATCGGAGGACGCGGTGATGTCGAGAAACACGAGTTCGTCGGCGCCCTGGGCGTCGTAGGCCTTGGCGGACTCGACGGGGTCGCCGGCGTCGCGCAGTTCGAGGAACTTGATGCCCTTCACCACGCGCCCGGCGTGGACATCGAGGCAGGGGATGACTCTTCGCGATAACATCGCTCAGAGAATGACCAATGACCAAGGACCAATGATCAATGCTCGGACGCCGGAGCTCGATGAGTTCAACGCGGGCGCCTCGCGCTTACTCATTGGACATTGGACATTGGTCATTGGTCATCTCGCGGCGCGGAGCGCCGCGCTTTAGCCGTCCAGCTGGGTCAGATCGGGCTCGAAGTTCACCACGAAGCGGTAGACCTGGCCGGGACGCATGATCAGGGGGTGGTCGCGGAGAAGGGTCTGGATATAGTGGATCTTGCCGAAGTTGGTGCGGTAGGCGGGATCGTCGGTGACGACCTCGGTCTCCTGCCAAACGCCTTGGAAGTCGTCCTTTTGCACGGTGCAGCGGTGGCCGTGTTCCCCGACGGTGGGCATGCCGGCCACGCGGTAGCGGGAATGCGGGGCGGCGATGGCGATCTGGTAGCGGAACTTGTCGAGGGTGACCTGCTGTTTGACGGAGTAGGCGTATTCGACCGAAATCTGCGGGCCGGTAAAGGTCCACTGCACCTTGACGGAGCCGAGGCCCTTCTGGATTTCTTCCTGGGTGTTGATCAGCTCGGGCTGTTCGTAGCGGAAGAAGAAACTGTTGCGCAGGCCGAGGCCGGTCACGCAACCGCGACCGTAGAAGGCGGGCAAGGTAACCTGGGTCCCGAAGGTGAGCTCGGGGGTGAGGATGGGCGCGTAAACGTTGTTCGGCCAGTCGAAGACGCCGGGGGAGTGCGGGAAGGGCAGCGAGTCGGCGGTCAGGTGGGCTCCGGTGCCGACGAGGGGGATCTGGGCGTGCAGGCCGGTCTCGGCGTTGCGGTAGAGGAAGAGGCCCTGCTCCTTGCGGGACGATTTGTCGAAGATGACGAAGCGCGCGACGGTGCGCGGGCCCTCGGGCTTGCCGGAGGCGAGGGGCAGGGCGACGGTCTTGGAGAGGCGGGACCACTGGCAAAGGTAGCGGGCGGCGTCGAAGTTGGCCATGCGCGTGGTGTGGTGCGCGTAGGCGGTGCGCTCCGGGTCGCGCAGGTCGAGGAAACCGTGCTCCTGATCGAGGTAGGTCTGGTAGAAAAACACAAACAGGCGGCGGAGCAGATCGAAATACTTCGGCTTGTCGGTGTCGGCGATCCAGCCGTCGCGTAAACCTTGAAGAACGAGGGAGATGCAGTGCATCTGCCCGTAGACGCCGGCGGCGCGGCCGAAAGCCCAGCCGAGGCCGTCGGGGCGGACCAGGTCGGGCATCATCTTGATGTATTTCTCGCCGTAGGTGCGCAGGGTGGGTAGCTTGCGGTCGCGCACGCCGGAGTTGGCGTGGAGCTGGAGGGCGGAGCGGATGAACGAGAAGCTCATCACGCCGTAGAGGTTGAAATTGCCGCCTATGCCGGTGGTGGCGTCGTCGAAAAAGCCGGTGGAGCTGGTCGCGTTGATCCGTTCGACCATGCGCTCGATGAGGCGGGAAGTTTCGTCCTTTTTGGAGAGACCGAGGGAGAAGCGGGCGACGGCCTTGGCGACGTTGAAAGCCTGCCAGTGGTTGTCGTAGTCGGAGCGTTGGAGCAGGGCCTTGTCGATGCGCTCGCGGGTCTCGTCGACCAG
>JAIXVP010000202.1 GCA_027482905.1 Opitutaceae bacterium
CCGCCGCCCGCCAATGATCGCCGCCTGCGCCGCCCGGAGGATTTCGCCGGCGAGCGTGGCGGCCATGCCCCCTGGTGCGGCCCGACCGCGGTCGCGACCGCCGCGGGCCTCGACTATGCCAGCGCCTGCGCGCTGCTCTCCCGCGTCGCGCCGGACCGCTATCCGCCGGGGCGGGAGGTCGTCACAGCCTGGTGGCGCGACCTGGTCGGCGCGCTCGGCCTGGCCGGAATCCCCGCGGAGCCCCACCCGGTGGAGGGTCGGAAGACGCTGACGCGCGCGGTGCGGGACGGCCTGCCGGCGGGCTGGTGGCTGGCCCGCGTCACCGGGCATTTCTGTCTGTTGGAGGTCGCGCGTGGCGGTGCGCGGGTCTTCGACAACCGGCTGCATGGGGAGGCGCTGTCGCCCCGCGCGCATGGCCGCCGGCGGGTGACCCACCTGGCCCGGGTGCCGACGCCGCCAGGGGCGGAGTAGCCCGCGCCCGCCCGCTGGCCGGTGGTTCCGATACGGCACCGGATGTCGTAGGGATTCATCGGCAGACAGGGGCGGAGGGTGCATGTCTCGACTGATGGCAATGGTGATCCTGGCCGACAGGGCCGCCCGCATTCCGGCCGATCGCCTCCTCGCCACGCTGGGCCCGGCCCGGGCCAGCCTGCTGGGCGATGGGACGCAGGCGACCGGCGAGCACGTGCTGCTGCGGCTGGATGGCCGGATCTTCGTCGTCATCAGGATGGATCGCCCGGTGCCGGACGGCTCCATCGAGGCCGCGGCCGCCCAGGCCTATTGGTGGCCGGAAGCGGGCCAGGCGGTGCGGCGCCAGGCCGCTCACCTCATCGTCGCCCCGATGGTGCCCGATGCCGCCCAGCCGGTCGCGGACGCCGTGGCGACGGCCCGGTCGCTGACCACCCTCCTCGCCGCGCTGGTCGCGACGATGCCGAGCGTGATCGCGGTGCATTGGTCGGCCTCCGAGGTCCTGCAACCCGCTTCTGGCATGGCGGAGTTGGCGCGGGAGGCGCTGCCCCTCTCGCTCTGGCTCGATGTCCGGCTGGTGCCCGGCACGGGTCAGGCCGTGGGCATCGCGGTGCGGGGGCTGGACGCTTTCGTCGGGCGGGACCTGGTGATGGAGCCGACCGCGGCGCTGCCGCCCGCCGCCCTGGCGCAGCGCGCACTCAACATCGCGGTCTATCTCCTCAATGCCGGCCCGGTGTTCCGGGACGGGGATACGGCGGGGATCAGCCCGGCGGAGCGCATCCGCGTGCGCTTCGGCACCTGGCCCGGCCTGCCGGCGCCGGTCTATCGGCTGACGATGGAGGAGGTGGATGCCGGCAGGCCGGGCGCGGGGCGGCGTTGACCCTGTGCTGACTCATCATCGAGGCTGCACTGGTCCTGCCTTGGCAAGCCGGCCACGACAGTCAGGTATGCACTTACAGCACGGCCCGAGTTAGTTCTTGTCGTATCCTTGATAGCATTTTTTTCGTTTCGTTCGATCATGAACGATATACTGTTCTACATCCCATTCAAGGACCACGCGCTAAGGAGGAAGTTTGGAATAGAATTATCAACAAAGAGACTCATGGAAAAGGATATATTGACCGGAAAACATCCGGTCGTCAAAAGCCGCCCGACCTTGTGGATGAATTACATGCTTGGGATTACGATGCTGGTCGCCTTTGTCTGGAACATGTCTGCCAAGGCTTGCTGATCATCCGCATCGGCGACCGCGTCCTCACCATCGACCCCGCCACCCAGCACGGCCAGGGTGCCCTCGCCCGCCGCGTCACCCGCGCCTGCCAGAACATCACGCGCCTCGACCTCCACCGCCTGCGCATGACACCGGGCCATGTCTGCCTGACCGCGGAGAGAACCCTCGCCGCGGATGGCACGCCCATCCGCGCCCGGACCGCAACCCGCCGTGGCGGGACGGGCTGTCGGCGCGTGTGGCCCGAGTGCCGACAACGCCGGGCGCGGAGCAGGCACGACGGTCGCCAGACCGACTGTTTCGACGCGGCACTGGCTGTCGTAGGGGTTCGTCAGTGAACGAAGGAGCACACGACGCATGTCGCGATTGACGGCCGTAATCCTCCTTTCCGAGCCCGCCGCCAGCCTGCCGGCCGGTAGAATTGTGGCATCGTTCCGCTATCGCCGGATCGCCAAAATCGACCCGGCCCGGCGGAAACCCGGGAATCCGCTCCTCATCCGGTTCATGGAGCTGCCGTACTCGATCCGACACCTGGATCATCCGGTCCCCGGCGGCGTCATCGAAGCGGCGGCCGCGCAGGCGATTTGGTGGCCGGAGGCCGGCAAGGCCATCCGCCCGCACACCGCCCACCTCGTCATCGCCCCGGCCGAGCCGGCTGATGAAAACTCAAACGGAGACGCCTTCACCGTCGCCTGGACACTGACCGAGATCGCGGCGGCCGTTGTTGCCGCGATGCCGAGCGCCATCGCCGTCCATTGGCCGACCTCCGGCGTCCTGCAGCCTGCGGCCAGGATGGCGGGCTTCGTCGGTGCCAATACCTACCATCGGCTGTGGCTGAAGCCGCGACTGTTCGACGGCCCGGGCCGGGCGGTTGGCGTCGTGCTGCGCGGGCTGGATGCCTTCGTCGGACACGACCTGGTGATGGAGCCGACCACGGCGCTACCCCCCGAGGATTTGGTGCGCTGGGCCATCCACGTCGCGGACCTTCTGATGCGCCAGAGCCCGGTATTCCGGGACGGGGATACGGCAGGGATCAGCCCGACGGAGCGGATCCATGTCCGACTGGGCGCTTGGCCTGGCCTGCCGGGATCGGTCTACCGCCTGACGCTGGAGGTGGACGCGCACGCGCCCCCCGCGACCGGAGCCACCGCCTCGATTGATCCAGGCGCGGCATTCCGGGCGGAGGCGAGGGCTGCGGATGACCGGCACGCCGGCACGGCCATGCGGCGCTATTCGGAGATGCGCGTCAGCGTGTTATCCACCTGCATCCGCGGCGATAAGCCTGTCCTCACCTATCCCGTCCGCAGCAACCCGGCGCACCCGCCGATCGGGGGATATCAAGGCGAACCGGGTTGGGGCGGCGGGCGTGGCTGGGACAGGCTCCGAACGCCGGAAGCGATGGCCGCCCCCATCCGCTTCACATCCCGCGCGCGCAAGGCGGAGCAGATCGGCGACGTCATCGGCGCTGCGCGTCTGGGCACCATGGTGATCGTCTCCGACAAGGCCGCGGCGCTGATGCGGGAGTTCGAGCCCGAGGGCGTGGACACCCACCCCATCGAGATCACGCTCGCGACCGGCGAGGTGGTGCCGGAAGGACGCTTCCATCTGTTCGAGGCAACGCGCGACATACCCGCCGTCGATCTAGATGCCAGCGGCTGGCGCTGGGTGCCCGGCTGGAACGGCGCGCCGCTCCTGCAGTGGACCAAGCCGGACGGGAACGATGTCCCTCGGTATTTCCTCCGCGACGAACTCCTGCCCGGCAGCGTGCACCTGTTCCGCGACCGGCGCTTTCTGTACGGCGGCCCGATCTGGGTTTCCAATGCGTTGCGGGAGGCGATGGTGGCGGAAGGCATCACATGCCCTAGCTTTTCCTGGGGCGATCGCGTCTGGCACACCATGGCGCTGGAGCCGCAACGCAAACGCCGGAGCAGGCGGTGAAGGCGCCCCGCCGCCACGCTTGCAGCCGCTTCCGCCCGGGTCTATATGGCATTCAAGAGATCGCTTTCCGACGAGACCGGGAGGTGGCCCCGAAACGGGCCGCCTTTTTTGTTGGCCGCTTCCTGTGGCCCCGGGC
>JAIXVP010000265.1 GCA_027482905.1 Opitutaceae bacterium
GAACGCCCATCGCTTCAGTTCGCGATGGAAACGTCCGTGACTTTCGCTCTGTCTGGGGCCGCACCTCATGTCTTCCCCCAAACCGGATTTCCTCACCACGCCCCCCATGATGATCCCGGTCGCGCCGCCCGCCGTCGCGGTCGCCCGCCACCAGGACCTGGAGATCAAGGACGCCCAGGTGATCTTCGACGCGGTCTGGCGTGACCTCGAACAGGACTACGGCCGCGACCAGCTGCGTTTCCCCAAGGAGATCATCCTGCTCGGCGGCGCGCCGGGCGCGGGCAAAGGCACCAACACCACATTCATCCTCAAGGCCCGCGGGCTCACCTGCGAACCCATCGTGGTCAGCGCCCTGCTCGACTCGCCCGAGGCGAAACAGATCAAGGACGCCGGGCACATGGTCGGCGATCGCGAAGTCATGCGCCTGCTTTTTCGCAAGCTCATCGAGCCCGCCTACCGCGACGGCGTGATCCTCGACGGCTTCCCTCGAACCAAGGTCCAGGTCGAGTGCCTCAAGCTCCTCGTCGATCGCATGCACTCGTTGCGGCGTGAATTCTACCACACCGCTCTGCGCATGCATTTCCGCCACCCCACCATCCACATCATGGTGCTGTTCGTGGACGAAAAGACCTCGGTCGAACGACAGCTGAAGCGCGGCCTCGACATCCGTGCCCACAACGAGGACGTCCGACGCACCGGTCTGGGTGAACTGATGGAGGAACGGGTCACCGACTACGACCTCGAGTTGGCCAAGCGCCGCTACCGCGTTTTCAAGGAACAAACCTGGGACGCCCTCCAATCGCTGCGCGAGATCTTCCACTATCACTTGGTGAACGCCCAGGGGCAGATCGCGGATGTGGAGCAGAACATCCTGCGCGAGCTCCAATACCAAAGCTCGCTCGAGCTCGATCCCCGCACCCACGACCTGCTGCGTTCGATACCGGTCGCCAACGATATCGTCGTTCACGCCCGCCAGGAATTGGTCAAAAGATTGGACGACTACGCCTTCGAGCACGCTGAGCTTCTTTCCAAAGTCGTCGATTTCATTGCCCGCAAGGTGATGCCGATCGTTCTTCGCCACGCCATTTCCGGGGTGGCCTCGGTCAACACCGAGGACTCGCTGCTGGACGACCCCCTCGCATTGGCCATCGTCATCGATGTATTTAGTGAACGGGGCTACCACGCGACGGTCGATCTCCATCGAATTGAGGTGCCCGACACCTTCGACACCGCCACCGGCAAGATAAGTTGCCGAATCAAGAAGGTATATCGGCTCTCGATCCGGTTCGAGGGTTCGGAAATCAGGCGCGGGTAAGCCAATCCAGAACCAACGAGGAAATCCGCATTTTCACCATCATTTTACCCAAAATATCCACCGAAAAAGTCCACAATCCTTAACTTTCCCTGGACTAAATTCGGCTGAAACCAACAATTCTTCACCCATACAACGTTAGGCATATTCGATCCATTATCAAACCTTCGCAATCGAGTCGTCGAGAAACGTTCGATATAGTATCAATTTACGATTCAAGGCTTCACGAGTATTCTCCACCAGCCCGAAAGAATAGAATCCAAGCCTATTCCAAACCCACGTAGTCGATTTTCCGGCTTGCCGCAGGAGCTCGAAATGAAGAGAAACCAATCCATGAAGATCCAATCCGAATCCAGACAAGCGGTTTCGGAAATCATTGGACTACAAATAAATAATTGGCCTAACAAGGCGCTAGAGCGAACACGTATGCTTGTCACAGATCCTGCTTTCGCAGGCTCTGCGCCAAGCACACGTGTCGCTCAGCTTTGACGTTAGGCAACCAAAATGGATCCGAGCATATCGTTTCTCCTCTTATTCATATCTGCCTGGTTCCTTGGAATTTTCGGAGCACTTTCACGGCGGCGAGCGACCAGAACATGGTGTTTCCGCGGGCTGGGCATAATCAGTGCGCTTAATCTTCTATATGGAGCTATGGTGTGCTGGACTTTTCGTGATGGAATGGGACCAGAAGCGATCACGACCAAAGGTATGGAGGCGTTTAGTAAAGCTTCTGAGGATTATTGGCTTGTAGTAGCGCTCATAGTATTACCATTCATTTTCGCCTGGATTGGTGCACGCTTTCGATCCTACGAGGACAAAACATAGCCAGTAAATGAAGAGAAAAGAACAGCAGAATACGGAAAACTGGCCTAACAAGGCGCTAGAGGGAACGCGAACGCTTGTCACGAATCCTGCTTGCGCAGGCTTCGCGCCAAGCGTCCGCGTCCCTCAGCTTTAACGTTAGGCACCTCAAATCAAAATGATATCTAAGAAAGACTTCATGGCACTTTTCGAAAAGCAATATAACTTCGAGACATTTGATGTGAATTGCGGCGAGTTTGGAATTCGCGAAATTGAATTCGAAGTGAATCGCACTAATCTTAAGTCAACGAGTTATGTCGAATTTGTATATTGCATCTTTGAGAATACACAGAATTACGTTAATAGAGGAATCGACACCTTTATCGCTGAAGGTGCTTGGTCAGAAGGCATGTCGAGGGAAGATGTAAATCAATCAATAAACGGAATTTCTTTCTTGCTTGAGGAGGATAAGCAATCGGAAGGCAAATATTTGTGGCACTTTCAGATTTCCCTACAATCTCCAAATTGGGACACAGAGTATGGCTTCTTTATGGAGTATTCGAACTTTGATTTCCTGTATTCTACAGGAGCGACCTAAGTTAATAGACGAAGCTATAATCCATCTCGCCTGCGACAAAAAATGAGCCTAACAAGGCACTGGAGCCAACGACCATGCCTGTCACATTTCGTGCTTACGCACGAACTGCGCCAGGCATGGTCGCGGCTCAGTTTTGACGTTAGGCA
>JAIXVP010000322.1 GCA_027482905.1 Opitutaceae bacterium
CCTTGGCGGCGCGGACGTCGAGCGCGTCGCGCAGGCCGTCACCGAGGAGATTGAGCGAGAGCAGGGTGAGCGCAAAAATGCCGCCGGGGAAGATCAGCAACCACGGGTAATTTTCCATTTTGTCGGCGCCGTCTTTAATGAGCGTGCCCCAACTGCTGAGCGGGGCGTCCACGCCGAGACCGAGGAAGCTGAGGAAACTTTCGAGCATCATCACGGCGGGGATGGTCAGGGTTGTGAACACAATGACGGGGCCGAGGACGTTGGGCACGATGTGGCGAAAAATGATGCGAGTGTGGCCGTAGCCAAGGGTGCGGGCGGCCTCGATGTATTCCATTTTCTTCACGGTGAGAACCTGTCCGCGCACGATGCGCGCCATGGTCAGCCATTCGACGGCGCCGATCGCGGCGAAGAGGCCGACGATCTTACCGATGCCCTGGAGGTCGCCGAGCGGAGTGTAGCCGAAAACGGAGAATCCACGAAGGGCGGCGTCGAGCTGGTTCATGGGCTCCTTGAGGAAAACCATCATCAGGATGACAAACACGGTAAAGGGCAGGGCGTAGAGGATATCAACGACGCGCATCATGAAGGCATCGAGTTTGCCACCGGTGTAGCCGGCAATGGCCCCGTAGGAAACGCCGATGGTGAGTGCGACGCAGGAGGCGATGAGGCCGACCATGAGGGAGATGCGGCCGCCGTAGAGCAGGCGGGCGAAGAGGTCGCGACCGAGCTCGTCGGTCCCGAACCAGTGCGCGGCGGAGGGCGGGGTGGCGCCGAGCGAGAGGTTCTGGTCGGCGTAGCCGTGGCCGAGGAAGGGCGGGGCGACGATGCAGACGGTGGCGAGGAGGAGGACGAAGACGCCGGACACGACCGCGAGGCGGTTGCGGCGCAGACGCAGCCAGGCGTCGCGCCCGGGCGAATGCGGGCGTTCGGCTTCGGCGGCGGCGGGCGGGGCGGTGAGCGCGGCGGCGTTCATTCGAATTTAAGACGGGGGTTGAGCCAGACCTGGACGACGTCCACCGCGAGGTTCAGGGCGATGATCAGCCCGGCGTAGAGCAGCACGGTGCCGCTCACCAGGGTGTAGTCGCGGTTGAAGGCGGAGGTGACGAACTCGCGGCCGAGGCCGGGGATCTGGAAGATGGTCTCGATCACGAAGGAGCCCGAGATGATGCCGGCGATGGCGGGGCCGAGGAAGGTCACCACCGGAAGCAGGCCGCCGCGCAGGGCGTGGCGGAGCACGATGCGGGTCTCGGTCGCGCCCTTGGCGCGGGCGGTGCGGATGTAGTCCTGGTTCAACACCTCCAGCATGCCGCCGCGGGTGAGGCGGGCGACGTAGGCGGCGTAGACCAGGCCGAGGGTGGCGGCGGGCAGCACGCGGTCGGAGGCGAAATACCAGCCGGAGGCGTTGAACCAGCGCAGGTGCAGAGCGAAGAACAGGACCAGCAGGGGGCCCATCACGAAGGTCGGCACGCAGATGCCGACCATGGCGAGGGTGGACGCGGTGTAGTCGACGGCGGTGTTTTTCCGCATCGCGGCGAGCACGCCGAGCGGAACGCCGAGGGCTAGCGCGACGGCAAGGGCCCAGAGGCCCAGTTCGAGGGAGTGGGGGAGTTTGTCGGCGATGATCTCGTTGACCGTGCGGTTGGGGTATTTGAAGGACGGGCCAAGATTGATGCCGAAGGCGGCCTTCAGGTCGAAGTCGGGCGATTCGTTCCGGTCGGCGTCGGCGAAGAGCCGCCAGGGGGCGAAGGCCTTGGGCGTGATGTCCCAGAGGTAGGCGGCGTATTGGGCGGGCAGGGGTTTATCCATGCCGTAGTGCGCCTGGAGGTTGCGCAGGATCTCCTTGGAGACGGCCTTTTCGGCGGTGAAGGGGCCGCCGGGGACGAGCCGGAGCATGAAGAAGGTCGCCGACGCGATGACGAGGAGGACCGGGATGGTCTCCAGCAGGCGGCGGAGGATGAAGCGGAGCATGGGGCGGTGGCTGTAAGCTTAACTTTTCCCCTTCAAGTCCCCGGCGGGGACGGCGGGGTCGATGTCGAGGTATTGCCAGCCGCGGTTGTCGAGGATGTTGGGCACCCAGTTTTTCACCCGGGGGTGCACGAGGTGGACGCGCTTGTAGAAATAGAGCGGGATCTCGGGCACGTCGCGGGTGAGGATGGAGTCGAGCTGGCGGTAGACGGCCATGCGCGCCGCCGTGTCCGGCATGCCGAGGGCGGTGCGGAGCAGGCGGTCGTATTCCGGGTTGCCGTAGCCGGTGTCGTTGTTGCCGCCGCCGGTGACAAAGACCTCGAGGAAGCCGTGGGGATCGGGGAAATCGCCGATCCACCCGGCGCGGCAGATGTCGTAGGCCAGGTTGTCCTTGGAATCCAGATACACCTTCCACTCCTCGTTGCGCAGGGCGACGTCCACGCCGAGGCCGGTGCGCCACATCTGCTGGATGGCCTCGGACACGGCCTTGTGGGTCTCCGAGGTGTTGTAGAGGATTTCGAGGCGGCGCAGGCCCTTCCCGTCCGGGTAGCCGGCCTCGGCGAGCAGGCGGCGGGCCTCGGCCAGTCCGCCGGAAAGGACGTCGCCCGGGGTGTAGCCGGCGTAGGGCGGGGTGAAGTGATAGGCGGGTTCCTGGCCGCCGCGGGTGATGGTCTTCACGATGGCCTCGCGGTCGATGGCCAGGGCCAGCGCCCGGCGCACCCTCACGTCGTCCAGCGGCGGGCGGGTGACGTTGATGTTGAAGTAATAGGTGCCGTAGTAGGGGTCGAGGCGGAGCATCTCCCGGTGGTCGCGACGGTAGACCTCGATCTTGTCCGGCGGCATGGTGTCGGTCGTGTCGAGCTGGCCGGCGCGAAACATGCGTTCCTCGGTGTTGACGTCCTCGATGGGATGGAAAACGACGGCGTCGAGTTTGACGTTGGCGGCGTTCCAATAGGTCGGGGAGCGTTCGACGGTGATGGCCTGGTTGGGTTGCCACTTGGTGAGCACAAAAGGTCCGTTGCCGACGAGATTGCCCGGGCGGGTCCAGGCGCTGCCCTTGCGGTCGGCCGGTCCGAATTTCTCGATGGTGGGCAGGTGAACGGGGAACCAGGAGGTGTGCCGGAGCACGTAGGGCAGGTAGGGCACGGGCTGAACGAGGCGCAGGGTGAGCGTGCGGTCGTCGGGCGCGGCGAAACCGGTCTTGGTGAAGTCGGTCAGGGTGCCCCGGTTATAGTCCTCGGCGCCCACCACAAGGTAGAGCTGGTAGCTGTATTCGGCGGCCAGGGCGGGGGTCAGGATGCGTTGATAGGAGCGGAGAAAGTCGCGGGCGGTGACGGGGTCGCCGTTGGACCACTTGGCGTCGGCGCGAAGGTGAAAGGTCCAGGTGAGCTGGTCGGCGGATGTTTCCCATGATTCGGCGACGCCGGGGGCGATGCCCTCGCCCGAGGGGTGTTCGGCGACGAGGCCCTCGAACAGGGACATCAACAAATGGTGTTCCGTCACGCCGGTGGTGATCTGGGGGTCGAGGTCCTGGGGTTCGGCGCCGTTGCCGACGTTGAGGATTTTTTTGCCCGGACCGGCGGCGGCGGTGGGGGCGGTTTTGGCGCAACCGGTGAAGAGCAGGGCGAGGAGGGCGAGCGCGATGAACGGGAGGAGGGGCGATTTCAGTGGGGGAGGCTCACGCATGGTGGGGACGAGTCATCAGCTAAACCCGGGCCAAGGGCAAGCGGGCGCGTTTGCTCCTTCCGAGGTAAGGCGCGAGCCGCGCGGGAGCCAAATCCGGCCGGTCGGCGCGCTCCCGCGCGACCGGCGTGGGCGGGCGCGCCGACCGGTCGTCAAAACACCAGGTGCTTCACCGTCAGGCCTTGGTTGATGAGCTGGTTCAGCGAGGCTATGCCGATGCGAAGGTGGTCCTCGACGTAGGTGTGGTCGACCGCTTTGTCGCTCTCCGCGGTTTTGATACCTTCGGGGCTCATGGGCTGGTCGGACACGAGCAGAAGGGCACCGGTGGGGATCTCGTTGAAAAAGCCGACGCTGAAGATGGTCGCGGTCTCCATGTCGATGGCGAGGCAGCGGATCTTTTTCAGGTAGGCCTTAAAGTCGGCGTCGTGTTCCCAGACGCGGCGGTTCGTTGTGTAGACCGTCCCGGTGTAGTAGTCGCGGGCGTGGTCGCGGATGGTGGTGGAGATGGCCTTTTGCAGGGCGAAGGCGGGCAGGGCGGGCACCTCGGGCGGGAAGTAGTCGTTGCTCGTGCCTTCGCCGCGGATGGCGGCGATGGGAAGGATGAGGTCGCCGAGCTCGGCGCGGTGCTTCACGCCCCCGCATTTTCCGAGGAACAGCACCGCCTTCGGGGGCACGGCGGAGAGCAAATCCATCACGGTGGCGGCGGTGGCGCTGCCCATGCCGAAGTTGATGATGGTGATGCGCCCGGCGGTGGCGTTGGGCATGGGTTTGTCCCGGCCGCGCACCGGCACGCCGTGTTGTTTGGCGAACAACTTCACGTAGCGCTGGAAGTTGGTCAGGAGGATGTAGTCGCCGAACTCGGCCAGCGGCACGCCGGTGTAGCGGGGCAGCCAGTTCTCGACGATGTCGCGACGCGTCTTGAGCGGGAAGGGCGCGCCGGTGCCGGCGGCGGGGACGGTGGGCGCGGGTGGTTGTTTGGAGGCTTTGGCCACGGCGGGTGAGGGTTTGGGACGGCCTAGCGCAGGGCGGCGGACGGGATGGTCTGCTCCCACTGGAAGGCGTTGGTTTTGTCGTAGCACCGGATCACCAGCGCGCGCGCGTCTTTGGGGCCGGTGACGGCGATCCGGCAGTAGTTTTGGGTGCCGACGATGGTGCCGGCGACGACGCATGGATCGGAGGCTTTTTCGCTGGTGGCGGCAGGCCAGGAGCCGCTGGAGAAAGGAGACGAGGTGAGTTCGTAGATAGATTGCGTGGCGGTGAGGGGACGACGGTAAAGGGCGGAGTGGTGGACGTCGCCGGTCAGGAAAACCACCCCGCCGATCTGGTTATCCTGGATGAACTGGATCAACTCCTCGCGTTCGTGGCGGTAGAGCTCGTGGGTCTCGGAGCGGGCGGTTTTGATGACGGTTTGCACCACCTGGCCTCCGGTCACGATGAAGCGGAAGGTCTGGTTTTTCTGCGCCTTCGAGTAGAGCAGCGATTGTTTCAGCCATTCGAATTGGCGGGCGCCCCAGGCGCTTTTTTTGGGGTTCGCATCCTGATCCAGAATCGTTTCGTCGCGGTAGTAGCGGTCGTCCATCAGGAAAAAGGCGGCGTCGCCCCAGACGAATTTACCGTAGACGCCGGGGTGGTCGGGTTCTCCGTAGGAAGGGTTGCCGGAGTAGGCCTTGAAGGCGGCGAGGGTGACGTCCTTTAGCTCGTAGGATTGGTTGGCGTTGTCGGGGCCGTAATCATGGTCGTCCCAGGTCCGGTAGTGGGGCATGGCGGCGAAGAGCGGTTGCAGGTCGGGCGTGGCGAAATCGTGGGAGTAGCGATACCAGATCCCGGAGACGGAGGAGTAGTCGGCTTCGCGGAGGTAGAGGTTGTCCCCGCCCCAGACGGTGAAGTCGGCGCCGCTCGCGGCCATGTGCCGAAAGATCTCGGTGCCGTTGCCGTAGGGTTTGCCCGGGCGGTCGTAGGGCGGGTCGTTCAGGTAGGCGCAGGACCCGAACACGAAGGAGAAGGCCGGCGGATCCTTGCGCCATTCCCACTGGTCGGTGGTTTTGAAGGTCAGGGGGTAGGGGAATTTCTGCACCTTGCCGTCGATGCGGACGGAGTAGGTGTAGGTAGCGCCCATCTCGAGCAGGGGCAGGACAAACTTCATCGGCTGGCCGCCGGCCGGGGACACCCAGGGCGAGGTGATCGTCACGGTTTGGGCGGTCTCGGGGCGACCTTCGACCTGGTAGTCGATGCTGACTTTGCGGGCGCCCCGCGTCTCCAGGCCGATGACGGTTTCGCGGTGGGCGCGGTAACCAAGCATGGGGCCGGAGACGAGGGTCCCGGCGGCGTGGGCGGAGGCCGCCGCGAGGATGAGCAGGGCGGCGAGCGCGGGGCGGAGAAAACGAGGAAGCGGCGACATGGCGATACTCTGCACGGCGCACGTTTCAGGCCAAAGGTAAACTCGTCGCGCGGGCGGACCGTCGCGGAAAAGTCACCTCCCTACAGGAAAGTCTGCTGCTTCGGCGCGGCGGCGGCCTCGGCGGCGGTGCGGCGCGCGGCTTCCTCCTCGGGCGAGGCGTTGAGGTGGCGGGGCGGCCGGGCGACGCGCGCGGCGAGGGCGCTTTCGCGGTCGGCCACGATGCGGTCGCAGATGCCCTGGATGTGCATGCGCAGCCATTGGGCGGTGCTGCTTTCGGGGCGGTAATCGGCGGGGCCGTAGTGGTCGATGCGGCCGGCGGAGCGCAGGCGGTCGTTCTGGGCGAACTCGTCCGGGCGGTTGGGGTTGTAGACGCCGTAGGCCTTGCCGCCGCCTTTTTTGGTCACGGAGAAGCTCGGGACATCGCTCGGGCCGTCGGCGATGTAGAGCATGTTTTGCAAGGGGATGCGGCGGTCCTCGGGGGCGATGTTGGCGTTGACGTCGATGGCCGGGTTTTTGTTCGTGCCCTTGTTGATTTCGAAGAGGGCGCGGGTCTTGGTCGTGTTGTCGATGACCAGGCCGATCTGGGCGATCACGGCCTCGGCCGCGATGGGGAGGTCGCCCTGGTTCAGGAAGCCGGGCTGGAGCGGGTTCTCGATGAACTCGCAGCCCCAGACGCCG
>JAIXVP010000431.1 GCA_027482905.1 Opitutaceae bacterium
ATGGTGCAGACCTTCACGCCCGAGGCGGGCGCGATCCAGTTTTCCCGTCACGCCGATTTCGTCGGTTTCGCGCAGGCCGAGCTGAAGGTGCGGCGCGATTTCGGTTACCCGCCGTCGCGGCATTTGTTGCACCATCTTTTCCGCGGGCCGAACCCGGAAAAGCTGCGCTTCTACGCCGAGCAGTGGAAGAAACGCGTCGAGGAGGCGCTCAAGGAGAAGGTCGCGCTGATGGGCCCGGCGGCGGCGCCGATCGAGAAAATCCAGGACGAGTATCGCTGGCAGCTCTGGTATTTCTGCAACGCCCCCGTGACCGGCATCGTGGCCGAGCTCACCCGCCTGCGGTCGAAGTTCGAGTGGCCCGACGATCTCGTGCAGGTGCTCGACGTTGATCCGGTGAACCTGTGTTGAGCGGCGCGCCGGCCGAGCGGGGCCGCGACGCGCGCGTTGCCAAGCGCGCGCCGAGGCCTCACATCCGGCCCGTGGCGGTGAAAAAACCCAGCTCCCTGGAACGCATGCTCGAGCGGCTCGAAACCTTCGACGCATCCACCCTCGCGACCCTCGCTCAGCGCCTAGGCCGCGAGCGCGGGCTGTTCGAGAGGGTATTCAACGTCCTCCAAGAGGGCGTGCTGGTGGTCGATGCCGACGGCGAGATCGCCTACGCCAACGCCGCCGCCCACCGCCTGCTCGGTCTGCGCGACGCCGACTCCGCCGCGCCCACCCTCTGGCGCCTCGTGCCCGGGCTGCGCGCCATCCTCGGCCCCGCCCTCGCCAACGCCAGCAGCCTCACCCGCGAGATCGAGCTGAGCTACCCGGAGCCGCGCGCGGTCCGCCTCTACCTCGTGCCCTTCGAGGCCCCCGGCGTCCCGGCGGCGCCCGCCCTCGCCGGCGAGGCCCGGCGCTTCGCGGTCGTGCTCACCGACGTCACCCGCGACAAACTCGACACCGACCAGCGCATCGAGAGCGAACGGGTGGCGTCCATCGTCCTGCTCGCCGCCGGCGTGGCCCACGAACTGGGCAACCCGCTCAACTCCCTTACCATCCAGCTCCAACTCGTGGAGCGCCGGCTGCGCAAACTGCGCGGCCTGGACAAAAAGGACGCCGCCGGCCTCGCCGATTCCCTGCGGGTCTGCCAGGACGAGGTCTCGCGTCTCGACGGTATCATCGCGAACTTCCTCCAGGCCATCCGCCCGCGTCCGCCCGACCTCTCCGACACCCGTCTGACCGACGTGCTCGCCGAGGTGCTAAGCTTCCAGGAACGCGAGCTGGCCGACCGCGGTATCCAGGTCGAGGTGGCCACCGCCGCCGATCTGCCGCTGGTGCGCGCCGACCGCGATCAGGTGAAGCAGGTGTTTTTCAACGTCATCAAAAACGCCGCCGAGGCCATGCAGCCGGGCGGCCGCCTGCGCATCGCCGCGCGCGCCGACGAGGAGTATCTCGTGATCGGTTTCGCCGACACCGGCGCCGGCATCCAGCCCGAGAATCTGGCGCGGCTCTTCGAGCCTTACCACACCACCAAGCCCGGCGGCCACGGCCTCGGCATGATGGTCGTGCAGCGCATCCTCCGCGAACACGGCGGCCAGATCGCGGTCGAGAGCAACCCCGGCCGGGGCACGACCGTCACCCTGCAATTTCCGCTCAAACAGCGCCGCGTCCGCCTGCTGCGTTCCTGAACTGGCCGGTTGCGACTGTGCCGAAATGGCGCGCTCCGGCTTGACCCGGCGGAGGCGCGCGGCGTGATTCGCGGGCATGTTGCCCAGCGTATTGATCGTCGACGACGAGAAGCACACCCGCGAAGGCCTGCGCGAAGCGTTGGAGGACGACTACGACGTCTCGGTCGCGGCCAACGCCGACGAGGCCTTCAACCTGCTCGACGCCCAGCCCTTCGACGCCGTGCTCACCGACCTGCGCATGCCGGGCAAGTCCGGCCTCAAGGTTATCGACAAGGCCCTCGCCCTCCCTCAGCGCCCGGCGGTGATCATGATGACGGCCTACGGCAGCGTGGACACCGCCGTCGAGGCGATGAAACGCGGCGCGGTCGATTTCCTTACCAAGCCGGTCAACCTCGAACGCCTCGAGGTGCTGCTCCAGCGCGCGCTCAAGTCCAAGACGCTCGAGATCGAGGTGAAACAACTTCACGAGCGGCTGGACGAGAAATTCAGCTTCGAGGGCTTGGTCGGCAATTCGGCGCCCCTGCGCGACCTGATCGACAAGGTCCGCCTCGTCGCTCCGTCGCGCGCCACCATCCTGGTCGAAGGCGAGAGCGGCACGGGCAAGGAGCTCATCGCCCAGGCTCTGCATCAGGCCGGCCCGCGTTCGCGCGGTCCCTTCGTGGCGGTGCATTGCGCGGCGCTTTCGGAGAACCTGCTGGAGAGCGAACTCTTCGGCCACGAGCGCGGCGCCTTCACCGGCGCGAGCGAGCGGCGGGTCGGTCGCTTCGAATCGGCCGACGGCGGCACGCTCTTCCTCGACGAGATCGGCGAGATCACCGCGAGCACCCAGGTGAAGCTGCTGCGCTTTTTGGAGACCCGTTCGATCGAGCGCGTCGGCGGGAGCAAGCCCATCCCGCTCGACGTGCGCCTGGTCGCCGCGACCAACCGCCACCTCGAACGCATGGTCGGCGAGGGCAAGTTCCGCGAAGACCTGTTTTTCCGCCTCAACGTCGTTCGCCTCACCATGCCGCCGCTGCGCGAGCGCCCGGACGACATCCCGCTGCTGCTCGCGCATTACCTCCTGTTTTTCGCCAAGGAAAACGGCGTCGCCGCGCCCCAGCTTGAGGCCGGCGCTTTGCGCACGCTCTGCGCCTATCGCTGGCCGGGCAACATCCGCGAGCTGCGGAATTTTTGCGAGAACGCCGTGGTGATGCACCGGGGCGGTCGCCTGACCGAATACGACCTCGATCCGCGTTATCGCGGCGAGTGGACCGGTTTCGCGGGGCAGGGGAGCGGCGGTAGCGCCGCGTCGGGCGCGTCAGGCTCGACCCCGATCTCGTCTGGCGGCGGAGCGCCCGTGCTCGCCCTGCCCGGTCCAGCGGGCGCGTCGCTTTCGGTCGAGGAGAACGAAAAACGCCTGCTCCGCGAGGCCCTGATCAAGGCCCGCGGCAACCGCACCCAAGCGGCCCAGCTCATGGGCATCAGCCGGCGCACCCTCCACCGCAAGCTGGCCGAGTGGCCCGAGCTCGACACCTTGGATTGACCGGCTGGCTGGTGGCGGCGTGGTGCGACGCATCTCGTGGCCCGGCGAAACGAGCCGGGTCGGAGCCGCCCCTCGGGTTTGCGTTTGCCTGCGCGGGCCGGGCCGGGCACCAACGCGGCACCCTATGAAGCGCGCCGTTGCCCTCCTGTTTGGCTTGTTGATCACGCTGTCCTCCTCTTTCGCCGAGCCCATCCGTCTGGTCGGTTCGGATCTGGTGGCCGACGCGCTCGGGCCGGAGCTAAAGGCCTTCGCGGCCGCGAACGAGTTGCCCCTCACCGTCGATCTGCGCGGCAGCCGGCTGGGGATGGAGACCCTGACGGCCGGGGGTGCCGACCTGGGCCTCGTGGTGCTGGGCGCCGAGGATGCTCCGCCGGGGCCCGAGTTCGCCAATTCGGTCGTCGGCTATCTGACGACGGTGGTCGTGGTCCCGGCCAGCGTGCCGCTCACCCAGATCCAATTCGGGCAGCTCGCGGGCATTTTTGGGGCGTCGGAAGTGACCAACCTCAAGCGTTGGAGCGAACTGGGCGTAACCGGTTCGTGGGGCGTGCGCGGCATCACCGCCGTCGCGGTAAGCCGGCGCGGCGGGTTGGCGGTGGATCTTTTCCGCTACCAGGTGCTGAAAACCCCCGACCTCAAACCGACGGTCGTGCAGTTCGACGACGTCGCGCGCGCCACCGGCCGCATCAGCGGCGAAGAAGGCGGCATCGCACTGCTGCCGTCGCCCCCGGAGGAAGGCGGCCCGCTTAAGGTTCTCCTGGTGGCCAAGGGCGAGCGCGATGTCGCCTACGGACCGACGGCGGAAAACCTGCACACCGGCGACTACCCGCTGCGGATACCCGTGCGCTTGGTGTTTCGCAAATCCGAGGCGAAGCGCTTGAATTTCCTGATCCGTCATCTGCTGGCCGACGAGACGGCCCCGGCGCTGCTCAAGGCGGGCGTGGTGCCTCTGCCGGTGCAGGCGAGGAACCAGTTGGTCTTCGAGTTGGAGAACCTTCGGTGAAAAATATTCACGGGATTCAAGAAACCTGTTGACCATACCGCCGCGCGCCCTTTTCTCCGACCTTCTCACGCAGGCGTAGCTCAGTTGGTAGAGCACCACCTTGCCAAGGTGGACGTCGAGAGTTCGAGTCTCTTCGCCTGCTCCATTTTAGAAAGAAAGCCCCGGACCCGAAAGGGTCCCGGGGTTTTTCTTTGGCGATTTCTTATCATCAGTGAAAACAAAACCGCCGATTTGTGATAACAAAACGCCTTCGGCTGAGTAAGACGCCAACGGCTTTGCGAAAGAAATAACTTCGGCATCTCCCTACATCAGGGACCGTGTCTAAGGCGAGGCTCGTGGGTGGCTCAGCGAGGTGATCGAAAGCGACTGCGAGGCCGAGCGCGCGGCACTCGCGGCACATTTCTGCAGCTGGCATTGGTGATCCGAAGCACAACTGGCCCGCAATGGCCGCTTCCGGCGCGAATCTGGGACGAACGGGACTTGACCGGCCCAACACCCGGCACCCGGACCGACGACTGCGCAGCGCACCCACTACCATCGTCTCCCTATCCGGCGATACCGCCGTCACCACCAGTCTCGCTATCGCCGACGGCACGCGGAACGACCACTCAAAAGTCATCAAGTTGGTCCGCGCCTACCAGGCCGATTTGGAGGAGTTCGGACTTCTAGATTTCAAATCTGAAGGTCGACGCGAGCGTTCGACCGAGTTCGCCACCCTCAACGAGCAGTAATCCACGCTCCTCCTAATTTACATGCGATACAACGAAGTGGCTCGGAGCTTCAGTAAAGCCCTCGTCCGCGCCTTCTCGGAACTGAACTGCCAGCAGCCCCCGCCCCGTCTACCGACCGAAATGACCTGAGTTTTAAACTCGACCTGGATTGCTCACCCGGCGCGGCAGCGGAGATGACGTCGTCGCAGCGTGCGACTGGCCGAGACGACGCCGACCCGCCGCGACGACGCAGACCGCCGGAAGACAGCCCCCGGGGTGGGTGGGGGGCGCCTGGGTCATGCAGCGCGCCGGACTCGGTGAGGTCGCTGAGGCAGGTGGGTTGCGCGCCGGTGTGAAGCAAGGTGATACGGAATTCACTCCCGTAGGATTCGATTCAAAATGCACGGGTGCTTCGCCGGCTCGAAGCGCCCGTCACGCTGATGGACGGATCAGTTGCCGTTGTAATAGTTGCTCCAGAGGGATTGGTCTTCGGCTTCGGTTCGGGACAAGGCACGAACGCTGCCCGCATAAGTCGAAATCAGGGATCCTTCATTCACGCGGAAGGCTATTTTTCCGGTCCGATCCGTGTTTTCGCCTGCGTCGTGGGCCGGCGTCCAACCTGCTCGACTTGCATACACGATTCGATAATCCACGGCTTCCGCAAAAAACATCAGGCGGCTGGGATTTTTGATATCGGTTTGTTTCATCGCCCGGGCTGTCTTCACTCTTTGCGGTGAGGACCCGGATTCGAAATCAGTCGCATTATAACCGATGGTGGCGCGGCCCGGTTCTCCGGGATAGGGGGAGGCGGGGAAGCCGGATTGAAGAATCGAGCCATCGCCGGGTTTCCAGTCGGGTTTTTTGATGCTCAGGTAGGTGGCGAAGTCTTCGTCCTTGGTCCAGGGCTTGTCGTAGAGCAGATCTCCTGTGTCCGGATCGCGGGCGACCAGGCTGGGGTAGCTGCCCTTGTGGTCGTTGGCATAATTTCCGGCTGACAAGCTGAGTTGGCGCAGGTTGCTGGTGGACTTGGCCTTGTATGCTGACTTCCTGACCTGGCCAACGGTGGGTATGATGATGGCCGCGAGTATGCCGATGATCGCGATCACGGTCAGCAACTCGATCAGGGTAAAGCCTTCGGCGGAGTGCGGACGGTCGAGGTCGGCGCTTTTTGTTTTCATGTGTCGGGTTGGGACGGCAAGAACGCCGTGTGATCATTCCGCTCGGGTGCGAAGGAAGATGCGAGGGGTGGTGGTCAGAGAGGCGGAGGTGCGGAATGTCCGATAGGTCCAGCCGCTCTCGAGCACCGGGAGTCCTGCCTGCAGGGCGGAGACCTCCGTTCCGGTGGCTTCGACCACGGGCACCGTCCAAGCGGAAAGATCCGCGCTGGCCTCTATGGTGTAGGTGACTCCATCAATCACGTCCGAGACCTGGGCGGCGGAACCGGTAAAGTGGGCGCCGGTTCGAGCTGCGATCGTGAGGGTGAGGTAGGGCGTCCCACCGATGCTGAGAGCGCGTGCCTGAGTGAGGCTGCCGTCCGCATTCAGGGGGGCGCCGCCGAGGGCAAATTCGAGCAGGTTGCTCAAGCCATCCTGATCGGGATCGGCGGAGGGCGCCGGATCGCGTCCGGCCGAGCCGTCGAGCCCTTTGGATGAAACCCAGAATGAGTAGGGCGAGGCGGCGACGGGCGCTTGCAGCGAGAGCGCGCCGGTGCTCTCGGAAAAGGTCCAGGTGTTGGCGCCATCCACCAGAGTCCAGACGCCGCCGTTCTTGGTGAAGCCCGAAACGGCGAAGGTGGCGCCGTAGCTTGCATTCAAGGTTGAGTTGGCGACGAGTTGCCAGCTGTTGCCATTGGTGAGGTCAGCGGCGGTGCGGTCAATGACAAGGGTGCCGTCCAGTATCACCGTGCCCGTGCCGCGCAGCCGGGTGCCGACGCCGTTCGCGCCGATGGTGAAGGCCAGCTGACCGGTGGAGGCCAGGTTCAGGGCGCCGGAGTTGACAACCGTGTCGCCGTTGTAGGTGTTGGCGGCGGACAGCGTTAGGGTTCCACCCCCGTTGGTGCCGGCGAGCGTGAGTCCACCGTCGAAAGTTGCGGTGCCGGAGTGCCGGAGGGGAACATTAAAGCCGACGGCCAGACCGTAGGGATCGATGGTGGCGCCGCCCTCCTTGATGTTGCAGGTCACCAGCGGGAGCCCGTTTTCCGATCCGTCGGGGACGGTGAAGCTGGACGAAGTGATTTGAAGGATGCCGCCGTCGAAATTCAGGATGCCGTTGCCGCCGCCCGCGCCGCCCCCGACGGCGTCCCGGGTGATCGCGGGGATGGACAAGGTGCCGCCGGAATGGTTGTAGGTGGCCGCCGTG
>JAIXVP010000442.1 GCA_027482905.1 Opitutaceae bacterium
CCGCCGGTGCGGTAGCCGGGGAGCTGGGAGAAGTTCAGGGTCTCGGCCACGACGCCCTGGCCGGCGAAGGCGGCGTCGCCGTGGATAAGCAGGGGGCACACGCGTTTGCGCTCGGCATCGCCGCGGATGCGCTGGCGGGCGCGGGCCTTGCCCTCGACCACGGGGTTGACGATCTCGAGGTGGGAGGGGTTGGCGGCGAGGCGGACCTCGACGGTTTTGCCCGAGGTGGTGGTCAGGGCGGCCTCGTAGCCGAGGTGGTATTTCACGTCGCCGTCGCCGGCCACGGTGTGGGGCAGGTAGTTTTCCGAGAACTGCTCGAAGAGGACCTCGAAGGGTTTGCGCAGGATGTTGGTCAGGACGGAAAGGCGGCCGCGGTGGGCCATGCCCATGACGATCTCCTCCACGCCGAGGTCGGCGCAATGTTCGATGGTGGCGTCGAGCGCGGCGATCATGGTCTCGCCGCCTTCGAGGGAGAAGCGCTTCTGGCCGACGAACTTGGTGTGCAGGAACTTCTCGAAAAGCTCGGCCTTGTGCAGGCGGCGGAGGATGCGGGTCTGGCGCTCCTTGGTGAACGAAGGGACGTTCTCGACCGCCTCCATGCGGCGCTGCAACCATTCGCGGGCGTCGTAGTCCTGGATGTGCATATACTCGACACCGATGGTGCCGCAGTAGGTGCGTTTCACGGCCGAGACGATGTCGCGGAGTTTCTTTTGGCCGCCGCCCTGGAAATTCGTGAGGGTGAAGCTCTCGTCCAGATCCTCGGCGCCGAGGCCGAAGTTTTCGAGGGTCAGCTTGGGGTGGGCGGCGGGTTTTTCGCCGAGCGGGTCGAGGTGGGCCTCGAGGTGGCCGTGGGAGCGGTGGGCGTTAATGTAGCGGATGATCTGGGCCTGCTTGTAGGAATCCACCACGCGCACCCCGGCGGCCTGGGCGGCGGCGGCGGTGGGGGCGGCGCCGGGGGCGGCGACGGAGTTGCCCAGGGTGAAGCCCTGGAAAAAGGCGCGCCAGGTGGGGTCGACCGAGTCGGGATTATCAAGCCATTGGGCGTAGGCGGCCTCGATCAGGTCGGTGTTGTCGCGCGCGGCGAGGGGGACGGAGTTCATGGAAGGGTTTTGAACGTGGAAAAGGGAGCAGAAGTCGGGAAACGAGGGGCGTAAAACGGAGGATGCTTGCGCGTTTTTAGCCCGCGCTCAAGGGAGGAAGGTGCGGAGGACGAGGTTTGAGTTGTGCTAAACGTCTGCCCGTATGACTTTAATTAATCAAATAAGCCGCCATGGAACCCGAGATCAAAGCCGCCCTTATCGCGCTCTTGGATGCGATTAAAAATTCTAATGCCACGGTCGTCGCCGCCGAGATGACCCGGCTGGATGATTTCGCGGTGCGCGGGGCGGCCACGTTGCATCCGCAACTGCTTCATTTTCTGGAGCGTAGGAGCTACGCGAAGGCGGTGATGTTCCTGGGGGGCGAGTCCGACATCCCGGTCGGGCTTTGCGGTGGGCGGGCGACGCGGGCGGAGGTCGGGGCGGGGAAGGCGGGTGGGGTATGAGCCGGCCGGAAAAAGGTAAAATCGCGACCGATGGCGGCGGCGGGCTGGCCCAGAACCCCTTTGCCGGGCTGGCCGGTTTGGGGGCCTTGGGGGCTTTGCCGCCGGGGCCGGGGGCGGGCCGGGCGCTCGGGGCGGCGACGAATCCGACGAGCGGGGCGGCGACGGGCAAGGCCGCGCCGCCGGAGAAAAACCGCGGGCGCGTGGATGTTTTGCGGACGACGGCCGGGCGGGGCGGCAAGACCGTCACGGTGGCGCGCGGTTTTGTCGGGATCGGCGCGCCGGAGAAGGAGGCCCTGTGCAAAAAGATGCGTTCGGCGGCGGGTTGCGGCGGCACGGTCAAGGACGGCGAGATCGAGATCCAGGGCGACCAGCGCGAGGGGGTGGCGAAGATTTTGCGCGAGGCGGGTTTCCGGCCGGTTTTGGCGGGCGGCTGACCGGGCGGGAATGGTGCGACGCCGCGCTTGCGCCGGGGGCGGGCGGGGTTTTGGGTGGCCGACTTTCCCCATGGCTTACGACTGGCTCAAAGGTGTCGCGGATGAATACGACGTGATCGTCATTGGCTCCGGCCTGGGCGGCCTCACGGGCGCGAACGTCCTCGCGAAGGCCGGGCACAAGGTCCTGCTGCTCGAGCACCACTACCAGTTCGGCGGGCTCGCGACCTGGTTCACCCGCAAGGGCGGGCACATCTTCGACATCTCGCTGCACGGCTTCCCCAGCGGCATGATCAAAAGCTGCCGGCGCTACTGGACCAAGGAGATCGCCGACTCGATCCACCAGCTCAAGGACGTGCGTTTTGTGAATCCCCAGATGGACGTATGGACGACCTTCACCCGCGAGGACTACACCCGCGTGCTGGTCGAGCAGTTCAAGCTCTCCCGCGCCGAGGTCGAGGCCTTCTACGACCACCTGCGGGCGATGAACTACTACGACAACAATCCCGAGACCACGGGCGAGATGTTCGAGCGGTTTTTCCCGGGGCGCGATGACGTCCACCGCCTGCTCATGGAGCCCATCGCCTACGCCAACGGCTCCACCCGTGACGATCCCGCCATCACCTTCGGCATCGTGTTCAGCAACTTCATGGGTTCGGGGGTGTTCACTTTCCGGGGCGGGTCCGATCTGTTGATCAAAAAAATGACCGCCGAGCTGCGCCAAAACGGGGTCGAGCTGCGCAAACACGTGCTCGTCCAGCGCATCCTGGTGGAGGAGCGCGGGGGCCGGAAAGTCGCGTGCGGCGTGGTGGCGGGCGACGGCCGGGTCATCCGGGCCAAGGCCGTGCTCTCCAACGCGAACATCAAGAACACCATCTTTCGTCTCGCCGGAGCGGAAAATTTTTCGCCCGAGTTCGTCAAGCAGGCCGAGGCGGTGCGGATCAACACCAGCTCCTGCCAGGTGTATTTCGGCATCCGCAAGGGCGAGAGCATCCCGCACATCGGCGACCTGGTCTTCACCAGCGAGGCGCCGCGCTACAGCCCGGAGGAGTTGACCGCGTTGCACACCACCAGCCGCACCTTTTCCGTCTACTACCCCGACACCCGGCCCGGTGGCGACCGCTACACCGTGGTGGCCTCGCTCAACGGCCGCTACCCGCATTGGAAGGAACTCTCCGACGCGAACTACGAGACGCACAAGGCGCGCCTGATCGAGGAGAGCCTGGTGGCGCTGGAGAAATACATCCCCGACGTGCGCGCGAAGATCGACTGGATGGAGGCGGCCACGCCGCGCACGATCGAGCGTTACACCACCCACATGGCCGGCACGAGTTTCGGGACCAAGTTCGAGGGTCTGCCGGTGTCGATGAACCTCTCCGAGCAACTGCCGGGGCTCTTCCACGCCGGCAGCGTGGGCATCATCATGAGCGGCTGGCTGGGCACCATCAACTACGGCGTGATCACCGCCAACAAGATCGACAAACACCTCTTCGCGCTGAAGCAGGCGGCGGCCTGATTTGGGTGACCACGAAACACACGAAAAACACGAAAGCACGACCTCGGAGACCTGGGAGCGGGTCGGTGCCGGTTTCAGGCTTTCGTGTGTTTCGTGGTTAACACCTCCGGGTTTCTGTTTTCCGTTTTTTCCCCATGTCCCTCCAAATTGAAAAAATCACCGTCGGCACCGGGCGCGCGCCGAAAAAAGGCGAGCTCGTGACCGTCCACTACACCGGTTGGCTGACGACCGGCGAAAAATTCGACAGCTCGGTGGACCGCCGCGAGCCGTTCCAGTTCGTGCTCGGCGCCAAGCAGGTCATCGGCGGCTGGGACCAGGGCGTGGCCACCATGGTGGTCGGCGACAAGGTGAAGCTCACGATCCCTCCCGAGCTCGGCTACGGCCGCGGAGGCTACCCGGGCGTGATCCCGCCCAATGCGACCCTCGTATTCGAGGTCGAGTTGCTCGGCGTGGGCTGACTCGAATATGGCTAGGCTTTCAACTTGGCGCGTAGGAAAGGGGCGGTGGGAGAATGTTTCTGTTTGAGCAGGCCGGCCAGCGGCCCCTGGTAGAGCAATTCGCCGCCGTCGGGACCGCCGACGGGGCCCAGTTCGAGGATCCAGTCGGCCTCGGCGAGGAGATCGAGGTGATGCTCGATCACGATCACGGTGTGGCCCTGGTCGACGAGGGCGTGGAGCACGCGGATGAGTTTTTCGCAGTCGCTCAGGTGCAGGCCGATGGTCGGTTCCTCGAGGATGTAGAGGTTTTGGAAACCGAGGTTGCGGCTGCGTTCGCGGTAGCTGGCGAGGCCGCGGGTCAGTTCGGTCACGAGTTTCAGGCGCTGGGCTTCGCCGCCGGATAACGTCGGGCTGGACTGGCCGAGGGTGAGGTAGCCGAGGCCGCAGTCGCACATGAGCTGGCAGACCTGGCTGAGCTGGCTGTGGAAATCGAAGTAGGCGACGGCCTCCTCGAAGGTCAGGGCGAGGACGTCGGCGATGTTTTTGCCCTTCCAGCGCAGATCGGTGAGTTCGGGCGCGTAGCGGGTGCCGCGGCAGTCGTCGCAGGGCAGGTAGGTGTCGGGCATGAAGGCCATTTCCAGCTTTACGCGGCCGGCGCCGGCGCAGGTCTCGCAGCGGCCGCCGGCGGTGTTGAAGGAAAAGCGGCCGGCGGAGTAGCCGCGGATCTTCGCCTCGGGTATGCCGGCGAAGAGGGTGCGGATGAGATCGAAGATGCCGAGGTAGGTGGCGGGAGTGGAGCGCGGGGTTTTGCCGATGGGGGACTGATCGACCTCGATCACCTGTTTGAAAACCTGGGCGCCGGTGAGCGTGGAGAAGGGAGCGTGGAGCGTGGAGCTGGGAGCGAGGAGGTCGGAGGGGTGGCCGGTCGCTTTGGCGTAGGCTTTGCCGGTGAGCTTGGCGGACTTGGTTTGGATCGCGTGGGTGACGGCGGGGAAGAGGAGGTCGCGGAAGAGGGTGGATTTGCCCGCGCCGGACGGGCCGCAGACCATGGTGAGGCGGGCGAGGGGGATGCTGACGTCGAAGCCCTTGAGGTTGCGCAGGCGGGCGTCGGTCAGGGTGAGCCAGGTGGTGGCGGAAGACATGGAGTAGAGGCCGCCAAGAGACTACGCTCAGGCGTGAATGTCAGGCGCCGGGATGAAATAACGGTGGAAAAGGGAAACCTGTGTGGGGTCGTGCCGATTCATCTTTTCACCGTCGGATCGTAGGCCTGACTCACCACGTTCTTGGTGGTTTGCGGCAGGGGACTCGCCGCCAGCCACGCCCGCGCCGACGAGGCATCGTCCTTATACCATTGATAGGTCATGTTCAGCATATCTTGCAGTTGCCGGTTTTCGTCCTTCACGCCGAGGATGAGGCCGCACCGTTCGGCGTGGCTGAGAGGAGAGTTGAGCAACGTGATCGTCCACGCAGTGCCCGCTTCCTGCCTGAGCGCGGGGGCGCCCTGGGCGTTGATCCAGTCGCGCACGGCGGCGGGATCTTCGGTAAACCACGGCTTCACCACCGCGCCCCAATCCTGATGGTTGTAGCTTTCGGTCGTGGAGCGGGTGGCGACGGCGAGCCATTCGGCGGCCTCGCGCGGGGAGGACGCCGCCCAGGCGGCGGCGATCTGGCGCGTGGCGGTGCGTTTTTCCTGACCGGGCGCAAGCTCGGCCAGACGGGCCATCGCGGCCGGTCGGTTCGTCGCGGCGAGTCGTCCGATGAGCTTGGCCTGCACCACGGCGGAGGCGGCGGGTTCATCGTGCTTGCCGAGCCACGCGACGGCGCCATCCGGATCGAGTTCAAACCAAGCGGAGACTCGCGAGGTCAGGGTCTCGTTTCTCGCGGTTCCGGCGGGAAGCAGCAGCACCAGGTCTAGGCCCTCCCACGGCTGAACGGGGGAGTAAGAACCGGCGGCGCGAGCGAGGATCTTTTGCCCGAGATCGGAGTCGCCCAAACCGGCCAACCACGTCTTCGCCGCCTCCGCGTCGGTTTTCATCCAGGCTATTAGCGGATCGCTAAACCAGTCCACATGCGCCGCATCTTGAGTCGCACGAAACAGGGCCGGCACGAGGACGGCTGAGTCGACGTTCTTCGCCAATCTATAAAAAAGGCTGTTGGTGTAGGTCTCATGCCCCCGATCATGCGCAATCACCCAGCCCAGCGCGGCCCCGGAGTCTCGTGAAATCCAGCGGCCGATGTCGTCCGCGAGATTCAAGAAACTCATCCCACTGCCGAGAAGCGTGTCGCCCAGGCCTTGCAGCGCGGCGCCGGGATCGCGTTTGGCCCAACCATCGTAGATGCGGCGAACCGCCTTGGCGTAAAACGCGTCGTCGCCCCGTGCCCGAGCGAGGGTGATCGCGCGCTGCGGATCATGCTCGGCGAGTTGACCGTAAATCATGGCGGCCGCGCCCCACTCCGCGCCGGCGTCGGGCAGGGCGTGGGCCCAGAGCAGCGCCGCGGCCAGGTCGTCGCGCGCCCAGGCGAGCCCCGCCTGCTCGCGCAGGAGTCGACGGGCCCTGCCGTTGAGCGTTCCCTTTTCGGGCAACGCCCCCGCCCAGCGGGCCGCGCTCGCGGCGTCGCGGTCCGCCCACGCGTCAAACACGTCCTGAAACCGGGCGCGGGCATCGCCGCCTTTCAGCGCGAGCAAGGCATCGGCCAGACGGGCGAATTCGCTCGCGGGCAAAACCGACAACAGCAGGCGCAGACCGGCGCGGTCGCCTAGGTCGCCTGCCAACCACGCGTCCACCCGCCCGCGAGCATCCACCTCGGCCAAGAGCGTGGGAGGCGTCCATGGTGCCGGTGGCGGAGGCGCGGGAGCATGCTCCACGACGGCCGTGGCGATGTTTTCCGCATCGGGGGGCGCGAGGGTGTGACGGACGGCGACGGTGCCGAGCGCACCGAGCACCACCCCGAGACCGAGCTGGGCAAGCGGACGTTTCATGGGGGCGGGAGGGGGTTAACGCGTGGCTTCCTTCCGCGCTTCTTCGATCAGGGCGCGAGCGTGGTCGGGGGGAAGGTAGGTTTGGGTGGCCAGCCACTTCTCCGCGCCGGTCGGATCGCGGCGCAACCACGGGTGTATGATGTTGAACAAGGTTTGACCGCGTGTGGTCTCGTCCGAGATGCGCGCGACCTGTGCGGCGGCCTGTTCGGCGGGCAAGCGCTCCGTCATTTGCCTCGCCCATGCGTAAAGCGCGTTGTTGTCGCGGGTGGCGCCGAGCCGCGCTTCGGCCCAGGCCAGGGCGGCATCCGCGTCGAGCTCGGTCCATTTGGCCATGATCTTTTCTCCGGTTTCCCACGGTAAATCGTGTTTGCCGTCACGTGCGGCGTCCTGCGTGGCCCACCACGCCGCGGCCTGGGCGGGATCGTGACTGGCCCAGCCTTTCGCGATCTCATCCACCGCCTGGTCGCGCGCGGGACCGACGGGCAAACTAGACCAGGTGGCGATCGCGGTCTGCGGCTCATCCTGCGCGATGGCGCCGAGCGAGGCGGCCTGCACGGCGAGGGCGACCTTCGGTTCGTCGTGGTTCTTAAACCACGCCAGCGCGGCCACCGGATCCCGCTCCGCCCACTGGGTGGTCAGGTCGATCAAGCGCCGCTCGCGCTCCGCGCCGGGCGGCATCAACAGGGCCAGAGGAAGATTTCGCTCCGTCGAATTCATGAAGGTGATCTGGTTGGCATCGTGAACCAGCCGCGCGCGCAGCTCCGGGTCTTCGAGTTTATCGATCCACTTCGCTATCCCCTCCTGATCGCTCGAGCCGCCGCGCGTCAACATGCCTCGTAACAGGCGATATCGCAGTTCGGGATCGGTCAACTTCAGGACCATGTCCGCGGATTTGTTCCGATCCAGATCGGTGCCGAGGCGCCC
>JAIXVP010000429.1 GCA_027482905.1 Opitutaceae bacterium
CAAGGCCGCCGCCAAGGCCGCCTAAGCGCCTCCCGCACCCGCGAGTCCCGCCGGCTCGCACCCTCAGTCCCCGGAGGACGGGCCTTTCTCAAGGCGCCGTCCTCTTTTTTTGCCCGCTTTCCCCGTCCTTCGGCTCCTCGCTCCCCGCCCTCCGCTTCCCGCGTTCCTCCCCGCCCGCCCATGCAAGACCAACTCGCCGCCCTGCTCGCCAAAGCCGCCGCCGAATTCCCGACCCTCGCCACGCGCCCCGATTTCGAGGCCGCCAAGGCCCGCTTCGTCGGCCCCAACGGCGAACTGACCGCGCTCATGAAACAGATGGGCGGCGTGCCCAAGGAGCAGAAACCGATCGTCGGCAAACTGGTGAACGAGGCCAAAACCGCCCTCCAGGCCCACCTCGACGCCGCCCTCGCTCGCCTAGAGGCCGCCGAACTCGCCGCCCGCCTCGGCCCCGCCGTGGACCCCCCCCTCCCCTCCCCCGACCGCGGCCCCGGCACCTTCCACCCGCTCACCCTCGTCCGCGAGGAGATGACCCGCATCTTGCGCAAGGTCGGCTTCACCGTCGTGGAAGGCCCCGAGGTCGAGACCGAGTATTATTGCTTCGACGCCCTCAATACCCCCGCCGACCACCCCGCCCGTGACGCCCAGGACACGTTCTACCTGCCCGCCGCCGCCCGCTTCGGCAACGTGTCCAAGAAAACCCCCGACGAGCGCTACCTGCTCCGCACCCACACCAGCTCGGTCCAGATTCGCACCATGCTAAAGGGCTCGCCCCCCATCCGCATCGTGTCCCCCGGCCGCGTCTACCGCCGCGACACCACCGACGCCACCCACTCGGCCAATTTCCACCAACTCGAATGCCTCTACGTGGACAAAAACGTCACCGTCCGCGACCTGAAGGCCCTGCTCGACTACATCTTCGCCTCCCTCCTCGGCAAGGAGACCAAGACCCGCTTCCGCCCCCACTATTTCGGCTACACCGAGCCCAGCTTCGAGGTGGACCTGTCCGCCACCCACCTGCCCAAGGTCAACAAACCCTGGATCGAGATCGGCGGCTGCGGCATGGTGGACCCGGTGGTGTTCCAGGACGTCGGCTACGACCCCGAGGTCTGGAGCGGCTACGCCTTCGGCATGGGCCTCGAACGCCTCGCGATGCTCCTCTACGGCATCGATGACATCCGCTATTTCTACCAGAACGACGTCCGCTTCCTGAAGCAGTTTGCGTAAGGAAAAGGAGCGAGAAGCTAGGAGCTAGAATCTAGAAGGATGAATCGGACTCCGTCCAAAACGTTTACCGAACTGATCGTGTGGCAGAAAGCCCACGCCTTCGGGCTTTCGGCCTACAAGCTGACCGAGACGTTTCCCAAATCCGAAATCTACGGACTGAGCTCACAACTCCGCCGCGCCGCTGTTTCGATTCCCGGCAATATCGCCGAAGGCTACAAGAAGCGCGGCCCCGCAGACAAAGCGCGTTTCATGAACATGGCCCAGGGTTCGCTCGAAGAAGTGCAGTATTACCTCATTCTCGCCCACGACCTCACCTACGCCGACACTATCACCCTCCGCGCTCAACTGGACGAAGTTTCCCGTCTGCTCGAGGCCTACGCCTCCGCCATTCTAGCTCCTCGCTCCTAACTCCTAGCTCCTTTTCCGAAATGAAACTCTCCCGCTCCTGGCTCCAAGACTACGTCGACCTGTCCGAGGTGACCGCCGACGACATTTCCCGCGCCATCACCTTCCTCGGCTTCGAGGTCGAGCAAGTCCTCCGCACCGGCGCGCCCCGCTTCGATCTCGTCGTCGCCGGCCGCATCGTCACCCGCGATAAACACCCGAACGCGGACAAACTCTCCGTCTGCACCGTGGACGTCGGTCCGGACCACGGCGGCGTGCGCACCATCGTTTGCGGCGCGCCCAATTGCGACGCCGGCAACCACGTGCCCGTCGCCCTCCCCGGCGCCGTCCTGCCCGGCGACTTTGTGATCAAGGAGGCCAAGGTCCGCGGCCAGGCCTCCTCCGGCATGATGTGCTCCGCCAAGGAACTCACCCTCGCCGAGGACGCGCAGGGCCTCCTCCTGCTCGCCGGCGAACCCGCCCCCGGCACCCCGCTCAACGCCCTCCTCCCGCCCGGTGACGTGGTGTTCGACATCGAGATCACCCCCAACCGCCCCGACGCCCTCAGCCACCTCGGCGTCGCCCGCGAGCTCGCCGCCTGGTTCAAAAAGGAACTGCGCTACCCCGAGGTCAGCTTCACCCCAGCCGCCATCTCGGCCGACCCCCGCCCCGACCTGCTCGCCTCCGTCCGCGTGCTCGCCGAGACCGAGTGCCCGCTCTACACCGCCACCGTCGTGACCGGCGTGAAGGTCGGTCCCTCGCCCGACTGGCTCCAGCAACGCCTCTCCGCCGTCGGCCTGCGCCCAATCAACAACGTCGTCGATATCGGCAACTACGTGATGCTCGAATACGGCCAGCCCGTGCACGCGTTCGACGCCGCCCGCCTCGCGGGATCCGAGATCGTGGTCCGCCCCGCCGCCGAAGGCGAAAAAATCACCACGCTCGACGGCAAGGAGCGCGCGCTCCCAGCCGGCCTGCTGGTGATCGCCGACGCCCAAAAACCCGTCGTCATCGCCGGCGTGATGGGCTCGGCCGAGGCCGGCGTCTCCGCCACCACCACCGACCTCGTCCTTGAGGTCGCCTTTTTCAAACGCCAGGCCGTCCGCGCCGCCTCGAAACGCCTCGGCCTCGCCTCCGACTCCTCCTACCGCTACGAGCGCGGCGTCGACGTGCATTCGTTGGACGAGGCCGCGCACCGCTTCATCGATCTCATCCTGGCCCACGCCGGCGGCGCGGTAGCCGGCCCCATCCATCGCGTGGGCGCCGACCTGCCTTGGGAGCGCGAGATCACCGTCACCCCGGCCTACATCAACGAAAAGCTCGGCTTCGAGATCCCCGCCGCCGAGATGCGCGCCGCCCTCGAATCGCTCGAACTCGTCGTCACCCACGAGGAACCGACCGCGACCCGCGGCCCCGCCTGGACCTTCTCCATCCCGAGCTGGCGCGACGACCTCGACCGCCCCATCGACCTCGTCGAGGAGGTCGTCCGCCTCTACGGCACCGAGAAAATCCCGACCTCGGTCATTCAGTCGCCCGGGCTGGTGGGCAACGACGACCCCATCGTGCTCTTCAACCGCCAGGTCGCCGCCGCCTTCGTCGGCCAGGGTTTCCACGAGTGCGTCAACTACACCCTCCGCCCCGCCAAGGAAGTCGCCGCCTGGGCTCCGCCCGCCCAGCTCGAGGACCTCGCCCTGGCCAATCCCTTCGTCGAGGACCAGTCCCACCTCCGCTCCAGCCTCGTCGGCGGACTGCTCGAGTCGCTCAAACTCAACCAGGCCCGCGGCGTCGCCGCCACCCGCCTCTTCGAGACCGGCCGCGTGTTCTTGGAGCGCAACGGCTCCCTTTCCGAATGCGTCGCCGCCGCCTTCGTGCTCGCCGAGGAGACCGGTGAACGCAGCTGGCGCCCGCGCGAGACCGCCGATTTCTACACCGCCAAACGCCACGCCGCCACCCTCGCCGCCCTCGCCGGCATCGAGCTGGAACGCCAGCCCACCACGCTGGTCGCCGCGCCCGCCCAAGGTTGGCAAACCGGCCACGCCGCCACCGCCGGCGACATCCGGCACGGCTGGACCGCGACCTTCGGCCTCGTCGATCTCGCCCACCTCAAGGCACTCGGACTCACGGGCAAGGTTTACGCCGGCTTCTTCGCCATCGTGTCGGAAAAAGTCACGGCCGAAGCCGACCGCCGCGGCTACAAGCCCTTCGGCCTGCAACCCGCCGCGCTGCGCGACCTCGCCCTGGTCGTGCCCGCCGCCACGCCTGCCGCCGACGTCCAAAAAGCCGTCGCCAAACACGCCCGCGCCGCCGCCGGCCAGGCCTTCGCGCTGGAGAGCGTCGAGCTCTTCGACCTCTACGCAGGCAAGGGCGTGCCCGAGGACCACAAGAGCCTGGCCTACGCCCTGACCTTCCGTGCACCGGACCGCACCCTCACCGACGACGAGGTCAACGCCGCCTTCACCCGCGTGCAGGCCGACCTGACCGCCGCCGGCTACCAGATCCGGAAGTAAACCGAATCGCCACCGCGCGTCGTTGGCGCGGCACTACGGATCAACTTGCGGCCCCACCCGTTTCCAGCGCGCCGATCAACTCCGCCATCAACTCCGCCGCGCGACGGTGGCGGAGGAGCGGAGCCGCCTGGCCGGCGTAGAGCGGCAGCAGGCGGGCATCGTTGACCTCGCGCGCATGGGTTTTGATCGGGCTCACAAAAGAGCTTTGCAGCGGAAACGGCAAAGCCGCCACGCCGTCGGCATCGAGTTCGTCCAGCAGGGGATTTCCCATGAACCGCGCCAGCCGCCCGGTAAACTGCCAGCTCAACCGGGTGTTGGCCGCCTGTGGCGAAAAGAGGGCGGCGCGATGCGGGGTGGAGCAGCCGGATTCCTCGCAGGCAAGAAAGGCCGTGCCGAGCTGCACCGCCTGCGCTCCGAGCTGGAACGCGGCCTTCATCCCACGCGAATCCGCGATGCCTCCCGCAGCAATGATCGGCACCCGCACCGCGTCCGCAATCTGCGGGATTAACGCCATCGTACCGACCAGCGAACCCTCCGCGCGGCGTAGAAAGCTCGGGCGGTGTCCACCCGCATCGGAACCCGTCGCCACGATCATGTCCACGCCCGCCTCATCGAGGGCGGCGGCCTCTTCCAGCGTCGTCGCGGCTCCCGCGGTCAAAATGCCGCGTCGGGCGCAATTGCGCAGGATCTCTGTATCGGGGATTCCAAACACAAAACTGAACATCGCAGGTCGCAGATCGAGAATCACCTCCGCCTGCTGCTCGAAACTGAAATTGTCCGGCGGCTCGATGGGAGGCGCCGCGATGCCTAAGCGTTCGTAAACCGACGCAAACTGGCGCAAGCCGTGTTCGTGATGCGTCACGGTCATCCGCTCCGCACCGGAATCATGCCGCGAGACCCACAGGTTGATGTTAAAAGGATTCCGGGTGGCCGTTCG
>JAIXVP010000316.1 GCA_027482905.1 Opitutaceae bacterium
CCCGAGGATCCCGTGCGTTTGATCATGGACCGGGAGCGGCGGGTGGCGGCCCTGCTCGCGCTCGGGGTGGCGGCGGTGGTCGTGCAACCTTTTGACGCGGACTTCGCCGGGATCGAGGCGGAGGCGTTTTTGCCCCACCTGCGCGCCCGTCTGCCCAATCTCCACACGGTTTACGTCGGGGAAAACTGGCGTTTCGGGCGCGGCCGGCGCGGGGACGTAGCGCTGCTAGTTGCGGAGGCGAAAAAGCTCGGGCTGCACGTGGTGAGTGCGCCGCGGATCAACGGCGACGGCGAACCGATCAGCAGCACGCGCATCCGGGCGCTGTTGACCGAGGGGCGGATCGACGCGGCGAACGTCTTGCTCGGCTCGGCCTACGCCAGCGAAAGCGTGGTCGCCGGGGGCAAGCGGTTGGGACGCACGATCGGGTTTCCCACCTTGAACCTGGCCTGGGCGCCCGACCTACGGCCGCGCCTCGGGGTTTACGTGGTCGCAGTGGCGCGGGCGGACGGTTCGGACGCGCCCCGGCGCGGGGTGGCCAACTACGGTTTGCGTCCGACGGTTGAGACAAGCCTGGAGCCGCTGCTCGAGGCGCACGTGCTCGACGAGTGCCCGTATGTCACTGGCGACCGGCTGCGGGTCGAGTGGCTGGCGTTTTTGCGGCCCGAGCAACGTTTCGCCGGGCTGGAGGAATTGAAGGCGCAAATCGCCCGCGACCGTGAGGCGGCGCTGGCGTGGTTCGGGGACTGAACCGGCCCGGTTTATCAGGGCGCGTCCGGCGGGGGTGGCGGGGTGAAGGGCGTGCGGGTGCCGGAGGGGATGGGCGGGCGGGTGACGGGGCGGATGACGCGTTCCGGCTCGCGGGGGGCCTGCGCCGCCATGTGGGCGATCAGGCGTTCGTTGAACGTGTGCGCCGGGTCGTGGCCCAGACGGCGGAGGGCCTGCACCATCGCGGCGACCTCGACCAGGCGGGCCATGTCGCGGCCGGGGCGGACGAAGAGCTCGAAGTGCGGGACCTGGAGCCCGAGGATCTCGTGGAAGTTTTCCTCCAGGCCGGTGCGTTCCTCGACGACTTCGGGGGTCCACTCGCGCAGCGTCACGACGAGGTCGAGGCGTTTGTCGAGGCGCACGGCGTGGACGCCGAACATATCCGAGATGTTGATGATGCCGATGCCGCGACACTCCATGTAGCCCCGGTTCAGCGGGCGGGCGGAGGCGAGCAGGTCGCGTTCGTCGATCAGTTTCACCACCGTGAGGTCGTCGGCGACGAGGGAGTGGCCGCGCTCGATCAGGGCGAGGGCGCACTCGGATTTGCCGGCGCCGGCCTCGCCGCGCAGCATCACGCCCATGCCGCGGATATCGAGGGTGGTGGCGTGGACGGTGGTGGCGGGGGCGAACTCGTTGTCGATGCAGAGGGTGGCGAGGTTCACCCAGTGCATGGTGATCATCGCGGTGCGAAAGATGGGCAGTTTGCGCTCGATCGACACGGCCAGCATGGCGGGGGTGGGCTGGTAGTTGCGGGTCAATATGAGGCAGGGCACCTGCCGGTCTATCATCTCCCCGAGGATGCGGGTCTGCTCGGTGGAGTGGAGGGTGCGGAAGTAGGTCATCTCGGCGGCGCCCATCACCTGGATGCGTTTATTCGCGAAATACTTGAAGAAGCCGGTCAACGCGAGCGATGGGCGGTTGATAGAGCCTTCGCGGATGAGGCGGTGCAGGCCGTCGGGGCCGGTGAGCAGCTCGAGTTTCAGCTTCTCGCGGTAGGTCTCGTGGAAGTGCGCGACGGTGATGCCGTGGATGGCCTTGGGGAGGGGCATGCGAGGGGCGGGTTGAGGTTAAATGGGGAAGGCGGGAAGGACTGGAAACGGCCGGAATCAATGTGGAAGGCTGGAAGGGCTGGAAACGGAGCGGCGGAGGCTTTCCTGTGTTTCCAGCTTTCCACATTCAATACCGGAGCGTCCTCCAACTCACAGGTTGAAATCCTCCCCGAGGTAGAACTGGCGGGCTTCGGGGTCGTTGACGAGTGCGTCGGCGGAGCCCTCCTTGAAGACGCGTCCCTCGCGGATGAGGTAGGCGCGGTCGACGATCTTGAGGGTTTCGCGGACATTGTGGTCGGTGATGACCACGCCGATGCCGCGGGCGCGGAGGTCGACCACGATCTTCTGGACCTCGGCGACGGAGATGGGGTCGATGGCGGCGAAGGGCTCGTCGAGGAGGATAAACTTAGGCCGGGTGACGAGGGCGCGGGCGATCTCGAGGCGGCGGCGTTCGCCGCCGGAGAGGGTGTAGGCCTTTTGGCGGGCGACGTGGGTGAGGTTGAGCTCGGTCAGGTGCTCCTCGGCGCGGGCGCGGCGCTGGGCGCGGGGCACGCCGATGGCCTCGATGATGGCGAGCAGGTTTTGCTCCACGGTGAGCTTGCGGAAGGTGGACGGCTCCTGCGGCAGGTAGCCGAGCCCGAGGCGGGCGCGTTCGTGCATGCGCAGGCGGGTGATGTCGCGGCCGTCGAGCGACACGGAGCCGGCTGTCGCGGGCACGAGGCCGACGATCAGGTAGAACGTGGTGGTCTTGCCGGCGCCGTTTGGCCCGAGGAAGCCGACGATCTCGCCGGCGCGGGCGGTGATGTCCACGCCGGAGACGACGGTGCGCTGGCCGTAGGTCTTGACCAGGCCGCGGGTGGAAATCTCGGCGGGGGCGGAAGGGGAGGCGGCGGTCACGGCGGCGGAGGAGTTGGCCTCAAAAGGCACAGAAGACGCAAAAGGAGGAGGACTTATTTGGCGGCGGGCTTCGGGAAGGTGACACCGGCGGCGGGGGCGGGCTTGGCGGTCGGCGCGGGGGACTGGGCGCCGGGCGTCCGGGGCTTGCCGGTGGCGCCGAGGTCGCCGACCGGGGGGCCGGTGAAGCGGGGTTGCTTGATGAACACTTCGCGTTTGCCGCGGAAGAGGGTGATTTCTTCGCCGGCGCCGTTGAAGCCGTTGCTGTGGTCGATGAAGACGGGGTCCTCGCTTAGCACGACCTTGTCCTCGCGGGGGAAGACCTCGGCTCGTTGGGAGGTGGACTCGCGGTCTCCCTGGACGATGCGGACATTGCCGGTGGCTAGGATGTATTTGAAGTTCTCGACCGCGCCGATCGTGGCGTCCTTGTCGCCGATGCGGGTGGCGACGAGGGTGAGTTGGTCGCAGGTGATGCGAAGGTTGGTGCCGGTGAGGATGACGTTGCCGGTGGCGACGGCGGTGGTCTCGTCGTCGGTCGAGGTCATGTGAAGTTTGTCGCTGCGCAGCTCGGTGGGAACGACGGCGGGAGCGGGGGCGGCCGGGGCGGGTTGGGCCAGTGACGGAATGACCAAGGACCAATGACCAAGGACCGATGAGGCGAGCAGGAGGGTGGCGAGGCGGGGGCGGAGTGGGCTCATTTGAGGATGTCGCCGAGAGGGGCGCGGAGGATGACGTGGGCGTCGCGGTTGATGACGATGCGGCGGGCGGGGTGGTCGTAGCTCCAGTCGGCGCCGGTGACGGTGAGGTCGAGGCGTTCGAGGCGCACGGTTTCCGCGCCCGAGGCGAAGAGTTTGTCCGGCAGGAAGGTGGCGGAGGGGGCGGCGAGCATGGAGTCGATGGCTTCGTCGGCGCGGCCGTTAAACAGGGTCAGCTCCATCTCGACGAGGTCGATGCGGGTCGGATCGGGCAGGCGGGCTTCGCCGGCGCGGAGCATGGTGCGACGGAAACCCTCGTCGGTGAAGGTGGGCAGGCGGAAGTTTTTCACCGGTGCGGTGGAGTCGAGTTTCGCGGCGGGTTTGGGCGCGGCGGGGGGCTTGGGCGCGGCGGAGAGGCCGGCGGCGAAAATCAGGCCGGCGGCGAGGAGGGCGAGACTGGAGGGGCGGCGGGGCAAGGGCGGGGGCGGAGGACGGAAGAAGGAGAACGAGAAAGAGAACGCGGAGGAGGATTTAGGCGTGAACAGGGGTGTGACCGCGGGCGCGGAGAATATGTTCACAAACTTCGCGCACGGCGCCGCGACCGGCGGGGCGGGCGGTCAGGTAGTCGGCGGCGGCGAGGGCGGCGGGCATGGCGTCGGGGACGGTGGCGCCGATGCCGGCCCACTGGATGGCGGGGGCGTCGATGTCGTCGTCGCCCATGTAGACGATCTGGTCGTGGGTGAGTTCGAGTTCGGCGGCGAGTTCCTGGAGGGCGTCGAGTTTGTCGACGCGCCCCTGAACGAGGTGGGGGATTTTCAGCTCGGTGGCGCGGGCGGTGGTGGCGCCGGAGGGGCGGCCGCTGATCCAGGCGGTGGCGACGCCGTGTTTGGCGAGGCGAACCAGGCCCATGCCGTCGAGGATGGAGAACTGCTTCGTCTCGGTGCCGTCGGAGGAGATGTGGACGGTGCCGTCGGTCAGGATGCCGTCGACATCCATGGCGAAGAGTTTGATCGCGGCCCAGCGGGCTTCGGGGAGGTGATGCATGGAGGAGCGGGGAGGGAGGAGCAGGGGGCGGGGATGGGGCAGCTTTAGGGGCCGTCGGCGCGGACATCCTCGATTTCGATGACGTTGATCGAGCGGTCGGCGTGATCGAACCAGTAGGTGAACATCACATCATCGCTCAGGAGGTGGTGTTGTTCGCGGCCGTCGGCGTCAAGGAGGCTGAAATCGCTTTTTAATCCCGGGTGCCGGGCGATCACCTTGAGGGCGTCCAAGGCCTTGCGTCGGCGGCGCGGGGAGAGGCTGAACAAGGTTTCCACCGCAGATTCGCGGAAGAGGAGTCCGTAGGCGGACGACTTAGCCACGGGCCAGGCGGCGCTCCACTTCGGCGAGGGGGATCGCCTTGCCGGATTTCATCTCGCGCGAGACGCGGGCGGCGTGACGTTTCCACGCGGGGGTGTCGTGGCGGAGCTTGATGAGGAAGGCCTGCAAATCGGCGCGCTGACGCGCGTTCAGGCGCTGCACCTCCTGTTTGATTTCCAGCAAACTCATGGGGACGAGGTTGGCGTCGTGGCGGACGGTCGCAAGCCCGGAGGCACCGTCCCAGGCAGGTGCGAGGAGCTGGGCGATGGGGGCGGGTAGCCGGAAAATCAGCCGAGCCAGGGGACGAGTTTTTCGATCAGGCCGTCGCGGGTGGGGCGGTAGGCGGCTTCGAGCTCGGGGGCGAAGGGCACGGGGAGGTCGAGTGAGGCGATGCGCAGCGGCGGGGCCTCGAGGTCGAAGAAATTTTCCTCCACGATCCGGCTGACCAGCTCGGCGCCGAAGCCGTGGGTGCGGCGGCCCTCGTGCAAAACGACCAGGCGGTGGGTGCGGGCCACGGACGCGCGGATGGCGTCGAGGCGGAGCGGGGCGAGGGCGCGGAGATCCCAGACCTCGACGGATTCTTCGTATTCGGAATCAAGATACGCGGCGGCCTCGACGGCGAGGTGGACCATCTCGCCGTAGGTCACGAGGGTGGCGTGGGCGCCGGCGCGGACGAGGCGGGGCGACCAGACGTCGCGGTAGGCGGGGTTCCAGGCGAGGGCGTGTTTGCCGCGGCGGTAGAGGGCCTTGTGCTCGAAGAGCAGGACGGGGTTGTCGTCCTCGTAGGCGGCGAGCAGGCAGTCGAAGGCGTCCTGGGCGGTGCTGGGGTAGAGGGCCTTCAGGCCGGGGAAGGCGAGGAGGGCGGACTCGAGTTCCTGGGAGTGGAACGAGCCGAAGGTGAGGCCGCCGCCGCAGGGGAGGCGGAGCACGAGGGGGACCTTCGCGCCGGAGCGGAAGTGGTAGGTGGCGGCGTTGAGGGTGATCTGGGTCATCGCCTCGGTGGCGAAGTCGGCGAACTGGAACTCCTCGATCACGCGGTGGCCGCCGAGGGCCATCCCGATGGCCCAGCCGGTGCAGGCGGACTCGGCCAGCGGGGTGTTGAACACGCGGGCGCGGCCGTGGGCGGCGAGCAGGCCCTCCGTGACCTTGAAGGCGCCGCCGTAGACGCCGATGTCTTGGCCGAGCAGGACGGACTCGGAGCGTTCGCGGAGGATTTTGCCGTGGGCGAGGGTGAGGGCCTGGGCGAAGGTGACGGGAGCCAGGGGCGGGGAGCCGGGAGCCGGGAGTTCGGACGTGACGGACGGGATCCAGGGCAGGGTGGGCGCGTCGGGCGCGTAGGCGTCGGCCGGGAGGGAGGCGGGGGAGGGCCGGGCGACGGCGAGGGAAACCTGGATGCACGCCTCGACCCAGGCGGCGAGGTCGGCGTCGATGGTGTCGAGCTCGGCGGCGAGGCCTTCGGCGACGAGCCGGGCGCGGAGTATGGGCAGCGGATCGGAGGCCTGGATGGCGGCGTTTTCGGCGGCGGTGAGGTAGTCGCAGGTGTCGTAGGCGGCGTGGCCGCGGAGGCGGGCGGTGTGGGCCTCGATCAGGATGGGGCGAACCTCGGCGCGGGCGCGCTCGAGGGCGGCGGCGAAGGTCCGGGCGGCGGCGACGGGATCGGCGGTTACGTCCACGCGCAGGCCCTCGATGCCGTAGCCGGCGGCGCGTTGCCAGAGTTGCACGGCGTCGGGGAATTGTTCGCGCGTCGGGGTGGAGTAGGCGTAGCGATTGTTCTCGATCACGAACACGATCGGGAGCGACAGGAGGGCGGCGAGGTTGAGGGTTTCGTGGATGTCGCCGGTGGAGGAGCCGCCGTCGCCGAAGAGGGCGAGGCCGACGGCGGGGCGGCCGGCGCGACGCTGGGCGTCGGTGCGGCCGGCGACATGGGAGAGCATGGAGCCGAGATGCGAGATCATCGGCAGCGAGCGGTGGGCGGGGTCGCCGTGGTGGATGTTGCCCTCGCGGGCCTGGGTGGGGCTGGCGGCGTTGGCGAAGTATTGGTTCAGGTGCTCGCAGAGGTGTCCGCTCCAGACGAGGTGGCCGCCGAGGTCGCGGTGGGTAAAGGACACGACGTCGACGGCCTTGTCGGCGAGGAGGGCGAGCGGGGCGATGAGGAGTTCGTTGCCTTGGCCGCCGGTGACGGTGCCTTTGATCAGGCCTTGGCGGAAGAGTTCGAGGATGCGGTTGTCGGCGCGGCGGCCGAGAGCGGCCCAGGCGTAGAGACGGAGCAGGGCGGCGGGGGCCGGAACGGGATCGAGCTCCGAGGCGCGGAGGTCACGGTGGGCGAGGCAGGGCGGCGCGGGAGGAAAAGGGAGGGACATGGCCTGCGCGCAAAAGTGGGGGCGGGGCGGCGGCGGGCAATGGCGAACGGCGGCGCGGATATCGCCGCCTCCCGTCGTGAAACGGATTGGCGTCGGGTCAATCCCCGAGCAGCGCCTCCTTCAGGGGTTCGCGCCAGAGATCCGTGGCTGGATCATACGCGCCGAAGCCGGAGCAGAATTCCCAATAGGCCCAACTCAGGCCGAGCCGCCGCGATTCCCGCGCGACATGACGCGTCCAGTTTACCCGGTATTTCATGTCCACTTTGGAGAACGCGCCGAATTCCCCCACGAAAACGGGTCGGCCGTGTTCTCGTCCCCAGCGCGCCGCCTTTTCCAGGTCTTCGGTCACGGCCGCTTTTTCCGCCTCGTCGCCATTCCAGGCGAGCGGCGGCCACGTGTTGGATTCTTTCACCCAGCTCGCCCCCTGGTGGGTGAAGCGGAAGGGTTCGTAGTAGTGCACCGTCACGATCAGGTTGCGGTCCGATTCCGGCAAACGCAGCTCGTCCAGCGCGCGGATCGCGTTCCAGGAGTCCGGTCCCACGATGATCGGCCGCGTCGGGTTCGACGTTCGCACCGCATCCAGCAGCACGGGGATCGCCGCGTTCCACTTCTCCGCCGTGAAGCGGTCGTGCGGTTCGTTGTAGAGCTCGAAATACACCGCGTCCGGACGGTTTCGGTAACGCTCGGCGATTTGCGACCAGAGCGCGGTCAACCGTTCCAGATGCGCGTCCGGGTCCGCGTCCATCTCGCCGTAGTGATGCACGTTCACGACGATGTTGAGTTGGTTCGCCAGCGCCTGGTCGATGGCCCAATCCACGCGCGCGGCGAAGACGGGGTCGAGGGTGTAGGGAGGCTCCTTGTCGGCGTGCGCCGACCAGCGCACCGGCAGGCGCACGCTGTCGAAGCCCGCCGCCCGGATCGCCCGGAAATACTCCGCTTTCAGGACGACGCCCCAGGCTCCCTCGGTCGGCCCGTCGAGCGCGTTGCCCAGATTGATGCCTCGTCCGAGCCGTGCGTTGGCCGCCGTGATGGGGGCCTCCGCGGCTGTGGGAGGAGAGGCGTCGCCGGCCCAAAGTTGCACCGCGCCGATCAACGCCGCCGCCAAGAGGGGTAGTTTCATCGGGGCACGTTGCGTCGATTTTTCCCGGCCGGCGAACTTTGTCGGGCTCCGCGGCTTCGTCCCGCATGGGCTCCGTGGCGCCCTCAATACGGGTCGAGCACGTGGTAAAGGACCCAGTAGAGGCTCAGGGTCAGCACCACGACGAACGAGAGGACGAAGATGCCGTGGACGGTGTTGCGCCCGGCCATGAGCCAAAACGCGATCGCGAAGGCGTCCCCGCCGACAGCGATGAGCAGGAAATCGCGGTTGCGGCGCTTGCCGCGGGGCGGGAGAGGCGGGAGCGGGACGTCGCGCTCGGCGGCGTTTTGGCGGGCGGCGTTGTCGCGCAGCATCGCGAAGACGTCCACCGGGGCGGAGGCGGCGTCGCCGGAGGTGTTGGTCGAAGTGAAATGGGCCTTGCCGAGGCTGAGGGTCGGGCGGGCGGGGAAGAGCGCGGTGTGCAGTTCGGTTTCCGCGCGCAACGGGCGCCAGGCTGCGTCGGGGAGCGCGGCGGGCTGGACGGGGGTGTCGGGGCCGATGACGTGGATTTCGGCCTTTTGGAGCAACACCTCCAAGCTGTGCGGGCCGGTGACCTGGCCGTCCTCGACGAGATAATAGGGCGGGTTCATAGCGGGGCGGATCGCACAGGGAGACGCGGCGGGCGCCGGGTCAAGCGACGGGGCGAAGGAGCAATTCCCGCACCCAGCGGCGGTGGGGGCCGGAGAGCAGGATGGTTTCGAGGTCGGCCGGCGGAACCCAGACGAGGCCCTCGGCCGGCGCGGCGGGCAACGCGTCCGCGGGCAGGGCGTGGATGGGCTCGGTGAAGGCGAAGCGGGTGATGCCGCGTTTTTTCACCGCGAGCAGCGGGTGGGCGGCGAGGGCGGCGGGGGCGAGGCCGAGCTGCGCGGCGGAGGGCAGCTCGTGTTGTCCCGCGAGGCGGCGGGCGGCGGGGTCGGTGCGGTGGAGCAGGAGGGCGCCGTCGGCGGGGCGGCGGCACCAGGCGCGGAGCACGGTGACGGTCTCGATTTTTTTCGCGGCGAGGCGGGGGTAGGCCTCGGGGTCGCCGGCGCGGGCGGCGGCGCAAAAGTCGCGCACGGGGCAGACGGTGCAGAGGGGCTGGTGGCGGTGGCAGACGGTGGCGCCGAGCTCCATCATGGCCTGGTTGTGGTCGCCGGGGTCGACGTGGTTGAGCAGGGCGTCGGCGAGGGGGGCGAGGGCCTTGCCGGCGGCGGTGGTGTCGCGGTAGGCGGTGGCGTCGGCGGTGAGGCGGGTGAGGATGCGCACGACGTTGCCGTCCACCACGGCGGCGGGGGCGCCGAAGCTGATGCTGGTGATGGCGGCGGCGGTGTAGGGGCCGATGCCGGGCAGTTCGCGCCAGGCGGCGGGGTCGCGCGGCGGGGCGGGCAGGGCGACGAGGGCGCGGGCGAGTTTGTGGAGGTTGCGGGCGCGGGTGTAGTAGCCGAGGCCCTCCCAGAGTTTTACGACCTCGGCCTCGGACGCGGCGGCGAGGGCGGGGAAGTCCGGCAGGGCCGCCAGCCAGCGGGCGAAGTAGGGCAGCATGGTTTTTACCTGCGTCTGCTGGCACATGAACTCGCTCACCACCGTGCGGTAGAGCGAGGGTTCGAGGCGCCAGGGCAGGGGGCGGCGATGGGCGCGATACCAGGCGAGGAGGGCGGCGCGGAAGGCGTCGGGAGCGGAGAGAGGGGAACCCACGGAGGCATCAAGGGACACGAAACGGCGGCGGCCGGAAGCTTTGTTTGCGCGGGGGCGTTTTTTGGCGGGATTCGGCGCGGCGACGCGTTCAATTTCCCCGGCGATGCCGAAGAAACCCGCCGCCGCCGACGACGCCCCGAAGAAGCTGGCCAGCTACACGATCAAGCTCAGCGACGAGCAGATGACCAAGCTCGGCCGGTTGTTGTCCGCGCGGGGCTGGGAGGCGGTCGAGGTGGCCTACGCGCGTTTCGGTTTCCGCAACGACGCGGCCAAGGTCAACGTCACCGGCTACGAGAGCCTGAAGCTGGTCGTGGCGGGCAAGGGCACGGAGGAGTTTGTCACCATGATCCTCGAGCCCGAGGTAACGGGCGCGCCGAAGCTCGGCTACGACGAGGTCTTGCATCCCGACTGGTTCGAGGAGCACGCGGGGCTGGACGAGTCCGGCAAGGGCGACTTTTTCGGGCCGCTGGTGGCCGCGACGGTGATCGGCTCGAAGAGCATGATCGAGGCGTGGCGGGCGGCGGGGGCGCAGGATTCGAAGAAGATCACCGAGGCGCGCATCATCGAACTCGACCGCCTGATCCGGGGCACGCCCGGGGTGGTGGCCAAGACCATTCTCTGCTCCAGCATGGTCCAATACAACCAGCTCATGGGAACGCGGTTTCGCAGTCAGAACATGATCCTGGCCTTCCAACACGCGCGCGCCTTGCAGGAGGCTTTAAAGGAGAAAACGGTGAAGTGGGGGCTGCTCGACCAGTTCACCGAGACGCCTCTGGTGCAGCGCGAGCTGGTGAAGCTGGGCGTGGCGGGCTTCGAGCTGCGCATGCGGACCAAGGCGGAGGAGGACCCGGTGGTCGCGGCGGCGTCCATCGTGGCGCGGGCCGAGTATGTGCGGCAGATGCGGACGCTTTCGGACAAATTCGGCGCGAAGCTGCAAAAGGGCGCGAGCGCGGCGGTGAAGGTCCAGGCGCGTGAGATTATCGAGCGCTTCGGCGCGCGGGCCCTGGGCGAGTTCGCCAAGCTGCATTTCCGCACCGCCTACGAGGTGGTCAGCGAGGCGGGCAAACTGAACGAGTTGCCGCTGCGGCCGCCGCCGCCCAAGCAGGAGTGGTGAACGGGCCTCCTCACGAAACCGACGCCGAATCCTAGATGGCCGCGAAACGACGCCAGCTGCGGGCTTTTGACCTGAAGCACCTCGACCCGAACGCCGAGCTCATCGGGGTGGACGAGGCGGGGCGCGGCGCGCTCGCGGGGCCGGTGGTGGCGGCGGCGGTGTTGGTGACGCGCAAGTTTCTGGAAAGCCGCTGGGCGGATGAAAACGCGCGGCGGATCAACGACTCCAAACAGCTCACGGCGGCGGAGCGGGACGCGCTCTACATGGACTTCGAGGCGCTCGCGGCGGAGGGACACATCCACGCGACGGTCGGCGACGCCTCGGTGGAGGAGATCGAGCGGGAAAACATCCTCGGCGCGACCAAACTCGCGATGCGCCGGGCGCTGGAGGGCATCTACCCGCCGTCGGCCTTCGCCGAGCCGCCGCGCGAGCCGGATTTGTTTTCCTCGGCGGAGGAGGTGGCGGCGTTTCGTCCGCCGGCGCAGGCGCGCATTCTCATCGACGGGCTGGCGCTGCGGCATTTTCCGTATCCGCACACCGGGATCGTGCAGGGCGACGGGCGTTCGCTCTGCATCGCGATGGCCTCGATCATCGCCAAGGTGCAACGCGACCGCATGCTGACCGAGCTCGACGCGCGTTACCCCGGCTACGGTTTCGCCGGCCACAAGGGCTACGGCACGGAGGAGCACCGCGCGGCGGTGCTGCGGCTCGGGCGCTGCCCGGAGCACCGGGAGACCTTTCTGCGCAAACTCATGGCCACGCGGGTCGATCCGGGGCAACTCGGTTTGCTGGAGGCAGACGCGGACGACGCGGACGGCGACGACGACGACGCGGAGGCGTGAGGTCGGGCTTGGCCGACTTGTGGTTTTTGACCGCGGATTGCGCGGATAGGCGCGGATGGTGTTTGGGTTACATCGATTCCGTCCAGCGTTCCGATCTTAACCACGGATCATCACGGATGAACACGGAATGTAAGTGTCGGTTACCCGCGTTCGCGCGAAAGGAATAGCTCGGCTCCGATTGGCTTTAGCGTTTTTGGTCTGACTCCATGGCCCCGTAGGCTTGGCGGCCAATGGAGGATCGGGGAGGCGGCGAGGGTGCTACAGGGAGGGAGTGACGACCTTCAAACCGGCGGCGAGGGCGAGCTGACTTTGGCGGGTGTCGAAGGTGACGAAGCGTTTCAGGCATAACTCGAGGGCGCTGGCGACGTGGAGCACGTCGAGCGAGCGGGTGCCGAGCGCGGGGGTGTGCGCACGGGAGAGGTCGGCGGCGCGTTTGAGCACGGCGCGCCAGAGAAGATCCGCGGAGACGTAGCGGCCTTGTTCGAAGTCGTCGTCGAGCGCGGCGAGGGTGGCTTGGAAGGCGGCGGCGGGGAGAAAGCCCCGGTGGGCGGCGAGCGCGAGGCCGTTGATCAACTCGACACGGCCGTGATGGGTGACGGCGAGCGGACCGGTGACTTTGGCGCGCCAGGTCGTCATGGCGCGCGACTCCGGCTCGTGCAGATAGAGCTTCAGGAGGGCGCTGGGGTCGGCGTAGAATTCCCGGGCTGAACTCATGGGTCCTGCCTAACGGTCGCCGCGGTTGTCGTCGTGCAGCGAGCGGGCTTGCGCGGCGGTGAGCGGAGCGGGCTGATGGGCGGTGAGGCGGGCCCAGTAGTCCACCGGCGCCGCGGGGCGGGCGGGCGGCTCGGTGTGGAGGACGAGGCGGTATTTGGTTTGGCCGCTCTCGGAAAGCAGCACCTCGCCCTCGGTTTCGACCAGCTTGCGGATCTTGGGGAAGTGATTGCGCAGATCACGAACCGTGGCGGTGGCGGACATAGTGATACAGAAGTGTATCACGCGTTCGGTGGCGTCAAGTCGTTCGCGATCCTCGGTTGGAAGGCCGATGGCAGGCCGCGCGGTCGGACCAATCTCCGCTTTGGATTTTTAGCATTTCTCGGCCAGACCCGATAGGGCTCGGCCGATGCCTATTTGATAAAGACAGCAGACAGGTCTGCGATTGCGGTTGAAGCCCCATAGGAGACGGTTCCGAAAACAGGGCTACCTTCACCGCCATCACCGATAAAGGTGGCTTTGGTCGCCCCATGCATGACTTGAGATCCGCCGAGCAGGGCCTTTTTTACCGGTTGGGAAAAGGTCTGATAGGTGTAACCGGTAATGAGCAGGTCGCTGACGTCGAAGAACAGTGAGCCAGTTCCGACTGCGGTCAGGTTTCCGGAGACAAATTCCGCTGAGGTGGTCGCGACAATTTTACCACTTGCGCTTCGGCTGGCGCCTAAGCCGTCATCTTCTGGTGAATCAAAAATTTCTTTCAGGGGAAACGCAAGATTCCGGGTTTTATTATAAGCATAAAATCCGAGGAGTTCATCCCGCACGTCATGGACGGATACGATTTGCCAGCCTTTCAGGCTGCCGAAGGGCATTATACTACGAAGCTGAGCGAGGCGGAGGATCGATTCGTTCGTGATTCTGAATTTCTCGTTGGTGTAGGTATACTCGATGTTACCGTTGGCGAGACGCTTTTGGACTCTGCCTGTGCTGTTGGACACGGTGAGTGCAATCGTGACGGTGGAGTAATTTCCTGGTGCAGCCTTTATTTCGGCACGGACCAGAAAAAGTAATGTGAAAAATATTAAGGTTTTGTGCACGGGAAAAGCGTTTGGGTGAAAGATTTCCTGTCAACCTGTTTTATGCTCTTGATTTGGTTTTATGGTATCATGCGGATTGACCTGAAGCAAGGAAGCAAGCATGCGATGCGAGTCTATTTTTCCGCTACGTCAAAGTTGCGGTAGACGTTCTCTCCTACGATGAAGGCGCGATCGCGGCTCGAGCCGTATTCATGGCTGGCGTCGTTGACGCGGCGGACCTGTTAGAAGGGCGAGGGCGTGCCGGGGCTGGGTTCGTCGGTCATGGCGCGGAAGTGGAGGATGGCTGATTTATAAACGGATTTATATAGCGGACTGGCCCGTGGTGCTCGCCTTTGTCAAAGGTCAAGGTATGACGACTTCGGGTTGGTCTCGGCTTGGTCGTAAACAGAAAAGGAGTCTATGGTTCGCTCGAAGTCCTGGTCGGCCGGGCTACTTAAGATCTTAAACGGAACTCCGAGCGAGTGAGCAACGTGCGTGCCGTGTGAAACCTCAAGCCTTTGCATTTCATGCAGCACTGAGGGCTCAATCAGCTTTCCGTCCCTCTGTTGTATTCTCTCCGATGCGTGCTCGGGGTCGCCGGTTACCACAATAATCGCCGCTAGACCTAGCGATTCGAATGTTCCAATCGGGACTAAAGATATTCCTGCGCCAGCAACCCGTATCGAGAAGTGCCCATCTAGTAGATACTCCTTATCTTTAACCATAAGCGAGATCGCCGACAATAAGGCATCTTGATTCTTCGAGAGGTCTTTGACCTCTTTATGGAGACTCGAGTCCGCATCTCTGAATTTCTTGATGAGTTCGCTCGCTATATAGTGACCTACGTTTCGCTTGGTGGCGAAATAAGCGCAAAGAGAACTCTTCCCGATGCCGTGGATACCGCCGACGAATACGCATTTAGAATCCTTTTTCATAAATTTTCTTGATGAAGCTGGCATCAACATAGGTGTAAGACTGAGGCACCTTGAAGTTTCGTTTTATTGCAGAGGGGGCTAATGGAGATGCTAGCTTCGCGATCTTCCCTAGTTTTAACACGCAGCTCATGTCACTGCCGGAGAAGTAATCATCGAATTCTTTACGATTGATGCCGCCTTGTTTCGACGTGTTTGCCCAGATGGCCTGTTTCCGCCCACAGCTAACCTCAATGACTTCGGCAAGTCCGACAATGCGCTTAACTGGCGAACTAGAGTATAGGACCACAATTGACACCGGTTGCTGAGGTGGGCGCCTACGATACTCAACAGTCTTAAGGCCACTTAATATTAGGTTGATATATCGAGGCTTAATCGGCAAGAACACGACTCGCGAACCCGGCGATATCTGCAATTTTCTTAAAGGCATTGTGATCGATTTTTCTAATTGTTTGAATGTTTCCCCTTATGACGCCTTTGGATTCCAGTGCCTGATGGCTTATTCTCGCGGGGAAGTGTAATGCTAGGCGAAAAAGTATTACCCTTACGGCATTTTCACTGGCCATGACTCCTATCTCTTTCATGGAGAAAACAGTTCGTTTGGCGACATTCCGGACAATCTCGTCTTGGTCGTTTGTGATGAAGGAGTTCTCTACTACCCCTAGTGTCGTTAACTCCTTGAGATCCTGTGATCGATAAAACACGATAACGTCGCCCGGCTGGATGTTCTTTAATCTAGCATGGCATAGATACGCAAGTGTAAGGCCGTTTCCGATCGTCGAATTTATGAATAGTTGTAGCTGGCTGCCGACCTCGGGGAATAAGAGATTATGGTAAGGAGGCTGAATTGGAATAACCAGGATTTGTGTGGCGTGTGCGAGCTTAATGCATGGCGAATACCTAATATGATATTCAAGGGGATCTAGGACTGCTTTGGGGGCGACAGCGGGGTTCTCCTTAACCATTGCGATCTCTCGCCCATTTCCGCAGCGACCAAATACTGAAAAGCCGTATTTTGAGCAAAGATCTTTTAGGTGCCCCTGCGAATCCAGCATTGTCAGGTAAATGTAGTGGATATCATTGTCGAAACTGTATTTTAATGCTGCTTTTAGGAAGAGTTCCCCAACTCGCCTACCTCTCACGTCCTCGCCAACTTTGAATGTGCAAAGCTTTAATACGTTGCCCTTAAGTCCGCGTCCATCATCTGTCACTACAGGCTCATGCTCTTTTTTGTATATGCAGATTGCTAAAAGTGAGTCTGTTTCCCCTTGGTAAATCCATGCTTTCCGGCCTTCTTGTGCGGATTTGAAGAACCATTTGTCGAACCCTTCATACCCTTCACGCAGGGAGTCAAAAAATGATGACCGTATATCCAAGCTATGTATAGGCACATCTTGAATATTGGGGAAGGTTAGTTTTTTCTCCGAATGTAGTCGCTCAAGCCACGCGACTGCTTGTTGGACGTAGAGCACCTGTGCGCTTAATCCTCTTGCGGAAGACTTTTTATGTATGCCTCGGTCCTCAGTGACCAGAACCGAAGCAACATTGCGCTTTAGCGAGTAGAGAATCTCGTCATCGACTTCTTCATTGTTTAGTTCGGCCAGTGGCGTCTGGGGACTCAATCGGGGTGGCGCCTCGATAAATGGATACCGGTCCAATCTGGATCGTGTTATTTCTGCACGTGCTAGATTCTTATCTCTTGCTATATCAGTGATTGATGCCGGATGGACGTAGAATTGATGCCCGTGCTGCGTTGCGATTTGGTATAGTTGGGCCAGGTGGGGTTCTAGCGCCTTGCTCGAATCCTCTAGCGGGATCAGTATGTTTGTATCGAGGAGGATTCGCATCGAAGGGACTTATGGTGCATTGATCCTCACGACGGAATAATGCAGTCGGTGGTAAAAAAATCGGAGCGGAGTTTAACGTCGGCAGGGATGCCTCGGGCGGTGACGGGGTGCCGCCTTCGACGCTGGCGGCGATGGACTAGTTTAGAGCTGTGAATTGGGCGAGGAGGTCTCTGGCGGACTGGACGCCGTAGATGGCGAGGGAGACGGACCGTTCGTGAAACTCAGCCGACGGCGCGGCGAGGGCGGAAAAAGAAGCGAACTTCGAGTCGGGGGCGGCCATGCGTGAAGGAGGTGTGAGCGGCCGGGCGGCGAGGTTCAAGAACGACTGGGTAAAATCACGAACGGGGTGGCGGAGGGTCGAGAGGGGCGCGACTTGGGGGCACGGGGAGGCGGGACTTTTCAGACGGGTTGGCCACAGAGAGCGCAGGAAGGCGCAAGAATCGGAATTCGGTGGGGCGGTGGGACATAAAAAACCCCGGCCCGCGCGGGGCGGGACGGGGCTCTGGGGGGCTGCGATGGAGGGAACCGGTCGGCGACCGGTTCTACAGCGACCGGTTCTATAGCGGAGGCGGACTTTACAGGCGGCCGGCGTAGATCGCGGTGGAGCCGAGCTCTTCCTCGATGCGGAGGAGCTGGTTGTATTTCGCGACGCGGTCGGTGCGGGAGGCGGAGCCGGTCTTGATCTGGCCGCAGTTGGTGGCGACGGCGATGTCGGCGATGGTGACGTCCTCGGTCTCGCCGGAGCGGTGGGAGAGGACGGCGGTGTAGTTGCTCTTGTGGGCGAGCTCGACGGCGTCGAGGGTCTCGGTGAGGGAGCCGATTTGGTTGACCTTGACGAGGATCGAGTTGGCGGTGCCGGTGGCGATGCCCTTCTTGAGGAACTCGGTGTTGGTGACGAAGAGATCGTCGCCGACGAGCTGCACCTTGTCGCCGATGGCGTCGGTCAGCTTCTTCCAGGTGGCCCAGTCGTTCTCGGCGCAGCCGTCCTCGATGGAGTCGATCGGATACTTGGCGCAGAGCTCCTTGTAATAGGCCACGAACTCGTCGCCGGTGAACTGCTGGCCGGAGGACTTCTTGAAGACGTATTTGCCGGTCTTCTTGTCGTAGAACTCGGAGGAGGCGACGTCGAGGGCGAGGGTGATGTCCTTGCCGAGCTTGTAGCCGGCGCCCTTCACGGCCTCGGCGATGGCGTCGAGGGCGTCGGTGGTGGAGGCGAGTTTGGGGGCGAAGCCGCCCTCGTCGCCGACCGCGGTGGCGAGGCCCTTGGCCTTGAGAACCTTCTTCAGGTTGTGGAACACCTCGGCGCCGGCGCGGAGGGCCTCGGAGAAGGTGTCGAAGTTGATCGGGCGGATCATGAACTCCTGGAAGTCGATGGGGGCGTCCGAGTGGGCGCCGCCGTTCATGATGTTCATCATGGGCACGGGCAGGACCTTCGCGTTGGGGCCGCCGATGTATTTGTAGAGGGGCTGGCCGAGGGAGTTGGCGGCGGCGTGGGCGGTGGCGAGGGAGACGCCGAGGATGGCGTTGGCGCCGAGCTTCGACTTGGTGGAGGTGCCGTCGAGTTTGATCATCAGGTGGTCGATGCCGACCTGGTCGCAGGCGTCGGCGCCGACGAGGACGGGGGCGATGACCGACTTCACGTTGCCCACGGCGGCGAGCACGCCCTTGCCGAGGAAACGGGTCTTGCCGTTGACGCCCTTGGGCAGGGACTTGGCGGGCACGTCGGCGTCGCGGAGCTCGTGGGCCTCGTGTTCGCCGGTGGAGGCGCCGGAGGGGACGGCGGCGCGGCCGAGGGTGCCGTCGGCGAGGCGGACGTCCACCTCGACGGTGGGATTGCCGCGGGAGTCGATGATCTCGCGGGCGGTGATGCTGCTGATGGTGGTGTTGCTCATGTGGTGAGAGATACGGGCGATGTGACGCCGAAGCGGCGTGATGCGCCAGCGAAGCGGGCCGCGTGCGCGCTGAAAAGCACAAAGCGGCTGGACGGTGCGCGGGGCGGGCCGCGGGAGGCGGCGGGGGCCGTTCCGGCTAGCGGCTCCGGTCGTCGGTCAGGCGGATGCCGTATTGCTCGATCACAAGCTGGCGGGCTTTGAAGAGCACGCCGATGGCCTGTTTGAAGGCTTTTTTGCTCATGCCGAGGGCGGCGCGGATCTCCTCGGGCGAGCTGCCGTCGTGCAGGGGCAGGCGGCCGCCCGCCGCGAGGAGTTTTTCCAGGATGGTCTCGGTGAGCGAGGCGACGCGCTGGTAGCCGGCGCGGTCGAGGGCGACGTCGATCTTGCCGTCCTCGCGCACCCGGCGCACGTAGCCTTGAAAGACGGCCCCGAGGGAGAGGGCCTGGCCCAGATCCGAGTGGTAGAGCAGGGCGCGGTGGGCGTTTTCGACGATCACGTTGTAGCCCAGCGGAGTCTCGCCCGTGACCACCAGGCGCACGGCCTGGCCCTCGGCGTAGGCGGGCGGAGCGAGGTCGAGGTGGCGGCCGAGGCGGGCGCTGGCGACGATGCGCTGGCTGCGTTCGTCGATCAGCACGCGCACGACCACGCGTTCACCAATGCGCAGCGGGCCGGATTGTTCACGGAGCGGGAGGAGCAGGTCTTTGTCGAGGCCCCAGTCGAGAAACACGCCGACGCGCGGATTCACGGCGACGACCCGCAGCGCGGCGAATTCGCCCACTTGGGCGTAGGGTTTGCGCGGGGTGGCCACGAGGCGGTCCTCGGAATCGCGGTAGAGGAAGACCTCGACGTCGCCGCCGACCTTGGCCCCGGCGGGGATAAGGGCGCCGGGTAGCAGGATTTCGCCGAGCGGACCGCCATCGAGGTAAAAGCCCGGAGGGGCGCCGCGCAGGACGCGGAGGAGATTGAGTTTGCCCAGGAGAGCCATGTGCGGGCCAGCGTGCGGGGACACGGCCCCGGGGAGGAAGCCCAATCCGCCGCCGGGTGTCAGGGGCTATGCCGGGTTGGCGCAGTTGGCGCGCTTTCGGCTTTGGGTGGGTCCGGCAAATAAACCGGCCCGTCGCCTCTGCCCTGCGGGGAAGGGCTAAACCAAGCTGGGCCGGCGTTGCGAAACGTCGCATGGGCCTCCGGCCCACCTCGACGTTTCGCGCCTTGGCCGAGCGTGGTTTATCGCTTCCGCCGGGTCGGTTTATTCGCCGGACACACCCTGAGTTGACGCAACGGCCAAAAAGCCGCGTCGTCTCCTTTTTGGGCAACAAGCGCCGGTTCGCGGCGTCTGTGTTCATCGTTCCTCTCTCTTTCCGCATGCCGCTCGCCATCATCGATCTTCTCAAGGGTGCCGACATCCTCGTCTACCCGCTCGCGCTGTGTTCGCTCGTGCTCGTCTACATCCTGTGCGAGCGGGCCTACGCCCTGCGCCGGAGCGCGATCATACCGGACGACCTGGCCGACGCCATCGTAGCCGGCCAGCCCATCACCGGCGGCGAGCATTCCGTGCTCGGGCGCATCGTCCGCTTCGCCCAGCAGCACCCCGGCGACCCGGAGGGCGTGCGCGCCTTTGCCCGGCTGGAGGTCTCGCGCATGGAGCAGGGTCTGCCTTATCTGGACGTGATTTACGCCGGCGCGCCGCTTATCGGCCTCACCGGCACGGTTTGGTCGCTCATCCGGGTGTTTTCCAGCATCAGCGGCCAGAGCGGCCTGCCCGATCCGGCCAAGTTCACCAGCGGCGTCTCGTTGGCGCTCTCCGCCACCGTGATCGGCCTTTGCATCGCCCTGCCGGCCCTGATCGGCGGCGGGATCCTGCAACGGCGGGTGGACAAACTCGCCGCCCAGCTCGACGTGCTGCTCGCGCGGCTGCTGTCCGGTCAACCCAAGGCCTGAGCCAGCGCCACCATGAGCGGCCTGCAAATCCGTCGTCGTAAGCGGCCCGAGCTCAACCTCGTGCCGCTCATCGACGTGCTCGTGATGCTCGTTTTCTTCGCCTTCGTGACGATGCAGTTCCGGTCCCCCGGCACGCTCAACATCACGCTCCCGCGGGTTGAGACGGCAGGTAAAAACGCCTTTGAAGGCACGGTCATCCTCGGGATCGGCAAGGAGGGCCAGTTGACCTTCGCGACCGACAACTCCGCCCCGCGTCTCATCGCCGAGGCCGAGCTGGCAGGCCTGCTCGCCAAGGTGCGAGACCTCAACCGCGACATCCCGGTTCTGATCCGCGCGGACGAGACGACCCCGCTCAAGACCCTCGCCTTCGTGATGGATTCCTGCCGCAAGGCCGGGTTGAACAAGTTTAGCCTGCAGAGCCGCTGAGCCGGGAAAACCGGGCTGCGGCCGACGTTTGCAGCGCCTGACGAAGATTTTAGAACCTCACTCAAGCCCGGCGGTAATAGTGCCGATTAGGAGGGCGATGACTCTCGCCACTTCACTCGATCGGGAGGCGATCATCGCCTCCGCCGCCCAACTCCCCGCCGCGCCGCAGATCATGGCGCGTTTGTATCGGCTTCTCTTGGACTTCAATGCCGGCCTTCGCTCCATCGCCGACCTCTTGAAGCGCGACCCGGCTCTCACCGCGCGCATCATTCGCATCGCCAACAGCCCGGCCTACGGGTCGGGCGGGGTCGGTTCGATCGAGGACGCGTTGCAACGCGTCGGCTTCGGCGAGGTCTACCGCCTGGTGGGCTCGGCGTCGAACGCCAGCCTCGGCGACAAGGGACTGCGTTGCTACGGTTTCGGGGGGGAGGCCTTCCGCCGTCACAATCTTTTCAGCGCCCTGGTGGCGGAGCGGCTCGCCGACGCCGCGGGTCTTGATGGCCGATCGGCCTACACCGCCGGCTTGTTGCGCCGCATCGGCCAACTCCTGCTCGACGGGATCGGGCGCGAGCAGCTCCCGACCGCCGCGACCTTCGTCGAGTGCGGCGCCGGACGGGCGGTCGAATGGGAGCGGCGCACCTTCGGCGTCACCCACTACGCGGTGGCGGGCATCCTGCTCGCGGAGTGGGGCTTTCCGGACGACATCGTCGCGGCGGTCGAGCACGGCCACAGCGAGGGCGGCCAGATCTCGCGGCTCGGACGGGTCATCGATCTGACCGACAACATCGTGCGCATCGCCGGTTTCGGCCTGACCGCCGACGAGTCGGAGTGGGGCGTGCCGCAGGAAAAGCTCGAGGCGCTCGGGTTGACCCACGAGAAGGCCAAGGAGATTCAGGCCGAAGCGCTGGCGCGGCTCGAGGTTCTCGAGGCGGCGCACAAGGGATGAGCGGAATCAACCCGCGCGGACGGCGAGGGACTTGATGTGCGCGCAGCCGGGCAGGGCCTGGATGCGCGCGAGGATGGCCTTTTGGTGGAAACGCAGCTCGTTGCCGGCGACGGCCTGGTTGTAGAGCACGGTCAGCGTGCCACGGGTGTCGATGCGGCCGGCGTGGGAGTAGTGGGCGATGGCCGGACCGACGAGGGAGGGCCAGTTCTCGCGGATGGCATCCTCCGGGGCGGCGCGGCCGATGCGATGCTCCACGAGCAGCGCCTCGATCAACGGCGAAAGCGTCTGGGTGGCGCGGCGGCGTTGTCGGGCGGGCACGTCGTTGGTCACGCCGCGAAAGGCCGCGATGAGTTCGCGCGCGGCGTGGTTGAAGGTGTCCTCGGATGGCGTGCTCACGGGCGGCGGAGGCCGGGCGGCGGCGGATTCAATCCTTGGCGGCGCGAACGTCGAGGGCGTCGCGCAGGCCGTCGCCGAGCAGGTTGAGCGCGAGCAGGGTCGAGGCGAAGACGACGCCGGGGAAAACCAGTAACCAGGGGAAGTTCTCCATCTTGTCCGCGCCGTCCTTGATCAGCGTGCCCCAGCTGCTCAGCGGGGCGTCGACCCCGAGGCCGAGGAAACTCAGGAAGCTTTCCAGCATCATCACGGCCGGGATGGTGAGGGTGGTGAACACGATGACCGGCCCGAGCAGGTTGGGCACGATGTGGCGGAAAATGATGCGCGTGTGGCCGAAGCCGAGCGTGCGGGCGGCCTCGATGTATTCCATCTTCTTCACCGTGAGCACCTGGCCGCGCACGATTCGCGCCATGGTGAGCCACTCGACCGCGCCGATGGCGGCGAAGAGGCCGACGATCTTGCCGATACCCTGGAGGTTTTTCAAAAAGTCGAACTGCCGCAGCCAGCCGTCGAGCTGGTCCATGGGCTGTTTGAGAAACACCATCATCAGGATGACAAAAATGGTGAAGGGCAGGGCGTAGAGGATGTCCACCACGCGCATCAGGAAGGCGTCGAGTTTGCCGCCGGCGTAGCCCGCGACCGCGCCGTAGGTGACGCCGATGATCAGCGCGACGAGGGAGGCGACGAAGCCGACCATCAGCGAGATGCGGCCGCCGTAGAGCAGGCGGGCGAAGAGGTCTCGGCCGAGCTCGTCCGTCC
>JAIXVP010000247.1 GCA_027482905.1 Opitutaceae bacterium
CAACTCGTAGACCTCGATCATCTCGCACACCAGCGCCCGCAGCGCCACCGGTCGGAGCGCGAGCGCCAGCCGCCCCTGCTCCGCCGTCGCCAGCAGGAGACACTGGTCGACGTAGTCGGAGAGGCGGCGCAACTCGTCCTGGAGCGATTCCGCCAGCGCGGGATCGATGCCGCCCGCCGCCTCCTCGACTTGCAGGCGCAACAGCGTCAATGGAGTCCGCAGCTCGTGCGCCACCCGGGCGGAGAAGTCGTTGAGCTGGCGGAAACTCTCGTCGAGCCGGGCGAGGAGGGCGTTGACGTTGCCCTCGATGATCCGGAATTCCTCGTCCGCGCCGGTCAACCGCACCCGCTGGTCGAGCGTGTTCGCGCCGATTTCACGCAACTGCCGGTTCATCTCCGCCACCGGCCGCAGGGTGCGGCGGGTCAGATAGAACCCCAGCCCGAAGGCCAGCGCCACCACCGGCGCGGAGTAGAGCAGCGCCAGTTTCGCCAATTCGCCGACGATGTCGTCGACCTCGGCCTCGGAGTAGCTGCCGTGCAGGGTCCAATCCGCGTGGTCGGGATGGTCGCGTTCCCATTTCTCGAGCCGCAGCTCGTTGCGCAGGTGGAAGTAGGTCGCGGTCATGAAGACCCCCAGCACGCCGAGCAGGCTGATCGAGAACCACAACGCCACCCGCCAGCGCAGAGATTTCACGACGCCTCCTCCCGCAGGGCGAAACCCACGCCCCGGATCGTCTGGATGAGCGGGGGCAGGCCGGGCCGGTCGATCTTGGCCCGCAGGTAGTTGACGTAGACGTTGACGACGTTGGTGCCGGAGTCGAAGTGCTGGTTCCAGACGTGCTCGATGATGGCCGTCTTGCCCACCGGCTTGGGCGAGGCCGCCATGAGAAACTCGAGCAGCGCGAACTCCCGGTTGGTCAACGCGACCACCTCGCCGCCCCGCCGCACCGTCCGGGCCAACAGGTCGAGTTCGAGATCGCCGACCCGCAGGAGATCGACCGCGTCCGGCCGCTGCCGCCGCAACAAGGCCCGCAGGCGGGCCAGCAGCTCGATCATGGAAAACGGCTTCGCGAGGTAGTCGTCCCCGCCGGCGTCGAGCCCCGCCACGCGGTCGTTCAGGTCGTGTCGCGCCGAGAGGAAAATCACGGGCACCCGCACGCCGTCGCGCCGCAGCCGCCGCACCAGCGAGACGCCGTCCTCGCCCGGCATCATCACGTCGAGGACCATCGCGTCGTAAGGATGCTGCCCCGCCAACCAGGCCGCCTCCGGGCCGTCCGCCGCCACGTCCACCGCATAGCCCTGCTCCTCCAAGCCGCGCCGGATGTGCGCGGCCACCTTGGCTTCATCCTCGGCCACCAAAATGCGCATGGCCGGAAGCTGCCCGCCGCCCTTCTCGCTGGCGAGGCGGGATAAGGTGCCTGCTGCTTTCGGCTCCATTGGCTGGTTCTCCTTCATCAACGCGAATCAATCACCGGGAGGATAGCCGCAAAGAGGCACAAAAGGCGCAAAACCAAGCCTTCTGTTTTTGCGACTTCTGCGATTTTTTGCGGCCAATTCATTCGTGGAAAAGTGGATCTAGTCCGCGTCCACCCCGGTCCGCACGACCGCACCCGCCGCCCCGCCGGGCGCGGTGTTCACCCCCGCGCCGTGTTGGTAAACCAGGATGCCGCCGTAGTGCCCGGTCTCGGCCACACACCAGCCGGCCGCCAGCGCACCCGCCGCCGCCAAGACCCTCGCGCCGAGCGCGATCCCCGGCCAACGCCCGAGCGCGACCGCCCCGAGGGCCAGCACCGCCGCGACGATCGCGACGACCTGCGTGCGCTCCGCCCACTCCTCGTGCTCCTCCATCACCGCCTCGAGCGCGGGCGTCTCGGCCACCCGTTCGGAGTCTTCTTCCCCGGTCTGCACCGCCACCACCGCCCCGACCGCACCCAACCCGAGCAAAGCCGCTGCGACCACCGCCAGCCACCGGGGCCGGCGAAAAACCGCCGCCACCGCGACCGGCACGGCGAGTAACAACAACACGATGGGGAAATGCACCACGGCCGGATGCAGCGGATCGGGCAGGGCGAAAAGGGAGGCGAGGAGGTTCATAAGATATTGGGACAAAGGATGGCGCAAATTCGCCCGCACGGAGCCCACCCGGGTCCCGCCGCACCGCCATCCTACTCGCGTCCACATTAGAACGCGACCGGCTCCCGCGTTAGAGTTTCCTTATCCGCTTGGCCTAGGGCCGGAGTAGGGACACGCCCATTCGCAAGCCATTCGCGACACCTCGCGGCGGATCGTAACAAAGTCCTTACCTCAATCGAGCTGCCTCCGCCCCGTTCGTTCCCCCACTCTCCCCCGACCAGCCCCCACGCCATGCCCGCCACCCGCCCCCCCCGTCCCGGCCGCCTCCCGCGCGGCCTCCTGTCCACCTCCCTGCTGTCGCTGTTCGCCGCCCGCGCCGCCCACGCGGAGACGAGCGTCACCTTTAAAAATCAGTCGTGGCAGGAGGACGACAAACGCATCCGCGTCGATTCCCAATACGGCCTGCTCGACGCCGAGCTCAGCCCCGACGCCCGGCTGAAGGTGATGGGCCTGATCGACACCATCGCCGGAGCCACGCCGACCGGCGAAAAGGCCGCCCCCGGCGCGCCCGTGCCGCTCGCGCAGATGGAGGACGAGCGCAAGGCGTGGGACGCCAACCTGTCCTACCAGTTCAAACGGGTGAACGTCGCCGTCGGCTACGGCAACAGCCGCGAGAGCGACTACGTCTCGAACGGCTCGTCGATCAACACCGTGACCGATTTCAACCAGAAGAACACCAGCGTGCTCCTCGGCTGGGGCCACACCGACGACCGCATCATGGCAAGCTTCTGGTCCCAAGACCGCGCCAAGACCGGCGACGACTTCGTGGTCGGCGTCACCCAGCTGCTCTCGCCCCGCACCTCCGTCACCTTGAACCTGAGCTACGGCCACGTGGACGGCTTTCTCAGCGACCCCTACAAGATCGTCTCCACCACCCGCCTAGGCATCGACCCCGGCACCTACTACACCCCGCCCGAGAACCGCCCCCGCGTGAAGGACAAGGGCACGCTCTTCCTGGGCCTGCTCCAAGACCTCCCCGACCACGACGCCGCGCTCGACGCGTCGTATCGATATTA
>JAIXVP010000234.1 GCA_027482905.1 Opitutaceae bacterium
CTATTTCACCGCGCCCATCACCCCCGGCGCCTAGGGGCCCGTCCCCCACGACGCCCTTCAGCTCGCCCTCGCCGCCCGCGTGCTGCACGGCCTGGACCGCCTCTCCTTGCAACGCTCGCTCTGGGACGAGGCCCTGCGCGCCTCCGCCGCCAACTTGAACGGCCTGCTCGTGCTGCACCGCCTCGCCCTGAGCTGGAACTGGCGCGCCGAGGCCCGCGCCGCTCTCCTGGTGGTCGCGGAGCGCCATCCAAGCCAGCTCTGGGCCCACCAATCGCTCGCCCAGCAGTTTCACGAAGCGAAGGACACCACCGGCCTGAAAACCGTGTTTCGCCTCTGGAACGAGGCCCAACCCGGCAACGCATACGTCGAGGGCAACCGCATCTTCCTCGACCTGCTCACCCGCGGCGAAGCCGGCTCCGCCACGCTCGAGACCGCCGCCGCCCGCCTGCGCAACCAACAACCCGCGAACCCGTTTTTTGTCACCAACCACGCCTTCGCGCTCTGGCGCCTGCAACGCTACCCCGACGCCCTGGCCGAGCTCGAAACCCTGCCCCAAGCCCGCCTCGCCGAGCCCGGCCGCGCGCTTTATCACGCCCTCGTCCTCGCCTCCCTCGGTCGCGCCGAGGACGCCGAGGCCGCGATCACCCGGACGACCGCCCAGGCCGGCGCCCTGCTCCCCGAGGAACGTCTTCTGCTCGACGAAGCCCGCGCGCTCGCCCGGGCCAAACCCCCGGAACCCGAACCGGAGCCCACGCCGGAGTCGCCCGCCGAAACGACGCCAAACGCCATCGCCCCGACTCCATGAACCCGGACCGCCGGTTCGTGCCACTTTTGGCCTTCGGCATCCTTGCCGCCGCCCTGCTGGCGCGCTGGGGCGAGGCTTGGAGCAACTTCCCCGACCTCGCCCACGCCTGGCTCGTGCCCGTGCTCGCCGCCTATCTCGCTTGGGAACGTCGTCACGATCAACCCGCCGCGTCCGCCCCGCCGCGTCCGCGCCTCCTGGTGGCGGCCGGCGTCGCGCTCGCGGCGGGCTACGTGGCCGGGCGCACCCTGCTGGCGCCCTTTCCCGCGTGGCCGGCGGCGCTGTGGCTTTTTTCGCTGGCCGGCTGGGGCCTCGCCCTGGCGCTGTTCGTCGCGTCCGCCGGTCCGGCGCGCGCCAAGCATCATGCGTTTCCGCTGCTGTTCACCGCGACCGCGCTGCCCTGGTTCACCTGGATCGACGTCCAGCTCATCCTGCCCTTGCGCGCGGGCCTCGCGGCCGTGGCGGCGGAGCTGATTCACGCGCTGGGTTATCCGGCGTCGGCGGACGGCGCGGTCATCACCGTGGGGCGCGGGTTGGTGGGGGTGGACGAGGCCTGCGGCGGCGTGCGCTCGCTGCAAACCGGGATCCTGGTGGCCTTGTTTTGTGGCGAACTCCTCCGCCTTGGAACCGCCCGCCGCCTCGCCCTGCTCGCGCTGGCGATCGGACTGGCCCTGCTGAGCAACCTTGGGCGCACCTGCTTCCTCGCCTGGCAGGCCGCCGTCCGCGGCCCCGAGGCGGTCGAGCGCTGGCACGACACGGCGGGCTTGGTCCAGCTCGTCGTCGCCCTGGGCGGACTCGCCCTGATCGCGTGGCGTTGGAGCCGATTCAGCCCCGCCCTCCCCGTCCGCCCCGCGCCCCAATCGCCCGGCCGCCCCGTTCCGGCCGTTCGTCCGGCCCTCGCGTTGATGGGCTTGGTGGCGACCGCGGAGCTGGGTGTCGCGCTCTGGTTCCACCCCGACCTCGCCCGGCCCGCCACCGCGACGGACTGGCACGCCGCCCTGCCGCTCACGGATCCCACCTACGAGGCCACCCCCTTCGGTGAAAACGTGCGCGCCCTCCTGCGCTGCGACGATTACCAGGCCGGCCGCTGGCAAACCCCGTCCGGCGCCCGCCGCGCCGCCTACGTGCTCGACTGGCGACGCGGCGAAGTCGCCCGCGATGTCATCGCCCTGCACAACCCCGAGGTCTGCCTGCCCGGCGGCGGCAGCCGCCTGCTGCAGCGCCACGCGCCCGTCCGTCTGCCCGAAACCGGCGGCCCCGCCCTGCCCTTCGAACTCAGCACCTTCGAGGGCCGAAATGGACGCTTCCATGTTTTCTACCTCGCCTGGGATCGCACCCACGCCCGCGTGCTCGCCCCGGCCCGGGACATCGGCTGGCGCGGTTGGTGGGCGCACCGCCTGGCCGAGGTCGCCGCCCGCCGCGCCCGATTCGAAGCCTGCGTCGTCGCCCTGGCCATCTACGACGAACCCGACCTCGCCGCCGCCCGCACCGCGTTTCTTCGGGAAGCCGCCGCGCTGCTCGGATCGTCCCACGCCTCGAAATCGCCGATCAGTAGTCCCTCCCATTGACCCGCACCAATCCGCCCACTTTTCTCGGTAAAATGCCGGTAAACCTCCCCCACATCGTCTCCCGTCCGCGTTTCCCTTCCGGAAAACGTCCGTTGATGGTGTGCGCGCTGCTGGCGACGGCCTCGGTTCACGCCCAGTTCAACCCCGTCGGCTTCGAGGGAGCGACCGTGTCCGGCATCCCCTATGCCACCAACGTCGGCATCCCCAACGGCACGCCGGCCAACACCCGTTTCAGCTACACCTTCGTCGACGGCAACAATCTCCAGTCCTTCCAGAACGCCTCGGCCGGCATCGTGGATTCAGACGACGGCTCCGGGGGTTCGTCCTCGGTTCCGGATTACTACAAGTCCTCCCAGTTCGGCTGGCGCATCGACGGCTGGCAGGCGACGAACAACACCACCGCCAACTGGAACGTCTTCAACAACGCCTACGTCGGCAACGGCGCCAGCCTCGGCGAGGACTACCCGGGCGGGATCGCCGGCCGCCAGACCGAGCTGAGCGAGGCGATCAACATCAACCGCAACTTCTCTCCCGCCGCCGGCAACCTCGCCAAGGCCCAGGGTCTCGGTGATTATTTCCTGGATACGCACGGCTCGACCGGCAACACCTCCCAGATCGCCCTCGATTTCCGGGTGAGCCAGAGCGACACCTTCTTCATCACGATGGCCTTCGGCGGACGCGACGGCGGATCGCAGGCCGTCCGCGGCTACTTCCGCCTGCTGGAAAACGGGACCTCGATCTTCAACGGCAGCACGCAGGATACGCCCTTCGAGTCCTGGACGCCGATCGACGGCAACAACCCGTCGCTCGGCGCGGTCCAGACCGCCACCCCCGCCGGCGCCGGCGTCACCCAGAAGGACTGGGAGTATTTCAAGAACACCTTCGCCGTCACCCCGGGCAACAACTACACCCTGCAGATCCTGCTGCCCGAGGAGCTGAACTTCGATTTGGCGATCGGCGCCCAGTATAGTTACACCCCCGGCATCATCACGGATTTCTCCGCCGTCCCCGAGGCCTCCGCCTACGGTTTCGCCGGCCTGGCCTGCGCGGCGGGCTTCGCCCTGCTGCGCCGCCGCCGCCGGGCCGTCTAGGCCCCGCGCACCAGCGCCGCCACCGCCATCGCCGTCGTCTCGGTGTGGCTGAGGGTCAACAGCACGCCCGCCGCGCCTCGCGCCGCCAGCAACGCCTCGCCCTGGGCGTCGAATTTCACCCCGGGCGCGCCGCGCTCGTCGTGGACCACCTCGATGGACTTCCAACCCAGCTCGGCGCCGATGCCGGTCCCGAAGGCCTTCGCCACCGCTTCCTTCGCCGCGAAACGGGCCGCGAGGTGGGGCGCCGGATCGCGCATGCGGAGACAGTAGGCCCGCTCGGCCTCGGTGAACGTGTAATCAAGAAACCGCTCGCCCTGCCGCGCCCAGACCCCGCGCACCCGCGCGACGTCGCAGAGATCGCAACCCAGACCAAGCACGTGTCCGGAAATCATCGCGCGGGCTCAGCCGGCAGGGTTCATCCGCGCCTTCATCTCCCGCACCGCCTCCTCGATCCCGGTCGAGAGCGCGCGGGCGATGATGCTGTGGCCGATGTTCAACTCGTGCACCCCCGGCAGGGTTCGGATTTCGGCGACGTTGACGTAGTTGATGCCGTGGCCGGCGTTGACCACGAGACCGGCCGCGCTCGCCTGGCGCGCCCCGGCGACCAGACGGGCGAATTCCTCCGCGCGCCGCGGGCCGTGCCAGGCGTTGGCCCAGGCCCCGGTGTGCAGCTCGATCCAGGGCGCCCGCAGCTCGGCCGCCGCGTCGATCTGGGCCGGATCGGCGTCGATAAAAAGGCTCACCACGATGCCGGCCGCGCGCATCGCCTCGCAGACCGCCCGCACCCGGTCGCGCTGCCCGGCGACGTCGAGGCCGCCCTCGGTGGAAATTTCCTCTCGGCTCTCGGGCACGAGGCACACCGACTCGGGCCGCACCTTCAGGGCAAACTCGGTCATGGCCGGGGTGCAGGCCATCTCCAGGTTGATGCGCGTCCGGGCGACCTCCCGCAGGCGCCAGACGTCGCGCTCCTGGATGTGCCGGCGATCTTCGCGCAGATGGATGGTGATGCCGTCCGCGCCCGCCTGCTCGGCAAGCGTGGCCAGGGCCACCGGATCGGGCTCCACCGGGCCGCCGACGGTCGCGGCATAGCCCCGGTAACGCGCCTGCCGCACCGTCGCGACGTGGTCGATATTGACGCCAAGAAGGATCATGGACGGTAGCCTTGACCCGTTCGCCGCGTCGGGAAAGGCGGGATTTCGCTTTCGCCGCGCCGGTCGGCCCCTTTGCTTGGACGCAATGTCGTCCGCGCCCGCCAAGAAGGAAAACCTGCTGCTCAACCTGGTCTGCACCATCGCGGTGCCGTCGCTGATCCTCTCCAAACTCAGCGCGCCCGGGCGCCTCGGCCCGGAGCTCGCCCTGGTGGTGGCTTTGCTCTTCCCGCTCGGCTACGGGGCCTGGGATTTCGCGCAGCGGCGGAAATTCAATTTCGTGGCCGGCATCGGCTTCGCCAGCACGCTCCTGACCGGCGGCTTCGCCCTGGCCAAGGTCGAGGGCATCTGGTTCGCGGTGAAGGAGGCCTCCGTGCCGGCGGTGATCGGCCTGATGGTGCTGCTCTCGACCAAATCAAAACGCCCCCTGATCCGGGAGTTTATCTACAACGACCAGGTGATCGACGTGCCCCGGGTGGACGCCGCCCTCGAGGCCCGCGGCGCGCGGCCGCAGTTCGATAAACTCATGGCCCGCGCCGGCGGCCTCGTGACCGCCTCGTTTTTTATCAGCGCGGTCCTGAATTTCCTCCTCGCCCGCTGGTTGCTCACCGCCCCCACCGGCAGCGAGGAGTTCAATGATCAGCTCTCAAAAATGAACATCCTCAGCTGGCCCATCATCGTCCTGCCCAGCACCGGGATGATGATGTGGGCGCTCTGGGGCCTGATGGCCGGGATCAAGGAGCTCACCGGCCTCGGCATGGAGGACATCCTCCACTCCGCCGAGAAACCCGCCGGAAAGCCGCCCGCCGGCTGATCGAGCGTCGCGCGCCGTCCCCCGATGTTCTCCGCCGCCGAGCTCGTCCGCTACCAGCGTCACCTCGGCCTCGCCGGCTTCGGGCCGGAGGCGCAGGCGAAGTTGAAAGCCGGCTCCGTTTTGGTCGTCGGCGCGGGCGGGCTCAGCTGCCCCGCCCTGCTCTACCTCGCCGCCGCAGGCGTCGGCCGCATCGTGGTAATCGACCCCGACCGCGTGGAGTCTTCCAACCTGCAACGCCAGGTGCTTTTCACCACCGAGGACATCGGCCGGCCCAAGGCGGAGGTCGCCGTCCGCCGCCTGCGCGCGCTCAACCCGGAGATCGCGATCGAGGGCGTGGTCGCCCGGCTCGACCGCGGCAACGCCCTCGCCCTCGTGCGCGCGGCCGACGTGGTGGTGGACGGTTCGGACAACTTCGCCACCCGCTACCTGGTGAACGACGCCTGCGTGCTCGCCGACCGCCCTTTCGTGCACGCCGCCATCCAGGGATTCGAGGGGCAGGCGAGCGTCTTCAACTGGCGCGGGGGACCGACCTACCGCTGCCTTTTTCCCGCCCCGCCCCCGCCCGGGGCCGCTCCGAGCTGCGCCGAGGCCGGCGTGCTGGGCGTGCTACCCGGCCTGCTCGGGACGATCCAGGCCAGCGAGGCGATCAAGCTCCTCGCCGGCATCGGCGAACCGCTGTCCGGCCGCCTGCTGCTCTGGGACGCGTGGAGCCACGCGACCCGCACCATCGCCCTCGCGGCCGACCCGCGCTCCCGGGCGATCACCGAGTTGCCGCCGGACCCGGTCGGCGAGGCCTGCGCGGTCGACGGCGGCGGCGATTTCGATCCACGGGAGGAGCTCGACGCCGACGCCCTCCGCGCGCGGCTGGCCGACGTGCAACTCATCGACGTGCGCGAGGCCTGGGAGCGCGCGCTCGGCGCGATCGACGGCGCGGTGCACGTGCCGCTGGACGAACTCGCGGACACCGATCTGGCCGCGCACGGCCTCGATCCGGGCCGGTTCACCGTGGTGTATTGCGCCGGCGGCGTGCGCAGCCGGCGCGCGGTGCCGGCCTTGCGGGAGCGCCATGGATTCGCCGAAGTGCGCGGCCTGCACGGCGGCTACCGCGCCTGGACGGGCCGGGCGGCGGCGGGCTGAGCCCGGCGCCAACTCAGTCGCGCTGGTCGGCGGGGATGAACTCGCGCAGGGGCGCGCCGACGTAGACCTGGCGGGGACGGTAGATCTTCAGCTTCGGGTTGGCCGCGACCTCGCGCCACTGCGCGATCCAGCCCGGCATGCGGCCGAGGGCGAACATCACGGTGAACATGTTCTCGGGGATGCCGAGGGCGCGCATGATCAGGCCGGAGTAAAAATCGACGTTGGGGTAGAGTTTGCGCTGCACGAAGTAGTCGTCGTTCAGGGCGCACTCCTCGAGCTTCATGGCGATGTTGAGCAGTGGGTCGTCCTTGATGCCGAGGGAGGCGAGGGCCTTGTAGAACGAGGCCTTGATGATCTTCGCGCGAGGGTCGTAGTTCTTGTAGACGCGGTGCCCGAAGCCCATCAGGCGGTCGCCCTTGCCGGACTTGGCGGCGGCGATGAAGCGGGTGCCGTCGTCGCCGTCGGCATGGATGTTCTTGAGCATCTCGATGACGGCCATGTTGGCGCCGCCGTGGAGCGGACCCCAGAGGGCGTTCACCCCGGCGGAGACGGACGCGAAGACATTGGCGCCGGCGGAGGCGACCATGCGCACGGTCGAGGTGGAGCAGTTCTGCTCGTGGTCGGCGTGGAGAAGGAGGAACAGGTTCAACGCGGAAGCGACCTCGGGCGTGGGGACGTAGTCGGCGTAGGGATCCGAGAACATCAGATGCAGGAAGTTCTCACAGTAGCCGAGTTTGGGATTGGGGTGGTTAAAGGGCAGGCCGCGGGAGGCGCGATAGGAACAGGCGGCGATGGTGCGGACCTTGGAGATGGCGATGGCGGCGGCCTCGTCGAAGTGCTGGAGGTCGGCCTGGTGGTTGTTGCTCGCCAGGTGCGGATGGTAGGCGCCGAGGGCGTTCATCGTGGCCGAGAGGATGGCCATGGGATGCGCGCCGGTCGGGAACCCCTCGATGAAACGCACCAGGTCCTGGCGCAGCGGGGCGTGCTTGGTCAGCAGGGCGGAAAAGGCGGAGCGCTCGGCGGGCGTGGGCAGTTCGCCGTTCATGACAAGCAGGGAGGTCTCGATGAAGTTGGACTTCTCGGCGAGCTGCTCGATGGGGTAGCCGCGGTAGCGCAGGATGCCGACCTCGCCATCGATGAAGGTGATCTTGCTCAGACAGGAGCCGGTGTTGCCGAAGCCGTCGTCGTAGGTGATGAAACCGGTGTCGCCACGGAGCTTGCCGATATCGATGGCCTTTTCACCTTCCGAGCCGGTGATGATGGGGAGGGTAAGTTCCTTGCCGTCGATATTCAGGGTAGCGGTGTGGGCCATGTTGCAACGAAGAGAGCAAATGGGGTGCCCCTTGCAAAGCAAAGTCGCCCGCGCACGGGGATTTGACGCGGAGCCATTAGACACAGCGCATGGGCCGGTAAGGGAAAGTTACGTCCGCAGCGGCCGGAAACCGGCGGGAACCAGGTAAACCGCTCAAACCCCGCTCATCGACGGCACCGAAGCGGAGAGCGCGGCAAAGTTACGGTAGATGCGCAGGCCCTTCGACTGGCTCTTCTCGGGATGGAACTGGGTCGCAAAACAGCGCCCGCGCGCGATGGCGGCGGTGAAAGCGCCACCGTAATCACACTCGGCGAGCGCAAGGCGCGCGTCGTCCGGCACGCAGTGGAAACTGTGCACGAAGTAAAACGCCTCCCCCTGGGTCGCGAGGCCCGACGCCAGCGGGGAATCCGGCTGGGAGAAAGAGACCGTGTTCCACCCCATGTGCGGAACCTTGAATTCGATCGGGCGCACAAAGCGAACGACCCGCCCGGGGAAAACCCCGAGGCCGGCGGTGCCGCCCGGCCCCCCCTCCTCGGAGTGGTCGAACAGCGCCTGCATGCCGAGGCACACCCCTAAAAAAGGCCGGTCCTCCGCGATCCAATCCCGCACCGTGCGGTCGAGCCCGGTCGCGCGCAGCGAGGCGACGCAATCGCGCAGGGCGCCGACGCCCGGGAGCACCAGCCCCTCCGCGCCGGCCGCCGCGACCTCGTCGGGCGTGCGCACGACCCGCACCGCCGCCCCCACCGCCTCGAGGGCCTTGGTGACGGAGCGGAGGTTGCAGATGCCGTTGTCGATTACCGCGATCATGGGGCGATCAAATCATCCCCTTGGTGCTGGGAATCTGATCGGCGCTGCGCGGATCGATGCGCACGGCGGCGTCCAGCGCACGGGCGAGGGCCTTGAAGATGGCCTCGGCGACATGGTGCGGCTCCTCGCCGTAGTCGAGTTTGACGTGCAGGTTGCAGGCGAGGGCGTTGCTGAACGCGCGGCAAAACTCCTTCACCAGAATGAGGTTGAAGTCGCGCACATACATGGTGGGAGCCGTGACGTCGTAGACCAGGGCGGCGCGGCCGGAAAGATCCACGACCACGCGGGCGAGCGCCTCGTCCATGGGCACGAGAAAAAAACCATAACGCACGATGCCCTTTTTGTCCCCCAGGGCCTTCTTGAAGGCGTCGCCCAACACCAGGCCGACGTCCTCGACGGTGTGGTGGTAGTCGACCGCGACGTCGCCCACGCAGACGACGTCCAGGTCGAAGTGACCATGCTTGGCGAACAGCGTCAGCATGTGGTCGAAAAAGGGCACGCCGGTGGCTACGTTCGCGCGTCCCGAGCCGTCGATGGCGAGCGTGAGCTGGATGTCGGTCTCGGCGGTCTTGCGGGTGAGGGAGGTCTTACGGGCTTCGGACATGGAAAGAGACGTGAAGGGCGCAGGACAAAAAGTCGAAGATCGAAAGTCGAGCGAGTTGCGACGACCCGGCGATTCCGAGATCCGGATCAAATTCACATGAAACCGACCTTTACCGTCCGAGGTCCGCGCGGACACCGGTTCAGCCTTCGCCCCGTCGCGCCGTTCGCCAGCGTGCAGGCGGGTCGGAAACCCCTTCGTGTCCTCCTCGGCAGCGGCGCCGCGGCCGGTTGTTTCGCCGCCATCGACGCCGCCAAAGCCGCCCCGGCGCGCGCAGAGCGAACCCGGACGAATCGTCCGCGCCGGGGAGCGGTTTGCAAAGTCACCACACGCACGGCGGACCGAAAACAGACTTCTTTGGGTGGGCCGCGACCGTCGGGGCCCGTTTATCAGCCATCATTGCTTCATCGTCGGAACCCTTTAAGGTGTCGGCATGGATCCCGCGTCCATTCTACGACGGAACTTTGTCAACGCCAGCGGGCGGGGTAAAACCGCGCTCGTGATGGCCCACGGTTTTGGGTGCGATCAGAAGGTCTGGCGGTTTGTGGCGCCGGCCTTCGAGGACGATTTTCGGGTGGTGCGGTTTGACTACGTGGGCGCCGGGCGGTCGGAGACGGCCGCCTATGATCCCGGGCGATACGCGAGTCTCGAAGGCTACGCGGACGACGTGATCGAGGTGATCACGGCGGCGGGATTGCGGGAGGTCGTGTTCGTGGGGCACTCGGTGAGCGGGATCGTGGGAGTGTTGGCGGCGATCCGGCGGCCGGAGTTGTTCGGGCGACTGATACTGGTCGGTCCCTCGCCGCGATATCTCAACGAGGCGCCGGGCTACGTGGGCGGGTTCGAGCGGCCGGACATCGAGGGGCTGCTGGACTTGATGGAGAAAAATCCCTCGGGCTGGGCGGGATTTCTCGCCCCGATCGTGATGAAGAACGCGGACCGGCCGGAGCTGAAGGCGGAGCTCGAGTCGAGTTTCTGCGCGATGGACCCGGCGGTGGCGCGGCAGTTTGCGCGGGTGACCTTTCTCTCGGACAACCGCGACGACCTCGCGAAGGTGACGACACCGGCGCTGATCCTCCAGTGCGCGGACGACTCGGTGGCGCCGGAGGCGGTGGGGCGTTTTATGGCGGCGCGGCTCGCGGGGAGCACCTACCATGCGATGCGGGCGACGGGGCACTGCCCGCACCTGAGTCACCCGGAGGAGACGATCGCGGCGATCCGAGGTTATCTCGCAGGCGCCGGGGCGATGCCAACGGAGGGCAACGCGTGAGCGCGACGTCGCCTGCCGGAACGGAGCTCGACGCCGTGCCGTGCGGCTGGCTGCGCGTCGCGGATGACGGGCGCATCCTGGCGACCAACGCTACGCTGCGGGCGCTGACCGGGGCCGCCGCCGGGCCGACGCAGATCGAAACGCTGCTTACGCCCGCCTCCAGAATCTATTACCAGGTGAGTCTGTTTCCCAGTCTGAGGCTGACGGGCGCGATGGATGAGATTTATCTCACGTTGCGCCATGCGGACGGAGGGGAAATCCCGGTGTTGCTGAATATGCGGCGCCGGGCGGATGAGGGGTGCAGCGACTGGGCGGTGGTGCGGATCGAGCAACGCGGGCGTTGGGAGGCGGAGCTGTTGCACGCGAAACGGATCGCGGAGGACGAGAGCCGGGCCAGCGCGCGCAAGAGCGAGGAATTGAGCGCGGCCAAGCAGGAATTGGAGAGCACGCTCGCCGAGTTGAAGGAGTCGAACTGGATGTTGCGCAAGGCCGCCGAGGTGCTGCCAACCTGCATGTATTGCCACCGCGTCAAGGGCGACCGGGCGCAGTGGCAATCCGCCATCGAGTATTTGAAGACGAACGCGATCTTCCTCAGCCACGGGTGCTGCCCCGACTGCACGGCGAGGTTTTTCGCCGACTTCGGACTGGATCCCGACGACAAGAAAATCCCGACGCCCCCGGGCTGAACGCGGCCACAGCGGAGGTCGTCGGGGCCCGTTCGCGCCGCCGGCTTTAGGTTTAGCCTTCTCCCCGCCGCGCCGCTCGCCAGCCTGCGGGCGTGTCCGAGACTCTTCGCATCCTCATCGTCGGCGGCGGCGCGGCCGGTTTTTTCGCCGCCATCCACGCCGCCGAAGCCGCCCCTTCCGCCCGCGTGTGCCTTTACGAGGCCACCGCCCACCCTCTCGCCAAGGTCCGCGTCTCCGGCGGCGGCCGCTGCAACGTCACCCACGCCTGCCCCGAGCCCCGCGAACTGGTGAAACGCTACCCGCGCGGCGGCCGCGAGCTGCTCGGCCCCTTCACCCGCTTCGGCCCGCGCGACACCATCGCGTGGTTCGAGGCCCGCGGCGTCACCCTGAAGACCGAGGCCGACGGGCGCATGTTTCCCGACACCGACGACTCCGCCACCATCATCGCCGCCCTCCGCACCGCCGCCGACCGCGCCGGCGTGCGGCTCTTCACCAGCATGGGCGTGCGCAGCCTCGCGCGCGCCCCCGGCGGCGCCGGTTTCGACGTCATCTTCACCGACGACTCCGCCGCCACCTTCGACCGCGTGCTCCTCGCCACCGGCGGCAACAAGGGCTCCGCCGGCCTCGCCATCGCCGCCGCCCTCGGCCACACCATCGAGCCGCCCGTCCCGTCCCTGTTCACCTTCCACATCGCCGACCCGCGCCTGGTCGGCCTCGAAGGCGTCTCCGTGCAGGAAGCCGCCACCTCCGTGCCCGACGCCAAACTCGCCGAACGCGGCCCCCTGCTCGTCACCCACTGGGGCCTGAGCGGCCCGGCCATCCTCAAACTCTCCGCCTGGGGCGCGCGCGACCTCGCCGCCCGCGACTACCGTTTCCCCCTGCTTGTGTCCTGGACCGGCGAGACCCTCGCGAAAACCACCGAAACCCTCACCGCCTGGCGCCTCGCCAACCCCCGCAAGCAGATCACCACGCTCAACCCCTTCGCGCTCCCTTCCCGCCTGTGGGAACGCCTCGTCGCCGCCGTGCCCGGCCTCGCCCCCGACGCGCAGTGGGCCGGCGTATCCAAGGAAAACCTCCAGCGCCTCGCCGCTCGCATCGCCGCGTCGGAATTCGCGGTCGAGGGCAAGAGCCTCAACA
>JAIXVP010000194.1 GCA_027482905.1 Opitutaceae bacterium
GTGGGGACGAAGCGGGGGCGAGCGGGAGGGCGAGGTGGTCGCCGGGTTCGGAGTCGCCCGGACGCTGAGTTCGCAACGCGAGCAGGCCCGCGCCCGCGAGCAACAACAGGATGATGGGCAGGGCACGGACGCGCATGCCCGTAGGTTTCGGCACATTTACCGAAATCCTTACGGTTCGCCTTCGGTCAAAATCGCGCCGCGGCGGATCGACGCGAGGATATTGATAACGCAAACCGCTCGCCGGCAGGAGCTAGTCGAGCACGGGAGCGATGGGCGCCGAAAGCGTCGAATAGGGAAAAGACCCCGGGCGGGATCAGGCGGCCTTGCCGGCCACGGCGATCCACCACTCCGCGTCGCGTTCGTCCTCGGGGGTGGGCGCGCAGTCTGGGATGGCGCGCAGGATGCGGGGTTGCGGGCGTTTCCAGCCGCCGCCGGCGTTTTCCCGGTAGAGGTCGATCCAAGCGAAGTGGCGGGCGATTTGATCGTGGAACTGGGCGTGGTCGTAGATGTGGAGATGATACGGCACGGGATTGTGGCCGTGTTCGTTGATCCAGAGGTTCGGCACGGAGCCGACGAAGAGGCCGCCGGGGCGAAGCACGCGGGCGAACTCGCGCAGCAGGCGGTCGGGGTTGGGCAGGTGTTCGAGGGTTTCGAAGCTCACCACCAGATCGACCGAGGCGTCGGCGAGCTGGTCCAGGCGGGTGGCGTCCTGGCAGTGGAACTCCAGCGTGGATTCGCCTTCGCCGTAGACGTCGCGGGCGTAACGCACGGCGCGCTCGCTGTTGTCGACGCCGATCACGCGGGCGGCCCCGGTGCCGCGGGCGAGGGCGGCGGAGCCGTAGCCCAGGCCGCAGGCGGCGTCGAGCACGACCATGCCGGGGCGAACGTGTTCGCGGGCGAGGACGTAGCGGGCGAGGTGGGCGTCGGAACGGACGCCGCCTTCGCGCAACATGTCCATGTGCAGATCGCGCTCGGCGCGGAGCACGGAGAGCGGATGCGCCAGGCGGGCGGCGGCGGGGATTTTTTCAAACAGGAGCAGCAGGCCGCCTGCCTCGTCCTCGAGTTCCTCGTAACCGGTCACGCACTGGGCGAGCGGGTGTTTGCGGAAGCCGGCCTCGATCAGACGGTTTTCCCACCAGGCGCGGTCGCGACCGGGCGCGGCCTCGACGCCGAGCCAGAGGAAGCGGGCGGTGACACGTTCGAGCTCGGCCAGCCAACCGGGCAGGGCGAGGTCGTCGAGCCGGGCGATCCCGCCGAGGTTGAAGACGGCGTCCGCGGCCGCGTCGGGCAGGGGCAGGCGGGGATAAAATCCACCGGCGAGGACCCGGCGTGCGAAAGCCTGTTCGCCGCCCGGTGTCAGACGCAGGAGGTTCACGGCGTCGCCTTCCCAATCGATTTGCAGCAGGTCGCCGGCGCCGAGGAACCGACCCAGTTGGCCGGCGAAGGCGCCGAGGTCGGCGGGGACGGGCCGGGCCGTCTCGGGTTCGGCCGTGAGGGCCGGCGCGGCGTGGCCAACGGGCGGACGCGCCCGCAGGACGATGCAGCCCTCGGGTTGCCGGAGATAGTCGGCGTGGGTCGCGGTCGCGGACGCGGGCAGCAGGCGGAAACCGGCGGCGGCGATGCGGGTGGTCCACCAGGCGCGGGGTCGGTCCGAGGCGGGCCAGCGGGGCTCGGGATCGGGCGTGGTGCGGATGATCAGGAAAACCTCGTCGCGGGCGACGCGGCCGAGCTCGGCCAGGGCGGCGTCGAGTTTTTCCTCGGGCAATGCTTCGAGCAGGCCGAAGGCGACGACGGCGTCGAAACCGCGGTCGGGATGGGGCAGGGCGTCGGCCCCGCCGAGGCGCACGCGGCCCGGGGCGAACAGCTCCGCGTCGGCGACATAGGCGGCGTCGTTGCTCAGGGCGTGGACCTCGTGACCGCGCTCGGACAGCAGACGCCAGAGCACGCCGATGCCGTCCGCGACGGTCAGCACGCGCGCCGGCGCCGGGTGGCCGGCGGTGAAAAGGTCGGCCAATTCGGCCAGCAAACCGGGATGGTGCGCGGGGCGGCCGGGGTGGGCGGCGTGCTCCGCGCGGGTGACGCCGTCGACGGCCGACAGCAGCCAGGCGCGGGGCCGGGTGGCGCGGCGCGCGGCGACGAGGGCGGGACCGGGCGTGACGGGCGGCGCGGGCGGCACGGCGGAGACCTTGGTTTTCAGGCGGCGCGAGGCCTGGAAGTGCTCGATCACACCGGGCGCCCGGCTGCGGCCCTCGTGCAGGTCGAAGATGCGGCAATAGGGCTCGGGAAGCCAGAGGGTTTCCAGCGGACGGGTGGCGACCACCTCCTCCCACGCGAGGTCGAGGTTGTCCTGGTCCCACACGCGCGGATGGCTGCGGCAACGGGCGATCCACCGGGCGAGCAGCGCGGCCGCGCCCGGGGTCTGGTTGAAGAAAACGGTGCCGCTGGCGAACTGCCAGTCGCGGCAACGGTGGATGGCGAAATCGGCGGTGGCGCCGCGCAGCAACTCGGGCGCGGCGTGCAACACCGCGTCGGCGTCGACCCAGAGCACGGGACGGCCGGTGTTTTCCCAGGCGGAGAGCACAAACTCGGATTTCAGGCTGCAATTCGCCTCCCACGAACCGCGTGACTCCAGGCCGACGATGTGGTGGTCGAGGCCGAGTTTTTCGCAGGACGCGATCAGGCGCCTCGCCTCGATTTCGTAGTCGGTGCCGCGGGTGTAGAAGCTGATCACCAGCGGCAGTTCGCCGGTGGCGCGCACGGGCGCGCCGGGGTCGGCGTGGCCGCCCCACCAGAGGTGCGGGGACGGGTAGTCGGGGCAGGAGCCGATATGGCCCCGGGCGCGGAAGAGCGTCTTCGCGTCGTCATACCAGGCGCGCTGGGCGTCGTGAAGCAGCACCACGCCGTCGGGCGCGAGGAGGGAGCGGGCCTGTTCGAGGCAGGCGTGGCGGGCGTTGCCGTCGACGAGAATCACGTCGAAGCGCTCGCCGTCCACGGCGTGGACGAAATTCTGCAGCGGGCCGGCGTCCTCCTCGCCGATGGTGGCGTTGGCGCCGAGCGGACCGGTGGCCTCGCGCAGGATCAGGCGGACGCGCGGGTCGCCGGCGAGGTGTTCGCGCACCGCCTCGAACCATTTCGGGTCGTGTTCGACGCTGGTCAGGGTCGCGCCCTCGGGGAGCACGGAGGCGAGCCACACGGTGGAGCCGCCCGCGCCCCACTCGAGCATGCGCGCGCCGGGGCGGAGGAAGCCGCGGATTTTTTCGCGGTGGCGGCGGCCCATGATGATGCGCATGGGCGGGCGGGCGGCCGACGCGGGCGGAGGCGGCGGAGCGTAGCCGAAGGCGGCCTGGTAGTCGGCGGCGTCGCGGGCGAGGCGATCGGCGAAGGCGATCCAGTCGGGGCGGCGCTCGGTGGCGCCGCGGTTCACGCTGCCGGCGCCGATGCCGCCCTCGTGTTTCAGCGGCTCGTCCTCGCGGCCGTAGAGGTCGAGGCAGCGGGCGGGATCGCCGTCGAGTTCGAGGCCGAGCCAGGCGGCCAGTTCGACGCGGCGGGCGGGGTCGGTGACAAAGTCCTCGTAGCGCACCACACGCAGGCGATCGGCGGGCGTTTCGCGGTGGAGTTTCACCAGGGCGCGCGCGGCGTCGAGCAGGCGGCCGTGCATCCAGTCGCGGGTGTGGGCGGGATTCGGCCGGGCGACCTTGGCGTGTTTCTCGAGCAGGCTGAAGGCGCAGTCGCGGATATCGCGCACCGCGAGCACCATCTTGCGCGGGCGGAAGAGGCGCAGCAAATCGTCGTAGCCGGCGGGGTTGACCTCCTTGACGCCCCAGCGAACACCGTCGAGGCGGGGGGCGAGGACGCGGGCGAAGCGGGCGAGGGCGGTCTCTCCGGGCGCGCCGTCGTTCCACTCGGCGGCCGAAATCTCCAGGCCGAAGCGGGCGGCCTGCTGGCGCACGTGTTCGCCCATGTCGCCGCGCGTGATGCCCGGCTCGGTGATGATCCACTGGCTCGGAGGGACGGTCAGCAGGTTGGCCAGCAGGGTGGTGCCGGCGCGGCCCATGCCGGCGATGAACAGATCCATCTTTGGCAGGTTCTCGGTGGCGGGAACGGGGA
>JAIXVP010000297.1 GCA_027482905.1 Opitutaceae bacterium
CGTGCGGAGGATGGCGATCTCGCGGCGGAAGCGGGCCAGCTCCAGCGGATCGCTGAGAAAGCCGGGCTGGATCATCTTGATCGCCAGGACGGTGCCGTCGCGGGTGTCGGTGGCACGATACACCGCGCCCATGCCGCCTTGGCCGAGGTGATCGGTCACGCGGTAGTGCGGGTGGCTGCGAGCTAGCTCGGCGGCGAACTCGGCCCAAGGCACGGGCGTCCAGCCTTGGGGGCCGGCGGAGGGGGCGCGGGTCTGGGCGGCGGCCCGGAGGGCGGCGGCGCGGCGGGCATCGTTTTGGTCGGGCATGGGAGGCGGTGGGCTGGAGGGTGGAGCGTGGAGGCGAAGGGCGGGAGGTGGCGGCGATTTAGAGGGCGTTTTGCAGGGCGATGAGTTCGTCCTTGGCGTCCTCGCGGTGGGTGACGAGCTGGGCGGCCTGGCCGCGGAGAATTTCGTGGAAGCGGTCTCGCAGGCGGCCCAGAGCAGACTTCGCGCCTTCACGGCCGATGCCCAACTGCGCGGCCAAATCGTCGAGGGAGGTCGTATCGTCCAGCTCGTAGAGATGCGGGCGCAGAGTGTCGAACTGGGGGCCTTTGCCATCGAGGCGGCGGTCGGCCTCCAGCTCGGCCTCGGCCCGGCGGAGCAGCTCGAGGGCGAGGGTGCGCTCGAAGAGGCGGTCGGGCGAGAGTTCGTCGCGGGGCTCGGCGGCGTAGCGCTGGGCGGCCTCCATCGCGTCGAAGGCGATGACTTTGCGGGCGTCGCGTTTCTGGGCGTGGTCGTGGGCGCGGGCGTTGTGCAGAAAATTCGTCAGGCAACTCAGGATGAAGGTGCGAAAGCGGCCTTTGGCGGGATCGGCCTTCGCGAAGGTGCTTTTGGAGAGGGCGGAGGCGAAAAAATCCTGGGTGAGTTCTTCCGCCTGATGAGGGTCGCCGACTTTTCGGCGAATATAGGCGTAAACGGGATACCAGTAGGCTTGGCAGAGTTCGTTCAAGGCGTCGCGGGAACGCTCGCTGGACGTATCGGCGGCGTGGGCGATGAGGCTCCAGCGGGTGGGGAGAAAGTTGGGATTGGCGACAGGTTTCATGTGGAGGTGGGTTCAGCCAATAAAACCGGAACCGCCGGCCAAAGGGTGCAGGTTTGGAGAAAGAAAAGTGAATAAATTTTAAGTTTCGTTCGGGAAGGCGCGCAATGTGCCTAGCCTCATACACTAAAGCTACAGCGGGCGATGTCATAAATTTTGGTCGTGGGACGAAAATCGGCGGGCGTTGTTTGTTGTTAGCTACATCGCGGAATCGCGAGCGCCCCGGCGAAACCGGCACCACGCACATCCAAACCGCACCGTCCGCTTCGCCAATGCAGGCTGAGACCTCTCGGCTGCCCCAATTTGTCCACCTTTCTTAAATTTGCGCAAATTACCCTTGTTATTGCAGGCGATTCTCGGGCATTTTTCAGAGACCCCAGTCCCCGTAAACCTGCCTGCGCTACAGGTTTCATCTCTGGTTTCCGCCCAAGCCGAGCCTCCATGCCTACCGCCAATCCCCAGGCCACCCAATCTCCCGCCTGGTGGCGCGAAGCTCGTTTCGGTCTTTTTATCCACTGGGGCGTCTACGCCGTTCCCGCCGGCGTCCATCGTGGTCGGGCGGTCGCCGGCGCCAGCGAGTGGCTCATGCATTCCGCCAAAATCCCGGTCGCCGACTACCAAGCCTACGCCGCCGACTTCACCGCTTCCGACTACGATCCAGAGGCCTGGGCTCGCGCCGCCAAGGACGCCGGCATGGGCTACGTTGTCATCACCGCCAAACACCACGACGGCTTCGCCCTCTTCGACACCGCCGTCAACGACTGGCACGCCCCGCGCGACCTGCTTCGTTCCCTCGCCGAGGCGTGCCGGCGTCACGATCTGCCGCTCGGCTTTTACTACTCCCAAGCCCAGGACTGGATCAACGGCGGCGCCGTCTTCGGTGATAAATGGGATGCCGCCCAAGATGGCGACTTCGACGCCTACCTCGACCGCGTCGCCATTCCCCAGCTCACCGAGCTGCTCACCCGCTACGGCCCGGAGATTCCCGCCGTGCTGTGGTGGGACACGCCCGCCGAGATGAACCCCGCCCGCGCCGCCCGCGTGGATGCCGCCGTGCAAACAATTCGCCCCGGCATCTTTCAGAACGACCGCCTCGGCTTAGCCTCCGGCGGCGGCCACTTCGACACCCCCGAGCAACGAATCCCCGCCACTCGTCCCGCGCGGCCCTGGGAAACCTGCATGACCACCAACGAGTCCTGGGGCTTTAACCTCCACGACCAGGCCTGGAAATCCCCCGCCACCCTCATTCGCCAGCTCTGCGAAGTCGTCTCCCAAGGTGGCAACTACCTGCTCAACATCGGTCCCCGCGCCGACGGCACCTTTCCCAAGCCCGCCCTTGTCGCTCTGGCCGGGATCGGCGCGTGGATGCGCGTGAATGGCGTCGCCATCCGGGGCGCTTCCGCCGGCCCCTTCCCGCATCGTCTCCCCTGGGGCTTCGCCACCGCCCGCGGCGACACGATCTATCTTTTGGTCGAAACCTGGCCCGCCGACGGAGTCCTCTCCGTCCCGCTGCTCGATCTTCCCGCCTCCGCCCGCCTTCTGGCCGCGCCCGATTCTTCACTCGCCTTCTCCTCCGTCTCCGCCGGTGCCTTCATCCTTCACCTTCCGCCCACCGCGCCTGATCCGGCGGTGAGCGTAGTGGCTCTCCACTACGCCCTCCCGCCCCGGCTTGGCACCGTCCCGCCCCGTCCGCGCCCGCCCGTCGTTCCGCAGCCCGCCGACGGCTTGATCGTCCTGCGGGCGGGCGACGCCGAGATCATCGGCGAACATCTCGCGCTCACCGCCGGACCCGATCCCCAGCTCGGTTGCTGGACCAGCCTCGACTCGCACCCGCTCTGGCGCATCCGCCTGCACCAGGCCGGCGCCTACCGCGTCGAACTCGACTACGCCGTGCCCGCCCATCGCCAGGGCACGCTCGCCGAGATCGCCATCAGTGATCTGCGCCTGCCCTTCGTCGCCGCCGGCACCGGTGGCTGGGGAGAGTTTGTCCGCGCCTTCGCGGGAGTCGTCACCCTCGCCCCGCACGATGAATTGGACGTGCGCGTGCTGCCCCTCTCCATCCCCGTCGGCGCGGTGATGAATCTTCGCGCCGTTCACCTTACCCCCGTCCCCTAAAACCCATACCCGATCATGACCTCGTTGTTAAACCGCCTCCGTCTCGCCGGTGTCGCCGCTCTGTGCGTCGGACCGATTTTGTCCGCCGAACCGGCACCCGCTTCGCCCGCCTCCCAGGCACCCGCTGATCGCACGCAATGGTTCCGCGAGGCTCGTTTCGGCCTGTTCATCCACTGGGGCGTTTACGCCGTCCCCGCCGGCGAATGGCAGGGCAAACAAATCGGCGGCATCGGCGAGTGGATCATGAAAAACGGCAAGATCCCCGTCGCCGACTACAAGGCCTTCGCGAAGGACTTCACCGCCTCCAAATACGAACCCGCCGCCTGGGCCGCCCTCGCCCGTCGCGCCGGCATGAAATACGTCGTCATCACCTCCAAGCACCACGACGGCTTCGCCCTCTACGACACCGACGCCAGCGACTGGAACGCCGTCAAGGCCTCCGGCGCCGGCCGCGATCTGCTCGCCCCGCTCGCCGCCGCCGTCCGCGCCGAGGGCCTCCAGTTCGGTCTCTACTACTCGCAGGCCCAGGACTGGACCAACCCCGGCGGCGCCAAGGCCGGCGACGGCAAGGACTGGGACCCCGCCCAGACTGGCGACTACGACAACTACCTCGCCACCGTCGCACTTCCCCAGGTGCGCGAGATCATCGCGCGGTTCGACCCCGCGATCATCTGGTGGGACACGCCCACCAACATGACCCGGGAGCGCGTCAAACCCTTCGCCGACTTCATGTCCGGGCACCCCGCGATCATAAACAACAACCGCCTCGGCTCCGGTTTCGCCGGCGACACCAAAACCCCCGAGCAACACATCCCGCCCCGCGGCTACCCCGGAGAACTCTTCGAGGTCTGTATGACCATGAACGACACCTGGGGTTTTAAGAAAAATGACCTCAACTGGAAGAGCGTGCGCCAGCTCTTGCGCAACCTCTCCGACATCTCCTCCAAGGGCGGCAACTTCCTGCTCAATGTCGGCCCCACCGCCGAGGGCGAAATTCCCGCCGCCAGCATCGAACGGCTCGAGGCCGTCGGGCGCTGGATGAGCGTGAACAGCGAGGCGATCTACGCCACCGAGGCGGGCCCCTTCCCCCGCCGCCTCCCTTGGGGCCGCGTCACCCAAAAGCGCTCCGCCTCCGGCGGCACCACGCTCTATCTCCATGTTTGGGAATGGCCCGCCGACGGCAAAGTCCTCCTCCCCACCGTCGCCCAATCCGCCCTATCCGGTCGCGTGCTCGCCAACGCCGCCGCCGTCTCCTCCGCTTCCTCGCCAGAGGGCCTCGTCGTCTCCCTCCCCGGTGCCGCCCCCGACGCCGACGTCTCCATCGTCCGCCTCGATTTCGCCGCCCCTGTCGTCGTCAGCCAGGAACCGTTTAACCTACCCGGAGCGGACGGACGCGTGACTTTCTCCGCCCAGGACGCCGACGCCCACGGCCACTGGGATGGCAACATCCAGCTCCGCGACTCCGGCCCCGACGCCTACCTCACTGATTGGAAGAACCCAAAGTGGCGTCTTGAATACGCCCTCAAAACCCCCGCCGCCACCAAGTGGACCGTCACCGCCGAAGTCGCCGCCCCCGCCGCCACCTCGCTCGTGCTCGCGGTCGGCAAAACCGAGACGGCCGCCCCCGTTTCCGCCACCGGTCCAGGACTCACCTGGGCTACCATCCCGCTGGGCACCATCGAGCTCCCCGCCGGCGAAACCCGTTTTGAGCTCAAGGGCACAAACTCCGGCTGGAAGAGCATCAGCCTGCGTCACCTTTGGCTCACGCCCGCTTCCACGCCATGAATCCCTCCTTGGTCCGTGTTGCGCTTCTTGCGCTGTTTTCGGTCCTCCTTTCGGCCGGGCGCCTGCCAGCCGAAACCGCCCCGTCACCCGTCAACCAGGTCTTCCAGTGGTCCGTGGACGGAACCTGCGCGGCGTGGAGCGACGGCCAGCCCTCCAAGGCCTCCTCCTACCTCTGGATTCCCGAACACTGCCAACGTGTGCGCGGCCTGCTCATCCTCTGCGCCAACGTTCCCGAGCACCGCCTCGTCGGCCACCCCGCCATCCGCGCCGTCTGCGCCGCCAACGACCTCGCCATCGTCTGGA
>JAIXVP010000059.1 GCA_027482905.1 Opitutaceae bacterium
CGAAGGTGTCGAAGAAGGCGAGCAGCCTGTCGTGGTAAAAGCCGTCGGCGCGGTAGCCCCAGAAACCGTGCATGGGGGTGGCGAGGCGTATGGGCTCGAGGGCGAGGGCCTCGGCGAAGGGCAGGGTCTCGGCCGCGGCGCGGCGTTGATGGATGTAGTTCGAATACGCGCGGTCGGCGGGCTGGCGCAGGAGGATGAGGATTTTCACCCCGGGGACGGCGTCGCGGATGCGGCGCGCGGTCGCGAGGCCGCCGCGGAAGCAGCTGACGCTGGCATCCACCCGGACCTGGCCCGGGCGGGCGGGGTCGAAACGGGATTCATACCAGGCCCGGGTGCGCCGGGCGATGTGGGCGGTGGCGCCGGGGATGCGTCTTTCGAGGTCCCGGTAGAGGAAACGCAGGTCGTCGGTGCGGAAGTAGTCGGGTTCCTTCGGTTCGGTCACGAAAACCCCCGGGTGCAGGGCGAGGTAGCGGGCGAGCGAGGACGAGCCGCTTTTCGTCACGCCGGCGACAACGCAGTCGGGCGCCCGCCCGGGATCGAGCACCGGTTCGGGCACGGGCGGGAGGAAGGGGAAGGCGGGATCCATGGCGGTCGGCTCAGGCGGAGGGCGCGCGGGCGCGGAGCAGGCGGGCGTAGAGGGCGGAGTAGTCGGCGGCGCAGCGGTCCATCGCGAAGTGTTCCTTCGTGTGGCGACGGGCGGCGGCTCCAAGCCGGGCGGCGAATCCCGGGTCGGTCCGGAGACGGAGCACGGCGGCGGCGAGGGCGGCGGGATCTTCCGGGGGGACGAGCAGGCCCGTCTCGCCGTCGCGCACGATCTCGGGCAGGCCGCCGACGCGGGTGGCGACCAGGGGCCGACCCATCTGGCCGGCCTGCACGGCGACGAGGCCGAAGGGTTCGCGCCAGCGGGACGGCATCAGCACGCAGTCGGCGGTGTCGATCAGGGCGGGCACGTCGTCGGGGTGCACCCAGCCGCGAAAATCGATCCGCGAGGCGACGCCGAGTTCGGCGGCGAGCGCCTCCAGGCCGGGGCGGGCGGGGCCGTCGCCGGCGAGCACAAGGCGGGTCTCGGCCGGGAGCAGGGCGAGGGCGCGGAGGGCGAGATCGAAACCCTTTTCGGGCACGACCCGGCCGAAGGCGAGGAGGGTGTCGCCCGCCGGCCGGAGCGGCGAGGGGGCGAGATCGGGCGAGGCGACGCCGTTGAGCACGACTTCGTAGGGGCGCTCCCGGGCGCCGGGCAAGTGGGCCTCCAGCGCGGCGGCGAGGTCGGCCGACACGGTGGCGACGAGGTCGGCGGAGGACAGGATGCGTCGCGTCAACGCGGGCGAGAGCAGCGGGCCGTCGACCGTGGTGTGGGCGGTAACGAGCACGGGCGCGGAGTCGGCGGGCCGGCCGATCAGCTCGACCAGGGAAGGGAGTCCGCAAAGGTGGACATGGACAAGCTCCGGACGCAGTCGGCGACGGAAGTCGGCGCCGGCGCGGGCCATCAAGCCGAGGCTGCGGGGGTCCGCCAGGATGGAGTCGGAGCGCGAGTCGGCGGCCCGCCGGTGGACGGTGTAGTCCGGAAAGGTTTCCAACGCGGGCAGACCGGGCACGGGGGAAGCGCAGATGTGGACCTCGTGGCCGGCGGCCCGCTGGGCGCGCGCGAGGTCGCGGACGAAGATTTCCAGGCCTCCGATCCGCGGGAGGAAGTTGTCGGTCCAGTGGAGGATGCGCATGCCGGGTGGGTCAGGCGGAGGCGTTCAACAGCTCGCGGACGGCGGGCGCGACGGTTTCCAGGCGGGAGCCGAGGTCGAGACGATAGCAGGGCAGGCGGCGGGCGAGGGCGGCGAGTTCGAAGAACAGGCCCCGGTCGTCCTGGGGGAGCTGGGCGATGGAGCTGGACGCGAGGCGGGGGAAGGCCTCGGCCGCGTCGACGCGGATGGCGCTGGTGTCGGGCCGGCCGGTCACGACGGGGAGCAAGATCAAACGCAAGGGGGCGGCGACGCGGATGCGTTCGGGGTGATGGCGGTGGAGAAAAACGACGGGTTTGTCGGGGCTGCCGGCGGGCGGGTGCGTGGCGAGGGCGGCGAGGGCGGGCAGGCGGGCGAGGTGGTCGCGGTGCAGTTTGGCGTTGTGGTAGAGGCAATACGCCCGCGGGGCCGGGCCGGGACGGACGAGGCAGTAGTCGTCGGAAAGGTAGTCCAGGCCCTCGAGGGCACACAGCAGCGCGGTGGTGGATTTGCCGGAGCCGGAGGGGCCGGCGATCAACGCGGCGCCGGCGGCGGTGGCGACACAGCCGGCGTGCACGGCCCGCAGGCCGCGGGCGGCGGCCCAACGGTGGACCGGCAGGAGCAGGGGCGAGGCCCGTTGGTAGAAGGGCAGCCGGTTGGCGTCCCGCACGGCGAGCACGGCCCGACCGGAGCGGAGGTTTTGAAGCACAAAGGTGTCCGCCTCGGGCGAGCGGGCGTGACGGTAGTCCTCCGCGCCGGCGGGCAGGGCGATTTTCACGCCCGGCGCTTCGACGGGTTCGGTCCAGGGCGGGACGGGCAGGGGCACGCCGGAGGCGGTTTCGTCCCAGAGCAAAAACTCGCCGTCGGGCGGTCCGGACGGGGCGGGCGGCAGGTGTTCGAAGGCCGGCAGGACGACCCGTGCGAGCTCGGCGCCGGCGACGGCGAAGCGGACGGGGTGGTCGGCGAGGAGCACGTCGCGCACGACCACCCCGACCCGGTCCGAGGCCTCGGCATGGGCGGCGGCGAGCCGGGCGAGGTAGTCGCCGAGTTGCGCGGCGACGGCGGCGGGCGTGGAGCGCGGCGCGGGGGCGGAACTCGAGGGCATCAGGCCGTGGTGTCGGGAGCGGACGCGGGCTGGTGGGGCCAGCCGCTGACATCGACCTCGTGGATGGGGTCGATCAACAACAGGTCCCGCATGTCGGTGTAGGTATCGAAAACCGGGGCCTGGTAGCCGGGCGCCAGGTTCGCGAGCCAGCCGGGCGGGGTCGGCGGTGAGTCCGGGGTGGCGGCGGGGACGAGGAGGCTGCGGGCGGTGAGATCGGCGACGAGCGCGGCGGCGTCGTTTCGGACGAGGGCGGGGTCGGCGCCGAGGGCCTTGGCGAGCAGGGCGGCGGCGTCATCGACTCCGTGGCCTTCGACCAGGAGCCGCCAGAGAGGCACGGCGGCTTGGCGCAGACTGTGGTAGTGGCCGGTCTTCAAGTCGATGGCGAGGACCTCGAGGTCGAAGACCTCCGCGCTGACGTCGGGCTCGTTGATGCGAAAAAACTGCGACATGTGGCTAGGTGGTGAAGCGGGGTGCGTCGAGGCTGGCAAGCGCGGGTGTTTGTGGAGGGGTTTGCCGGCTGCGCTTGACTCGTCTCGGGCTCTGCCGGCGAAGTTCGTGCACTTCATGGATCTCCTGCTATTTTACACCACGGCGGACTTTGCGCGGCGGGCGGCCGAGGCCGGGGTGGCGGGGCTGATCGTCGACTGGGAAAACCAGGACAAACACGCCCGCCAGGCGGGGCACGACACCGAGATCAACCGCCACACGGCGGCCGACCTCGACGCGGCGGTGGCCGCCGGCGGGCTCCCGGTCACGGTCCGCGTCAACGGCTTGGCCGCGGGCGGGGGCGACGAGATCGCACGCGCCCTCGATCATGGCGCGACCACGATCATGTTGCCCATGGCGCGTTCGGCGGGGGAGGTGGAGGAGTTTCTGGCGCGGGTGGACGGCCGGGCGCGAACCCTGGTGCAGATCGAGACGCGGGAGCTGGCGGAAGACGCGGCGCGGCTGGCGCGCTTGCCGTGGGACGAGGTGTTCATCGGCTTGAACGACCTCATGATCTCGCGCGGCGGGCGCTGGCTGTGGGAGCCGCTGTGGGACGGGACGGTCGAGCGGCTCTGCGGCGATCTGGCCGGACGCCGGCACGGCTTCGGCGGGGTGACGGTGATCGGCGGCGGGCAACCCCTGCGTTTCACCGATCTGCTGCGTGAATACGCGCGGCTGGGCAGTTCGCTGTGTTTTCTTCGCCGGACTTTTCAACGGGAGGCGACGGGCCGCGATCTGGGGCTGGAGCTCGCGGCGGTGCGGGCGGCGTGGGTGGCGGCGCGGGCGCGCGACGCGGCCGCGGTCGAGGCGGACCGGCGCGAGTTTTACGCGCGGCTCGGCGAAATCAGACCCCGCCCATGACAATCCTGACGATGTATGGTCTCTTCGCCCCAAGTCCGGGCCACCTCGCGCGGTTGCGGGCGGCGGGCGACGTGGTCGCGGTGGCGGACTCGGAGGAGGCGGCGATCGCGGCGGCGCCGGACGCGGAGATCATCCTCGGGCATCGTTACCTGCGGCAGTGCCTGCCGTTCGCGCCTCGCCTGCGCTGGGTGCAATCCACGGCGGGGGGGGTGGGGCACCTACCGTTGGCGGAGTTGCGCGCGGGGGGCGTGCGGTTGAGCCGGGACGCGATCAGCGCGCCGGCGATCGCGCGGCACGCGCTTGCGCTCGCGTGGGCGCTCCAGCGCGGACTGCCAGCGGCGTTTGCGGCGCAGGCGGAGGGACGCTGGGCGCCGCCGGCGGAGTGGGCTCCGGCACCGCGGGAGGCGATGGTTTTTGGCGTCGGCGAGATCGGGCGGACCATCGCCGGCCTGGTCCGGCGCGATGGACTGCGGGTGACGGGCGTGCGGCGGGCGCGGGGCGCGATCGCGCCGCCGGAGTTCGACGCGGTGGTCGGCGCGGACGAAGGTGAGGCGGCGCTGGGCCGGGCGGACTGGTGTTTCCTGGCCTTGCCCGCCACGCGGGAGACGCACGGCTGGTTCGATGCGCGGCGTCTCGCCCTGCTCCCGCCTCACGCCTGCCTGGTCAACGTCGGCCGCGGCGATTGCGTGGTCACGGGCGATCTGTGTCGTTTGCTGGCGGCCGGACATCTGGCGGGCGCGGCGCTCGACGTCATGGCGCCGAAACCGGCGGGGCCGGACGATCCGGTTTGGCGGACGCCGCGATTGTTGGTGACCCCGCATGTGGCTTCGCACCGGGCGGAGCGGGCGGACGAGACCGAGCGGTTGGCGGAGGCCCAGATCGAGCGCTTGAAGGCCGGGCTGGATCCTCTTCATCTCGTGGATCTGGACCGGTTGATCGCGGAGGGCGGGGCGTGAGGATCGCGGTCATCATTCCGCTCTACAACGGGGCGCGGTGGATCGAGGCGACGCTCGCGGCGGTGACGACGCAGACCCGGCCGGCGGACGAGATTCTGGTGATCGACGACGGTTCGACCGACGACTCGGTCGCGCGCGCGGGGCGTTTCGCCGGGGTGTCTTTGCTGCGCAATCCGGGCAAGGGCCCCAATCCGGCGCGGGCGCATGGCCTGGGGTTGGTCTCGTCCGAGCTGGTGGCGCTGCTGGATCAGGACGATCTCTGGCATCCGGAGCACCTGGAGCGGCTGGCGGGGGAACTGGAGCGGGATTCGGGTGTGCCGGGGGCGGTCGGCGGCATGGTCAAGTTTCAGGATGGGGGCGCTCCCTCGTATGCCACCGACGACCGCGGCGCGGGGGACTTGGACCCTTGGGCAAGTTGTCCGCTTTGTCCGATCGCGACGCCGTCGCAGGTGTTGTTTCGGCGCGATGCGTTGAAGGCCGCGGGTGGTTGGGGCGCGCAGCGGATCGGCGGAGCGGATTTCGAGGCGTGGCTGCGCCTGGGCGCGTCTCGACCCCTGCGGCGAACGCAGGCGGTGACGGTCGGTTATCGGCAACACGCGGATTCCTACGGCGTGACCCTCCGGCGGGACGACCGTCTGGGGTTTCTCAATCGATCGACCGCTTGCGCGGCGGATTGTTTGGGGCTCAGGCTGGGTTTTCATCCGGCGGACGAGCGCGAGTTGACCGCGCGGCTTGATCTTTTGCGTGCGATCGCCGCCTGGGGCGGTGCGGAAGGGGCGAGGGAGGGAAGCGTGGCTTTGCGTCGGGCCGAGCAGGCTCTCCGGTTGGTCAGCGAAGAGGGGATCTGGCTGGTTTTTGCCAAGGTGCTTTATTTTCACGAGCAGGAGGGAGGCGCGGCCGGCCGGTTGGCGAAGGCGAAGTTCCTGATGCGGATGCTCCTGGCCTGTCCGTGGGGGGCCTCCGCGCTGCGACGCGAGTTGTTGCGCCGGGCCTGGTGCAATCTCCTGCGGCGTCCGATCCGGCGCCCCGTCTCTCGCGCGGCGGGTTAGGCCGGCTCAGGAAAGCAGGCGTTCGAGGCCGGCTTCGAACAGGGCCGGGTCGACTTGGAAATTGCTGTTGCGGGCTACCATCGGATGGAACCGTCGGCCTCGAGTCCGGCCTACGACGGCGCCGTAGGGCAGGTCGGCGCACGCGCAGAGGGAGCGATAGAAAGGCCAGGCCGAGTCGTCCGAAAGCAACTCGAGCACCCGGGTGCCGGGGCGGCAGTAGATCAGATTGGTGAGCGCCGCGCCGTGAACGCCGACCACGTGCGTGGCGTTGGCCAGGCGGGTCCGCAGGAGGTCGAAGTCGTGGGTCTCGACGATTTCAAAACCCTCGCGCGCCAACCGGGCGGCGAACGCGTCTTGATCGATCAGACTGCGCAAACCCCGGCGGGCGAGAAACACGCGGGTGGCGGGTCCGACGGGAGGCGGGGGCGGGAGCAGTTCCCGGTGAAACGCCACCGCCCACGGCGCGGTGATCCGCCAGGCGCCGGGCGGGGAGGGTTGCCAAAGCTCCTCGCATTCGAACTGGTCGTCGCGGCCGGGTTGAACGATGCGATCCGCCGGCAATCCGAGGGCGGCCACGACGCGGCGGGTGCTTTCGGAGTGGAAGCCGGGGATCAGGACGCGGTCGACGTCCTCCCAACCAAAGCCGGCCCGGCGGAACAGGTCGATACGGGCGACACCGTCCATCATCCAGTGGTAGAAGTTCACCCCGGCGAAGGCGCTCCCGAGGTTGAGGGTGCGGCCGGGCAGGCGGACGACCGGGTTGCGGCGGCCGTGCAGATAGACGGTGGAGTGGCTTAGCGGACCGGCGTCGTGGAACTCGCCGAGAAGGGTGTCCTGCGCGCCGACGACCCACGCGTCGTCGAAAAGCACGCGGGCGCCGGGCAGGATGGCGACGCCCTTGGCCTCCCAGCGGAAGGTCCCCACGTTGAGCGGGGAGGCGGGCGGAAGCGGACCGGTGAAGGGTGGCGGCGGGGTGTCCTCGCGGGCGGCTTGCGCGGGGTGCCACCCAAACGGGTGGCGGCGGGCGTAGGCGGAGGGCGAGGCGGTGCGGCGGGGCGGACCCCAGGCGCGGGAGCTGCCGGGCAGGAGCCTGAACGCCGCCGTGGGGACCAGGGTCCGGAGCCACGCCATGAGCAGGCGGCGGATTCTGGACAGTCGGGCGAGGTGGCGAGGCGCGAGTTTCATGCGGCGGCGGAACGCGGCTTGTCGGCGGCGCGAGGGTGCGGAAAGATCCGGGCGAGGAGCCCGAGTATCGCGAACGCGGCCAGACGGGGCCGGGGGCGATGGAAGAGGCCGAGCGCGTGGAAGCGCCGGGCGAGGCGCGCGGCGCGGGGGGGCAGGCCGGGGGGGGGCTCGCGCTGGGTGGTGCCGCAGGCCAGACCGACCACCATCTCAAAGGGCAGGGAAGACGGCACCAGGCCCTCGGCGAGGGCGTCTTTCGCGATGTGGGCGAGGGTGGCGCGAAGATTGCCGTGTTCCGAGACGGGTCGGGTGACGGAGATTTGCGCGGGGTGGCGGCGCCAGCTGCCGAGACGCCGCGGGAGGTAGTAGGCGGGCTCGGCGAGCAGGATGCGGAGTTGCAGGGCGCCGTTGCCGCAAGCGCCGTAGCGGGTCGCGAAACCGCCGGCCCGGGCGAAGGCCTCGCGGTGAAAGACGATTTGGGTGACGGAGTTGAAGGGGGCCGAGACGAGCACGGCGTGCAGGAACTCCGGCCACGGGGAGCACCAGCCTTCCGTGCGGTGCCGGCAGCCGAGCAAAGGCCGGCGGTGGGTCGGGGTGGCGGGGGTGTGGTCGCGACCCGCGGTGTCGATTTGCCAAAGGCGCGAGCCTATCAGGCGGGCTTCGGGGTGGTCGCGGATGGCGGCGCCGAAGACGGCGAGGGCGTCCGGCGCGAGGGTGTCGTCGGCGGTGGCGACATAGATCCAGTCATGGCGGGCGAGGGCGACGCAGGCGTTCCAGTCCTCGTAGAGTCCGCGACGCGGCTCGCGGCGGGCGCGGATGCGCGGATCGCGCGCGGCGTAGTCGAGGATGATCTCCCAGGAGCCGTCGGTGGATTCCGAGTCGAGCACGACGATCTCGAAATCACGATGGGTCTGGGCGAGCAGGCAGTCGAAGCGCTCCCTGAGATACGGTCCCGCGTTCAGGCAAGGGATGCAGATGGAGAAGGCGGGGAGCGCGGACATCGGCGGGTGCGGTGCCGGAGCGTGCGGGCCTCGCGCCGGCCTTGTCCAATCGGTTTTCAAGGCCGGGTGTTCGAGGGTCCCGCGGGCGGGTTTTGGGCGGGCTCGGCCCCGAAGCGGCGTTCGGTTGCGGGTCGCGGCGGGTTGTGAGCGGACGACAGGCGCGGGCTCCGCCGGCCCGGGATCGGCACCGCGGGCCGGCGGGGTTCACGGTTTCCACGCCCAGGTGGTCGTATGCGAGGGATAGCCGGTTTCCACGGTCAAGCCGGCGGCTTGCAGGCCGGGGGTGATCAGCTCGTGGGCGAGGCGGCCGTCGCGGATGTGGTAGCTGGCGACGGCGAGGCGGACCGGGCGGTCGTGGGCGCGGAGCAGCGGGGCCATGGCGGCGAGCACCTCCACCTCCGCGCCCTCGATATCCATCTTGATGAAGTCGGGCACGCGTCCGATCCGGGCGAAGGCTTCCGCCGGTGAAAGGGCGGAGACCTCGATCTGCCGGCCTTCCTTCGGATGACGGCTCGCGAGGAGGGACAAGGTGGCGCCGGGGTCTGCGGTCGAGGCGAACTTCAGCGTGGTGGTGGTTTCCCAGAGCGCGTGGGGGACGAGGGTGACGTTGGTCAGTCCGTGGAGAGCGAGGTTGCGCTCGAGCAATCCGAGGGCGAGGGGATTGGGCTCGAAAGCGTAGACGTGACCGGCCGGGCCGACCCGCAGGGCGAGTTCGACGGTGAGTTCGCCGCAGAACGCGCCCGCGTCGAGCACCACGTCGCCGGGACCGGGCGCGCCGCGGGCGAGGTAGCCGGCGCAGGTGTCGGCCTTTTCGATGGGCGTCGGCAGCCAGACGATCCGGCCGGAGGGCAGCCGGTAGCGGGCGGCGCCGCGCAGGTCGAGGACGCGGCGCCGGCCGACTTGTTCCGGGATGGCCTTGGACAGGACGTAGTCCAGCGAGCCCAGGCGGTATTCCAGGGTGTGGGGCGAGTCGGGGCGGAGCAGGACGTCCAGGTCTCCCCGGCGCCACGTCACGGCGCGGGGACCGAAGCGCAGGCGGGCGCCCTGCGCGCGGGTTTGGCGGCGCATCCGTCGCATCAAAGGGGATACGCCGAGACGGTGGGCGAGCCCGATCAGGGTTTTGACGGGCGGGTTCATGTGGCGGCGGAATGCACGAGGCGGTGGAAGTCGGCGAGGAAGTCGGCCGCGATGCGGGCGGTGGAATGGGTCGCGCGCACGCGGGCGGCGGCGGGAGAAAGGGCCAGGCCCGCCGGCGAACAGGCGGTCGCGAGGGCGGCGGCGAGGGAGGCGACGGGATCGGCGGCGCGGTGGTCGAAGACGAGACCGTTTTCGCCGGCGCGGAGATAGTCCCGGAAGCAGGCCAGGTCCGAGACCACGGGCACGCAGCCCCAGGCCATGGCCTCGAGCGGGGCGATGGGCATGGCCTCGCCGGCTTCGTCGAGGGTGGGGTAGGCGAGGACGGTGGCGTCGCGGTAGTGGGCGTTGAGGCTGTCCGGATCGTAGACGGGACCGAGCCAGGCCACGGCCGGGTCGGCGTGGCGCGCGAGGGTTTCCCGCCACCAGGTTTCGCCGCCGCCGCCGCGGGCGGAGTCGGCGGGGCCGACCAGGTCGAGGCGGCAGCCGGACGGGAGGCGGCCCGAATCGCGGGCGAGGGCGAAGGCCTGGAGCAGGAGCGTGACGCCTTTGGCGGGGTGGATGCGTCCGACGTAGAGGATGCGGCCGGAGGTTTCGCGCGCGACGGCGGGCAACTCCGGCGTGAAGGGCAGCGGGTTGGGTATGACGCGGGTGCGGGCGGACAGGGCGGGGGCCTCCCGCATGATCGCGTCGCCGACCGCGCGGGAGCAGGCGCGCAGCCGGGCGGCGCGACGGTAGAGCCGCATCTGGCCCTTGGGCATGCGTTCGACGCTCACGTAGATGCGGCCGAGGCGGGCGGGGGCCAGAAGCGGGGCGAAAAAGGTGTTGGTGACGAGGATGTCGGCCGGCGGGGCGGCGCGGAGGGCGCGCCGGGTGTAGGCCAGGTCCCGGATCTTCAAGGCGACGCCGCCGGAAGGCTGGTCGGAGCCGGCGACGCGAACGTGCCGCACCCCTTCGAGGATCTCCGTGGCGGGCAGTTCGGGGACGGAGCGGGAGACGTGCGAGACCGCGTGGCCGGCGCGGGCGAACTCGATCGCCAGCCGGTGCCAGAGTTTCTCGACCGCGCCGCCGCGCAGCGGGGGAACGGGGAAGAAGGCTCCCTGCAGGATGGTGATGCGCAGCGCGGGCATGCTCGCACAGTCAGGACCGGCGCGCGGAGGGAACAACCATTATTCCGGCGGCTCAGGCGCCGGCGAAGGCGGCGTTGAAGCGCGCTTCGCCGGCGTCGGGCAGGTATTCGGACGCGAGGGGCACGGAGAAGCGGCGTTCGTCGTCGGCGGCGAGCAGAAGTCGCGCGACCAGTTCGGCGGGGTCCTCCAGGGCGAAAAGCGAGGCGGAGTTTTCCCCGACGAGTTCCGGGTAGGAGGCGGCGCGCGCCGCGAGCAGGGGGGTGCCGACGGCGGCGGCCTCGATCACGGGGTAGCCGAAGCCCTCGTAAAAACTCGGGCAGACCACGAGCGAGGCGAGCTTGTAGAGGGCGGGCAGATCCGCGTCCGGCACGAAGCCGGGGCGGAGGAGGCGGTCGGCCAGGCCGGGGTGGGCGGCCAGGGCGGCGTGGATCGGCCCGCTGAAGGGTGTATCGGCGGCGGGCATACGGCCGGCGATCACGAGCGGCGGCAGGGGCCGGACGCGGGCGGCGGCGGCGTAGGCCTCGATGAGAAACGGGAGGTTTTTGTTCAGGCGGAAACCACCGACGTAGAGCCAGAAGCGAGGGGGCAGTCCCAGCGCGGCGCGGACTCGTTCCAGGCGTTCGCCGTCCGGCCGGGGATCGAAGTCGCGGGGCAGCCAGTTCGGCACCGGGTGGACGCGGGGACCGGCGAGGCCGTGGAGTTCCCCGAGTTCGCGGGCGGTGAAGCGGGACACGGGCAGCAGGCGGCTGCGGCGCATCTGGCGGAGGCTGAGGCGCCGGCCGAGGCTGGGGCGGCCCTGGCGGCGGGGGTCGCCCCAGCGGTCGGCGTAGCAGTCGTGGACGGTCAGGACGGGGCGGGGCAGGGGCAGGACGGCGTGGGTCTCGACCGGGGAGTAGAAGGTCGCGCCGGGGTGGCGGACGCGCAGGTGGAGCGAGAGGCAGTTGGTCCAGAAAAGATTGTTGAAGACGGTGCCGCGGCGCGGGTCGGGAGCCGGATAAAAGGCGGCGGCGGAGCGGAAGCGGGCGGGGACGTCGGCGCGGCGGCAGGTGGGCGCGTGGAGCCGGACGCGCGAGGCCAGCGGGCCGTCCAGCAGCGCGTCGGCGGCGGAGGCGGCGAACCGCATCACGCCGGCGCTGCCCGAGAAAAGGGCGCAGGCGTTGAAGGCGATGGGGGAAGGGTTGGGCGTCATGCCGGCGGTCGGCGTCCAGCGGAGGGCGGCGAGGGCGCGGCCGCGAGCGGATAACGGTCCGGTCCGACTGAAATCTTGCGACGGCCCTCGGGGTTGCGCACGAAGGGGGCGGAGACCCAGGCGGGGAGGGCGCGTCGGGCGCGTTGCATGTGGTAGCGCGGGTTCAACCAGAGGACAAGCGGTCGGAAGCCGTGGCGGCGGGCGAACAGGTTGAAGTAGCGGTGGCGGCGGAGGGTGCTGGCGAGCGGATCGCTTTGGTCGGAGGTTCTGGACTGGGATCTTTCCCGTTGGCGCCAAAGCCCCTGCGCCTCGTCCAGCGCGACCACCGGGCCGAAGAGCGGGGCGACGATGGAGAGGCGCGCGTCCGAGGCGAGGTCGGGGACCTCGGCGAAATCGAGCGGGAGACGGCGGGCGAGGTAGTCGCGGTGAAAGGCCAGGGCGCTGGTGGGGTAGTAGAAATGGGCGTCGTTCAGCAGGTAGGTGGCGCGGCGGTAGTCGCGGCGATGCTTGGCGGGGTTGTGGCTGTCCCGCAGCGGTGTTCCCCGTTCGTCGACGAGCAGCAGGGGGGCCTGGACGAGCACGGCGTCCGGGCTTTTCGCCCAAGCGGCCTCGTAGCGGGCGAGGCGGTCGGGCAGGAAGGCGTCGTCGCCGTCGAGCAGGTGGACCTGCTCCCCGGTCGAGGCGGCGAAGGCGGCGGCCATGGCGTGGCCCTGGGAGTGCATGCCGGGACGGCCGAAATCGTGGATCCCCTCGATGAGGCGGATGCGATCCCCGTAGGACCGGAGGATGGCGAGCGAGTCGTCGGTCGAGCCGTCGTCGTAGACGATGATCTCGTCGGCCGGGCGGGTCTGGGCGAGCACGGAGTCGACGCAGGCGCGAAGCCAGGGACCGTTGTTGTAGTTGTTGATCAGGACGCTGATCGAAGGGCGGCGCGGGGGCATGGGTCTCGGGTAGGCGTCGGGGTGGGATGAATCAGCGGCGCAGGGCGACTTTAAGGCGGGCGAAGGGAAGGGTGAGCCAGTCGGGAAGCCAGAGTCGCGCCAACTGTTGCAGGTAGGTGGGATCGCGCCAGAGGCGGACGGGCGGCCGGCCGTAGTGGGCGGCGATGGCGTTGAAGCAGGCGACGCGCATGCGCGTGTCGTGCACCCGACGGCCGCCGCGCAGTCCGTTCCGCTCCGCGAGCGACCCCGGGCGGATGCGGTAGCGCGCGGTGGGCGCGGGGACGGCGAGCACGGGGCCGCTGAAAACGGCGTGCAAGGTGAGGTAGAGATCGGCGGGCGCGTCCACCCCGTCGGCGCGCACCCGGGGCAGGACGCGGGCGAGGAAATCGCGCCGGAAGGCGAGGGCGCTGGTGATATAGAAGTAGTCGGTCTGGTGGTGGCGGTAGATGGCGGAGAGGTAGTCGAGGCGGTGTTTGCGGGGCTCGTGAAAGAGGCCGATGTCCCGGCCATGCGCGTCGATTTTGCGCATGGGGCCCTGGATCATGACGGCGTCCGGGCGCTCCGCCCAGGCGGCCTCGTAGTCGGCGAGGTGGGCGGGCAGGTAGGCGTCGTCGCCATCGAGCAGATACAGATGGTCGGCGGTGCTGGCGGCGAAGGCCGCGGCGATGGCGTGGGCGGCGGAGGCGCGGCCGGAGCGGGAGTGGTCGTGGATCCCCTCGATGAGGCGGATGCGATCCCCGTAGGACCGGAGGATGGCGGGCGAGTCGTCGGTCGAGCCGTCGTCGTAGACGATGATCTCGTCGGCCGGGCGGGTCTGATCGAGCGCGGAGTCGACGCAGGCGCGCACCCAGGGGCCGTTGTTGTAGTTGTTGATCAGGATGGCGACGCGGGTCATGGCGGGCAGGCCGGGTAAGGCGGGGGCTTGGGCGCGAACGCCACGAGGTCGGCGAGGCGGTTCGCCAGGGCGATCATAGCGACGGCGGTCAAACGGTAACGTGGACGATGCAGGCGGCCTAGTCCCTGGAACCACCGGGCGAGGCGGGCCGCGCGGGCCGGGGGGCAGGAGAGGACGGGGTCGCGTCGGACGCCGCAGGCGAAGCCGAGCGCGAGGTCGCGGCCGAGCGAGGGACGGATCAGGCCGGATTGGCAGGCGAGGATGGCGAGGTGGGCCAGATTCGGATAGTCGTAGACTTGCTTGGACGCCTGGCCGGGGTGGCAACGCCAGCTGCCGATGCGCCGGGGTAGAAACCAGGCGGGGACGACGGAGAGCGCGCGCATCTGCCACAGGACGTCCGCGCAGGTCCCGTTCGCGGGGTCGAACCAGCCGACGTGATCCAGCACCCCGCGGTGGAAGACCATCTGCGTGATCGAGGTGAACGGAGCCGTGATCAGAATGCCCAGCAGGACCTCGCTGGCCGGGCGGCACCAGCCTTCGCGCCGGTAGCGGCAGCCGGTCGCCTGGCGTGCGCGGTCGAGCACGTAATCGGGCAGGTCGAGACCCTCGGCGTCGATTCGCCAGATTCGCGAGCCCACGATCCGGGCCTCGGGGCGCTCGCGGATGGCGGCGGCGAAGGCGGCGAGTCCGTCCGGCGTGATGGTGTCGTCCGCCGTGGCGACGTAGATCCAGGGATGGCGGGCGAGGGCGATGCACGCGTTCCAATCCTGATAGAGACCGCCCTTGGGCCGGCGGTGGGCGCGGATGCGCGGATCCCGCGCCGCGTATTCGAGGATGATCTCCCAGGACCCGTCGGTCGATTCGCCGTCCAGCACGACGATCTCGAAATCCCGGTGGGTCTGGGCCAGAAGGGTGTCGAAACGTTCGCGAAGGAAAGGCGCCGCGTTCAGGCAGGGCACGCAGACGGAGAAAAAAAGCGGTGATCCGGTTTTCATGCGGGCGCGGCGGCGCGCATGGCGCTCCAGATCTCGCCCGGGGTGGCGACGCGGGCGACCCTGGCGGGGGGCGGACGGTGCCAGATCAGGCGTTCGCCGAGGGTGGCGAAAAACGGCGGCAGATCGGTCTCGGACGGGACGGCGGATTCGGAAAACACCAGCGGCAGCCCGTGTGCGACGAGAGCCGCGCAGGCGCTGCTTTTCAGCCAGAATGAGAAGGGCGTCGGGGAGAGGCCGCAGTCGGCCCCGTGCATGAGCCGGCCGATCTCGGCGGCGGAGCGGCGACCGAGGCGCAGCGTGCGGTCCGGGGCGGCGGCTTCGACGACGCGACGCCAGCCGCGGTCGGAGTAACCGGTCTCGCCCACCGATACCACGAGCAGGGGCCGGTTCAGCGCCTCGGCTTCGCGACGCAGGCGGCGGAGGGCTGGCATCGGGTCCCATTCGGGGCGGATGCGGGCGAACAACATCGCGACGTAGGGATGTTCGGGGAGTCCGCCCGGTTCGGCCGGCGGATCGTCGAGACCGGCGAGCACCTCGGGAAAGCCGGGGCGCCCGGCGGGACGGGGAGCCGCGGGCACGTTGCTGAAGATCGGCAGACGCCGGGCGGGGACGCCGGCGCGGGCGAGCTCCGCGAGGTGCCTCGGATTGGACGCGAACACTCGGGCGAACCGGCCGTGGCGCCAGGCGAGCAGGATTTCCCGCCGGCGCACCCAGCCGACGAGCCGTCCGCGCGGGCTGGGACGCGCGCCGACCTCGGTCCAGGTCTCGTGCACGGTGAGCAGCACCTCGAAGTCCTTCAGCGCGGCGCAGATTCCCTTCAGGCAAGGGTGGACGAAGCGTCCGACGCGAAAGGCGGAGGGGGAAAACTGGAGGCTGACGATCCCGGGCCGGTGGGCGCGCAGGGCGGCGCGCAGGTCATCGGGGGACGCCCGGCCGGCCCGCGGCATCCAGACGGTGAGCCTGGAGCGGTCGGCCGGAGGGATGCGTTCGAGGTAGGCGCCGGCGTCGAGCCAGTGGAGGTAGGCGACGAGGGTTTGCGAACTGGAGGCGGCGGCGGCGGGCGTGATTTAGAAGCCGTAGTCGGTGACGCCGCAAGGGCCGGTTTGATCCCCGGGCAGCACGAAGGCCACGCGAGGTGCGGCGGATGAGCTGGGAGCGGCGCTGATCACGGTGCGGCGGGCCGGCGGGTGGTTTGCAGCAGGGCGGAAAGGGCGCGTTCAAATTCCTGGATCGGAATGTGGAAATCTGCGGCGGGCAGAGGCGCGTAGGGATGCAGGCGGTCCTGTTCGCTTAAGCCGACGACCGCCCCGTAATCCACGCCCACGGCGGCGCAAATCGAGCGATAGTAGCGCCAGGCGTGGCTGGAGGGCAGCAGCTCAAGGAAGCGGGCGCCGGGTCGGGCGTAGATCAGGTTGGTCAGGGCGGCGCCGTGAACCCCGACGATGTGCTCCGCCCCCGCGAGCTGTCGGCGCAGCCGGGCGAAGTCGCCCGTGTCGGCCACCTCGAAGCCGTTTCGCGCGAGCACGGCCTCGAGTTCGGTTTCGTTCGACGGACGCCGTTTCGCGCGTCGGGGAAGATAGAGTCTTGTGCCCGGCTCCGGCGTCGAAGGTTCGAAAAGCGCGCGGTGAAAACCGACCGCCCAGTCCGGCACGATCCTCCCGTTCCCCGGAAGGGAAGGTTGGATCAGCAGGTCGCAGCGGAATTGGGAGAGTCGGGACGGGTGGACACATTTCTCCTCCGGCAACTCGAGGCGTCGCAGAATCTGCCGGGTCGTTTCGCTGGAGAAGCGGGGGAGCAGGATGTGGTCGATGTCGCGCCAGCCGAGCCCGACGGCGCGACACAGATGGATCCGGGAGACGGAGTCCATCATCCAGTGCCAGAAGTTGATGTCGGAATACTCCGAAAGCAGGTTTAGCGTGGATCCGGTCAGCCGGCGTGGCGGCTCGCTGCGAAAGATCCGGTAGACGGCGGATTGCGCGTGATTGCCGTTGCTGCAAAACTCGCCGAGGAAGCGATCCCCTTGGACGACCGGCCAACCGTCGGTGTGCATGGTCCGCGCGTCGCGCAGGAAAGCCACGCCCTTCTCCGACCAACGGCAGATCGGATCCACGAGTTCCGTGTCGGATTTTCCGGCGGCGTGGTAATGGAAGAGTTCGGGCAGGCGGGTCGTGGCGGCCGGGAGGACGGTTTGCCAACGATCTCCGGTGCGGGCGCAATGGTCCGCGACGGTCGACCACCTTCGCGGGGGGCCGAAGCGCTCGGAGGTGCCGGGGAGCAGGCGCAGCATGGCGCGCGGGGCGATCGTCCAGAAGCCCACCAGGGCCACATGTTTCAGTTTACCGCGGGCTCGGAGCGAAATCATGGGATGGCGGATACGGGATTGAAGTTTGCCAGGGACGGCAGGCGGGGGGCCATCGTGTTCCAGAGCAGGTCGGCCGAAGTGGCGGGGGCGCGGCGTTCGGCGGGGGCGTCGACCCAGCGGAGAGCGTCGCGGTCGACGTGGGCGAAGCGGCCGGGCCACGCCTGGGCGGGGTCGGAGGGCGGGTCGGCGAAGATGACCGGCAGGCCGTGGTCGATCATGGCGGCGCAGGAGCTGCTTTTCTGCCAGAGCGAAAACGGGGTCGGGCAGAGTCCCCATTCGGCGCGTTGCAACCAGGCGGATACGACGTCGGGTGGCAGCGGGCCGAGCCGGCGGCACGCCAGGCCGAGGTTGCCGGCCGTTCGCGCGACGGCTTGCCAGCCGAGGTCCCGGTGGCCGGTTTCGCCGACGGACACGATCGCGAGCGGGCGGCCCGACCCGGTGGTTTCGCGGCGCAGCGCGGCCAGGACCGGCGCGGGGTTCCAGTCGGTGGGGATGCGGGCGAAAAGGAGGGCGATCCGCGCGTCGGGCGGCAGGCCGGTGTCGTCGAGCGGCGGCGGCGGACGGCGGCGCGGGATGTTGCTGATCACCGGCAGGGTCACGGGACTGAAGCCGTCCCGGACGAGATCTTCGCGGTGGCGTGGATTGCTCGTGAACACGGCGGCGGGGCGGAGTCCGCGGAGTCCGGCGGCGATTTCAAAGCGTCGTAGTCGTCCGAGGGCGCGCTCCCGCCAGGTCCGGTCCGAAATCAGCACGCGCGCGGTTTCGTGGACGGTGAGGAAAACGGGCGTGGTCCGGCCGAGGACGCGGGCCAGCCGGCGCAGGCCGGGGAGAAAAAAGCGATCCTCGCGGAAGATCCCCGGGGTGAACTGCAGGCTGATCCAGTCGGGCGCGAATTCACGTTTGGCGTGCTCCAGCTCGGCGAGGCGCCGCGCGAGGGGGCCGGACCCCGATTGGCGCACCACCAGCCGGGCGGGTCCGCCGGCCGGGAAGCGGTCCGCGTAGCCCTCGGACCGGTCGTCGAAGGGGTGGAAGGCGTAGACGAGGCAATCGACCCCCGCCCGGCCGGCGGCGGCG
>JAIXVP010000105.1 GCA_027482905.1 Opitutaceae bacterium
GCCGCGCCAGGTCACGGACTTGCTCCGCAGCACGTTGCCGGGGTTGTTGTTGCGGATGCCGCGGGGCTGGCGGGCTTCGGCTTCCAGGATGGGCTTGCGGGGCGGGGTGGGGCTCGGCATGCTGGCACCGTGCCGTGCGGCGCCCCCACCCGGCAGGCTGACAGCTGTCAGCCCGACATGCGAAGGGGGGCCGAAGCCCCCCTTCTGATAGCCGATTGAAGCGCTGTTCAGGCCGGTTTCAGCGGTCCGCCATCGGCCCGGTTTGCCAGCGCTTCCAGTTCAGCCTGCAGCGGCTCCACCAGCACCGAGAGCAGGGTGGAGAGGTTCTCCGCCCGCACGCCGCTGAGGTCCCCGGCGGCGGCGATCAAATCCGCCGCGCCGCTCAGCGCGGCCGCCAGGCGCTGCGCGCGATCGAGGTCCGCGCCTCGGATCGGGGTGGCGAGGGTGGCGGGGTCAAGCATCGGGCCGCACCGGGGACGGACCATCGAGCAGTCGCATGACCTGGGCCAGCCGAGCCAGCGTGGCGGCCGCTTCGCGCGCGGCCTCCAGCGTGTCCTCGATCTGCTCCGCGCCCGGTGGAAGCGAAGGCATCCGCGTCAGATGGGCGTGGATGACATGCACGGCGGCGAGCATGGCGGCGGAGCCGGTCGAGACAGCACTGCCGAGGAAGAAGGCCTCATGCCCCCCCTGCACCTGGCGCTGCGTTTCCTGATGCTCGGCTTCCACGAAGGCCATCATCGCCAGCTGCAAGGTGAAGACGCCGAGCGGCATCAGCATGGGCAGGTTGTCCAGGCCGACCGCCCTCGTGCGCTCCATCAGCTCGTTGTGGATTTCGATCAAGCGATCGCCGGCATAGAGGTCGCCGGACGGCATGGTGCCCTCAGCCATTGCCGTTGCCCTCCCCATCCAGGGCGAAGGCCGTAAGCAGCACGGGCGGGTTCAGCGCCTGCTTGATGCTGTCCTTCCGGACGCCCTTGCCGCGCGCTTCCTCGTAGATCTCGTGCAGCTCACGGTCGATGGCGCCGATCTCCCGTTGCAGGGCCGCCTTGCGGGCATAGGCGGCGCGGATGCGCGGCACGAAGGGCATCACGGCCGCGCCGGCTGCCACGACGGCGCGATAGGTCGCATTGGCCTGCTGCCGGGCGAAGCTTTCCAGTTCCGGCGGCACCCCATCGGCTGAGACGATGGGAGCGACCTCAGGCTTGCCGGGCAGCTTGCGGGCGGCGAAGCCGGTGGGGATGGGGGCTAGGCCCTGGACCACCTGTTCCAGCCAGTCCCGCATCGCGACGCAGGGCGGCGTGCCGCCCAGCATGCACAGCCGTAGCGCGCCCATGGGGGACACCGCTAGCACCCACTGGGGGCCGCCCGGCGTCGGCACGCGGATCTTGTGGACGCGGGCCGGGCCGAAGTCCGAGGGGTTGCGGTCGATGATGCTGCGAACGCTGCTCTCGTTCGCCATCTCCAAGGGTCGCGCAATCTGCGCGACCCTTATCCAGCGCTCCCCCTTGTCCCAGAACACGTCCAGGCGGTGGCCGTTGAAGTCCCATGCCTCGGCGGGCATGAGAACGTCGCTCATGTCATTGGGCATCAGCCCATCCTCCTGCGGTGGAAAGCCCAAGGGGCCTTCCGGGTGTTCGAACAGCTGCCGCAGGACAGCCGCGCACGCCTTTGGACACGGCGGTTAAGGCCGTGTCTTGGACATGTCGTGCGCCACCCGGAAGAAGGTTGGGACCCCGTTCGCGGAGGTAGGCGCCTGCGGGCAACTGCCTCGGGGTCGGGTTCGACGCCGGCCACGGGGCGTGCCGAAGATGCACGGGTCCGTGACCGGAAATCAACCCCACGATTCCAGCCTTCCGAGACAGGAATCCCTGGGTTGAAACCTGTTGCGGCGGCCGGCGCGCCTTGGCACCGTTCCCGCCCTGGAAGAACCGGAGCCGCCGGATGCGCCCCTTGATCCCCGCCTTCGCCTGCCTGCTGGTCGCGGCCTGCGCGCCTACAGTGCTCGTCCAGCGCCCGGCCGAGGGCTATCGCGCCATCCGGATCACAGAGACGCAGCGCTTCGACTACGGTCCGGGCTACATGGAAGTCGCGGCTGGGAGCGTCTACGTCGCGGATCGGACGCGCAGTGACGGCGTGATGATGTGGTGCGATGCCGCCCGCCAGTCGCCCATGGACTGCCTTCTGTGGGATGGAACCGCCATCACGCTGCGCGCCGATGGCTCCTTCCCAGCCGGCCCATTCCAGATGCGGCCCGGCACGGTGGAAGAATTCCGCCTGCACTGACCCCTCACTGCCCATCGTCGAGCGCCTGCCGTTCCGCGCGGCGCTCGACCAGGCGGATATAGATACCCACCGCCGCAATGGTGACCGAAGCGCCGATCGCGGCGCCGCCCAGCAGCATCACGACGGTCTGGGCGAAGCTCAGTTCGCTCATCCCTTCGGCCCTTCCAGGCGAAGGCGCACCGGCATGAAGTCACGCCCGGGCTCGATGCGCAGGTGCAGCGACACATCCAGCCGCGTGCCGTCGGGAAGCTTGAAGTCGGCGTGGATGTAGGGGGAATTGCCCAGCTCGGCCGTCTCGGCGCCCGCGATGAACACCACGGCCTGGTCGCTCAACAAGCCCAGGCAGCTCTTCAGCCCCTTCTGCAGCGCGCTGCGCGCTGCCTTTTCACGCGCGGCGCTCACGCCCCGAACCCCATTCCCGCCACGCCGGCCACCCAGGCGGCCATCTCCGGCGTCCGCGGCTCCGGCCGCACGGGCGGCACCGCCACCACGGGCGCCATCTCGCGGAACTGGGCGATCAGCTCCTCGGCCTGCGCCAGTTCGTGCACCGCGCCCGCCAGGGCCCCGTAATCCCCCATGGTCCCGTCCGGCTGCATGCTGAGCGAGACGGCGAGTTCGGATGCCTCGTTCGCGATCATCAGCAGGGCATCCAGGCGGCGTTGCTGCCAGCGGCGCACCGCGGCGGCAGGGTCCAGCAAGGGCATGGCGTCCATCACGAAGCTCCTGATGAGGGTGGCGGGAACAGGTTCAGCTGGCGGCTTTCCTGTTCCTCTCGGAACCTCGCCAGCCAGCGGTGCACGGTGCGGACATGCAGGCCGGTTTCGCCCGCCATCTGGTCCACCGTCAGCGGTCGCGCGGCCAGGCTGCGCAGCACGCGCAACTGCTGCGCGCGGTCCGCGTCAGGCCCCTGCGGGACCGTGATGCGCGTGCCCGGCTGGTGGTAGTCACGGGTCAGCAGCCATTCGAGCATCTCGATCCCGAAGGCCCGGGCGACGGGATGCTCCGCCGTGGCGCTGGCCGGCAGGTAGAGGTAGCGGCCGCCGAACCGGCGCGCGAAGGCCAAGGCCACGGGAAGCCCGTGCACCTCCGCCATGTCGCGCAGCAGGTTGGGCAGCCACACCCGTTCCATGGGTCAGGCGGCTTCCCGCGCGTTGACCGCGGCGCAGAGGTCGCAGCAGAAGCGATACCGGCTTTCGGGCTTGAAGGCGCGCTTGCAGCGCAGGCACTTCCGCTGGCCCACCTTGTCGGCCGCCTGGGCGCGGCCGGCGCCGATGCGCGTGGGCAGGGTCTGCCAGCTGCCGTCGCAGGCAGCGGCCAGGCGGCGGTTCTGGCCCACCGGCAGCATCGCCACCAGGCCGGCGATCCGCGCGGCGCGCAGCATGTCGGCGATCGTGCCCTCGTGCAGGTCCAGCGCATCGGCCAGGTCCTGATTGCTCGGGCAGGGCTGGCCGTCTTCCGCCGCGCGCCGCAGCTCCGCCACCAGGCGGTCCAGCGCGGCCTGGTTACGCTGCATCGCCGGCCTCCGCCTTGCGGGCGTGGCGGCGCAGCAGCGCGCCGAGGTCCCGCACCGCCTTCGCCGCCTGCGTGGCGTCCAGCGCCGCGGTGTTGGCCACGCGGAAGGTCTTCGTCAGCCAGGTGTCCAGGCGGGACATGCGGCCGTGGCGCAGCGCGCCGGCATCGGCCAGCGCGTTCCACAGCGCCAGCACCATGGCCTGGTCCCGCGTCTCGGTCGGGTGGATGGTCAGGCCATTGGCGACTGCCACGACGGGGTCGCTGCCATCCACGCGGTCGCGCCAGTCCTTCAGCGCCTCGATCAGCTTGTTCAGGTCGCGCGGCGTGCACCACGCCAGCTGGTGCTTGCCGGTGACGCGCTTTGCGAAGGTGGCCAGGGCCTGTTCGCCGGGGTCGCGCACCGCGCCGGCCCCATGGAGTTCGATCCACAGGCCGCGCGCCATCTTCATCTGCGGGCGATCATCCAATGGCGTGGCCGTCTTCGCGGCCTTGGCCTGGCGCTTCGGCGCGCCGCGCTTGTGCAGCGCATCCAGCACCAGGCCGAGCTTGCGGCCATCCATCTCCCGCAGGCTGTCGCGGCCCGCGACATTGCCGAGGAAGGCGCGCCAGGTGCCCTCGTCCTCCAGGCCCTGGACCTGCTTGCGGCAGGCATGCACGGCGGCGATCAGCCGGGGCGGCGCGCTCATGCTTCGTCTTCCTCATCGGGGTGCAGATCGGCCGGGTCGGGCTCCTCGCCCTCGACCACCACGCGGACCTGCGGGGCCAGCGGCCGCAGCACGGCCATGAAGTGCGCGCGGATGTGGTTCGCCATGAACCGGCTGGGGGCGATCAGCTCCAGCACTTCGCCCTCATGCCGCCGGCGCGGCGTGCACTTCGCGATCCACGCGCGGAAGTCGGCGACGGACATGCGGTCCTTCAGCACCGGCCACAGATCATGCGCCTCATGCGGCTGGGCGCCGGTGGGCGCTCCGGCCTCGGCCGCCGCGGGCAGGTAGTCCAGGAAACGGCCCTGGCGGAGGAAGGTGGCGGCGTGCGGGACGTAGGCGGGATTGGTGCCCAGCCGCGTGCATTCAGCCGCATAGTTGGCGGCCGTGGCGACCAGGTCCTCCGCCTTGCGGCCCGCCTTCACGGCCTCCGCGAAGGCGGCCTCCGCCAGCGCCTTTGGGTTCGGCATGCGTGGCGGATACGCCTTCCAGAAGGCGTCGAAATGCGGCTTGAGATGCGGTGGAAGGCCGCTTCCACGGAACAGGCTGGCCTGGCGGGTCATTCCGCGTTGGCCTCCGCATCAGGGAAACCAACACGCACCAGGATCTGAAGGCTGCGACCATCAGGCAGCGCCAAGTTCACTCGGTGCTCGATCTCGTCGTAGGGGCGCGGATCTTCGAAGAGGTGGCCAAGCGACTTCGCCGCTTTGTCCGCTGCCAGCAGCAACCGACCCCTCACGGCATCAACCAGCTTTTCGCTCGCCATCACGCAGCACTCCGCATGGCGGCGTCGCCGGCGGCCTCGTGCAGCGCCAGCAGGGCGCGCAGCGTGACGTGCAGGGCGGCGAGGCCGGGGGTGTAGGCGCGGGTCTCGAAGACCAGGCGCCGGGGGTTGGGGACCACGCCATTGGCGTCCAGCGCGGCGGGCTCGCAGTTGGAGCACATGGCCCAGCCGATCACCGGCGCCTGGCGCGGGTCGCGGCCCACGCGATGCTCCCAGGTTTCCGGCAGCAGCGCGAAGGCGGCGAAGGGATCGCGGGACAGCTCGGGCACGGCCTGCCAGGTGCGCGCCAGCGGGCCCCGGCAGCGATAGGCGTTGGGGTGCCGTGCCTCCGCGCCCCGCCGCACGGTCCAGCCCAGCGCCTGCATGACGCGCGCGTCGATCACGCGGTTGGCGCGCGCTGCCAGGCCGGTGGCGCCGATCAGGGCACGCAGTTCGATGCCGTCCGGGCGCATCACGCGGTGCCCCCGGTCGCGGCGTAGTGGCACAGCGCGCGCTCCGGCAGCCCGGCGGTGCCGCACACCCAGCGCTGATGCACGATCACCACTTCACCGGCGACCACGACACCGTAGAGGTAGCCCTCCGGCGACAGGAACATGGTCAGGATGGTGCCGAACCGGATGCCGAACTGCGGCGCATGGACCAGCACTGGCGCGTCCGTCACCAGCGTCGGCGCTGCCTGGATGTCGGCGCCCGCGATCATCGGGCAGCCTTCCGGCGGGCGATCTCCGCCGCCTGTTCGGCCATCACCACGCTTCGCGGCTTGGGCGGCTCGGCGGGCGGTGGCGCGACCTCAGCGTCCGGCGACGACGAGAGGTCCGGCAGCGTCACCTCGATCCAGCGATCCTGGTACTCGAACTCCAGCGGCGTCGTGTCGCGCTTCGCCGGCACCATCCCGGGCAGCATCGGCAGCTTGAGGCACAGCAGCGACCCCGCCGGCTTGCAGAGCTCGACCTTGCCGAGCATGTGCAGCCCGTTCGGCTCGATGCGCAGCATGCCCTTGTGATCGCCGCCACCGACCATGACCTGCAGGCCCGCACCTGCGGTCAGCCAAGTGATCTCCGGCAGCGCCGCGGGCCGGAAGATCAGCGACATCTTCGGGGCCAACTTGGCAGAGCCGATCGAGGTGCTGAGGGTGATGGCGGGGCGCGCGACCCTCAGGTCCGCGACGCGCTTCGACGGCAGAAGCGGGGACCAGCTCATGCCGCCACCTTCGCGTCCGTCTCGGCGGCCATCTGCATGCCGGCCGGGGTGACGACGAAGTCCTCGATCCCGCTCTTCACGGTGATGCCGTCGATCGCGGCGGCGGCGACCGGCTCCTTCAGCAGGGCTTCCTTGTCGATCTCGTGCTTCGTGCGCACGAAGCGGCCGAGCTTCTTGTCGGCCAGCAGCGCCTCCAGCACCTTCTCCGCTTCCTTGATGGAGATGCTGGCGGGCCGCATGCGACAGGCGATCTCGCCGGACGGCGTGCGCACCGTCTTCGTCGCGCCGTCCTTCGTCAGGCGCGTGCGGTTCGCGTCCGCCCAGATCTGCAGGCCGCGGGTGGCGTCCTGGATCTGCTGGGCGATCGTGGCCGCCTCGGCTTCCGCCCGCTTCTTCGCGGCGGCTATCGTTTCATCCAGCGCTGCCTTCACGACCAAGGCGCGGCGCTGCGCGTCGCCGATCCGCTGGACGAAGGCATCGGCCTCCATCGCGTCCTGCGGCACTGGCACCGTATTCGCCACGGCCTTGGCCTTCTTCGTCCTGCTCATGCGGTCACCTGCTCGGGCTGGGGGATGGCGCCGGCGCGCCGGGGGAGTGGCCGGGGAAAGGGGAGGCGCCCGCTACGGCGCGGGGCGCCCGGTGCCGCCGTGGGGGCGGGCGCGCGGGTCAGGCGGGCGAAGCGGTGCTCGGCCTCCGCCACCCGCGTGCAGCGACCGCAGGCGTCGATGCCGCCATCCGCCGTCAGCACGGCGCCGGTGTCGGCGCAGAGGGGGCAGAGGTCGCGCATCAGGGCATTCCGCGCAGGATGCGATCGACGGCTTCTTCGAAGCGCCGATCAGCGCGGGCCTTCGCCTCGTCCCGGCGCAGCAGCGCGGCTTGGCGGCGCAAATCGCTCCGGTCGATCCGGAGTGCGTCGGCGTGTTTCAGGATGCGCGACTTTTCGGCGTGGATGCGCTCGATAGCTTCGTCGCAGGCCGCGAAGCGCTGGACCAGCAGCTGCTGGGTATGCCGGCGCTCCGTCATCACCGCCTCCCGGCATCATCGGGGGGGGTGGTCCCGCGCGTAGCAGACGGCGTGCCACTGGCGGTTTTCTGCGCCTTACGGGCCTCTTTCTCCGCTTCCTTCTGCGCAAGAAGCGCCTCGCGTTCTGCAATCCGCTGCTGACGCTCGGTCCCGAAGCCGGGGCGCAGCCGCTGCACCTGCTCGTCGCGCAGCTCGCGCGTCAGCGGGTCCTTCATCCAGCGCTCGATGTCGCGCAGAGCTGCGGTATCCACTCCCAGCTTCACCGCCTGCTCCGCGTAAATGTCCGCGATCTCCCGCGAGAGTTCAGAGATCTTCAGCCGGGCGCGGGCGATTGCATGGAAGGCCCGACGCAGGTTCTCCATCGCCTTGGGGTCAAGGCTGTTGTGGCCAGTGGCCGGTAGGTTACTCGGCAGCGTCATGCGGGCTGGCCCTGTTCGTTAGCGGTGGTGATGGCTTCCAGGCGCTCCACCGCCGCGGCGGCCGCGTTCACGCGGGCACGGATGGCGGCGATGAAGGCGGGGCTGGCGAGCGTCTCCGGCGTCGCGATCGCGAGCAGCCCGGCGATGTGGTGGATCTGCGGCGCGATCATGCGGCGCGCTCCCGTGCCGCGCGGCTGTGCGGGCATGCCCGGCAGCCCGCCGCCATCCGGCGATGGAAGGCGCTGGCGGGCTGGCGCGTGGCTCGGCCCTGCCATTCGGCGCAGAGGTCCGTCTGCAGGTCGCCCAGCACCGGGCAGGCCACAACGGCCGCCATCAGGTGGCCGCGGACCAGCTGCTCGATGCGGTCGGTGCTGGCGCCGTAGCGGCCGCGCACGACGCTGTTCACCGCGCTCGGCGACAGCCCCAGCGCCCGGGCGATCGCGCTCTGGCTGTCCGCGTCGCAGCGGCGGGCCAGCGTCTCCACCCAGTCGGGCACCTGGCCGGGCCAGCCCTCGATCGCGGCGGCCAGGTTCTTCCCGGGGGCGTTCATGCGCGCTCCCATTCAGCCCAGACCACCTGGCCCTGGTTCGGGTCGAACAGGGTTGCGCGGCGCTGGATCTGCGGCGCCTGCGGCCCCGTGTTCCTCACCAGGCGATAGGTCGCCAGGCCGCCATGCGGCGTGCCCGGCTTGATGGTGGCCAGGTAGCCGGCGCGGGACAGCGTCACGGCGTACTTGCGCGCCTCTGCCAGCGCGACCTTCGCGCCCGGCAGCGTCGCGGCAATCGCCAGGTCCTGGGCCGTGAAGGTGCTGAGCATCTTCATCGTCCGCCACATCCGGGCCCGGCCCGTCTCCGGCGCTTCCGTGCCGTCGGGCCGCAGCTCGGGCATCAGCACCGGCAATTCGCGGGTGGTCTGGTAGCGCGCGCCATCCAGCGGGCCGGGGGGGCCGCCGCGGGTGACCAGTCCGGCGAATTCCAGCGTCTGCAGGAAGCCACGGACGGTGCGCGTCGGCGCGCCGCTGGCCTTGCTCAGTTCCGTCACCGTGCCGCCCTTCAGGCGGCGCAGCGCGTCCCACACGGCCGGGCGGCCATGGGCGTGGCGGGCGGCGGCGACGGCATCCACGGGCCGGCGGCCGCGCCCAGGCGCATGCACGGATCGGGTGGCCTGTCCCGTCATGCGCCGGCCTCGCTACCGCGCAGCGTCTGCTCGATGTGCAGCGCGATCGCGCCCACGGTGGCGCGGTCCTCGAAGACATTGAGGGCGAAGTCGATGCCGAAGGTCTTCTCGATCTCCATCTGCAGGTTGATGCAGTCGAGCGCGTCGCAGCCGAGGTCCTCAAGCGCATCATCGCGGCGGATCTTCGTCACCGTGATGCCGGTTTCCTCGGCCACCAGCTGGCGCAGGATGTCGAAGGTGGTCAGCGGGCTGTTCATGCGCGCTGCCCTTCGGTGCGAAGCGCCAGCATCACGCGGCGCATGAAGCGGCGATGGGCCAGCGTCTCCAGCGCCTCGGCGCCCAGGTCGCGCGCCAGGTTCGCCACCAGGTGCCACGCCTGCGCGGGCAGGTGACGGCGCCCCACCAGCTGCTGCATGCAGACGCACAGGGAGGCGCGGATGTGCATGCGGTGGGTGCTGAGCTGATCCGGGGTCATCAGCGGCCACCCATCTTGCGGGAGGACGGCGTGGCGCCGGGCAGGAAGGTGGTGCGGGGCTCGACGCGCCCCGTCATCAGCGGGCGGCCGCCCCACCAGGCGCTGTCCAGGATCTCCGCCGGGCGCTTCTTCGCTTCCTCGGCGATGTCCTGCAGGTTGATGCAGATGCGCCGCGCGCCGCCGTCGCTGGCGCGCACGACCTGGTCCATCAGGTCTTCGGCCACCGCGATACCGGGGCAGTAGAGCCGCGCCAGCAGCTGCGCGTCCTGCGTATCCGCCGGCACCGCACCCACCCACTGCACCACGCGGTTATGCACCCGCTCCACCTGGCGGAGCTTGGCCGGCAGCCGTTCCTCGCCGATCAGCGCGACGACGGCGCCGGAGGCTTCGTGGATGTCGCGCACGACCTCGATCGCGCCCGCCTGAAGGATGTGATCGGCCTCGTCCAGGATCAGCGGCCGCTGCAGGATCGCCAGCTGGTCCGCGATCTGTGTGACCATCTCGTAGACCCGCTGCGCGGGCTCGACCCCGATCTCCCGCAGGATGCCGAGGCAGAGCGCCCGCTTCGTCCAGGTGCTGCGCGCCTCCACGTAGAAGGCGCGGTGGGCGTTCGCGGCGAAGGTCGCGGCGTGGGTCTTCCCGTAGCCGGACGGGCCGTGGAACACGACCAGGCCAGGCAGATGGGCGTGCCGGTGCATCGCCGCGTCCATCGCCTCACCGAACAGCGCGACGTTGCGCAGCAGGGCATGGGAACCGGAGATCCCGGAATGGGCTGCCGCCGGAACGGCGGGGTGCTGGAGGACGCGTGCGGTGGCCATGGAAACTCCCTTCAAAGCGTGTTGAGACGGGTGCCCGTGGTGGGGTCGCCACCCGGGTCGGTGCCTTCGATGACGCAGGCCCAGCGCCACTCGGCGGTCAGCCGGTAGCTGTCGAACCAGGCGGCATCGTCCGTGGTCAGGGCACCGCGGTTCAGCGTGACGACCGTGTCGTCCGGCGTGATGAAGGGCAGGCCGGCGGCGATGTGGTCGCGGATCGCGCGGGCGCGGAGGATGCGCCCCTCCTTCTGGGTGACCTCCATGAGGGAGACCGCCTGCTGCTCCCGCATCCGGTTGGCCGTCTGCTCCACCCAGCGCTGGCGGGCGGTGTCGGCCAGCGTCCGTTCCGGCGCGGGCTTCGGGTCACTCGCACGCGCGGCCTTGCCATGCTCGGCCATCGCCTGCGTCTCATGCCGCTCGGCCGGGCGCGGGAAGGGCACCACGCCGTCATTCGCGGCCGCACGGCGGTTCGCCATCTCCATGGCGATCGTCGCCTTGTCGATGCGGGCGCCCTTGCCGCGCAGATCGGCGGCGCCCGTCTTGATGGCCTGGCGCCAGGTGTCCTTCGCGGCCTTCGCCAGTTCCTCGGGGTTCGCCCCCGTCAGGCGCCAATCCTCGGCCACGCACACGAAGCGGCCGTCCTCGGCATAGACATACAGGCGCCCGGCATCGGCGGGATCGTGGCGGCACAGCACCGTCTCCCCCACCATGTCACCCAGCTCGGGGGCGATGTATTCGCCGCCATCGGCCTTGATGCCCTTCTTGCTGACGACGCGAAGGCCATCGCCGCCGGCCAGCGGCGCCAGCAGCATGTCCAGCGCCCGCTCATCCTCGATCCGCCGGATCACGCCCGACCATTCGGCGCGCTGCTGCTCGGGCGACTTGCCAAGCCGGCTGTGTTCCCGGCGCCGGTAGCCGGCACACCAGGTTTCCAGGAACTCCCGCGCCTTGGCGGGGCTGAGCCGGATCTCCGCCGTGTCGCCGCGCCCGAACTTCTGCTGGATGAAGGACACGCGGGCACGCAGGTCCTGCGCCTCCGCCACATTGTGCCCGGTGAAGCCCGGTAGCAGCGGAACCAGGTCGTGCTGCAGGGTGCGGAATACGCGCTCGATGAAGGGCTTGCGGTCCGGGCGACCGACCTGCATCGGCGGCAGGTCGATCCCCAGCGCCTTCAGCAGCGCCTCCGTCTCCGTGTTGCGGAGGTCGGAGCCGTTGTCCGTGCGCAGCACCTTCGGCACGCCGAACTGCATCAGCGCGGCGCGGAACGTCATGCGGGCGCGGTGGCCCGATGTCGTCTCCTCCAGCCGCAGCACCACGTCGCGGGTGTAGACGTCGATGATGCCGATGATGGTCCAGCGGCGGCCGTCATCGAGCATGATGTCGAAGGGGGTGGTGTCCATTTCCCAGATGGAGTTGACGCCGACGGCGGAGGCCGAGGCATCGCCGAAGGCCGGCATGCGGCTGCCGCGCGCGGCATCCGGGTTCAGGGCATGCGCCACGGTCAGCGCATTCTTCTCCCGCCACGCCTTCATCCAGCGCTGGACACCGCGCTCGCTGGGCACCGGGATGCCGCGGAGCACCGCCTCGGGCTCCAGCAGCTCCTGGATGCGGGCCATCGAGGCATGCGGGAACTTGGCGAACAGGCCGATGGCGAGGTCGCGGAGGACCTCTTCCTTGTCCAGCAGCGCGACCCGCGGCTTGTAGTCCCCAGCCAGGGCGCGCATGCCGCCTTCCCGCAGCAGCTTGGCCCAAGCGCGCAGGCTCTTCGCGTGGAATTCGGGCAGGGCTTGCATCAGCCACGGCGCCTGGCCGAGCGCGCCGGACCGCCACAGGTCGATGAACCGCTCCGTACCGTGCCCGGTGAGGCGGCCGGAGACCCGCTGCCAGGCTTCCCAGGCGCGCACCGCCATCAGCCGCGCAGCCGCGCGCTGCGCCATCTTCGGCGGCAGGGATGCCGCCTCCATCACGCCGCTGACGAAGGGCGCGGCCGCCTGGACCGAGGCCGCCGCCGCGAGGTCCGGGTAGGCAAAGGCCGCCAGCCGCGCCGCGATGGCGCTGCGCAGCACGGACGGCATGGAATAGAGGTTGTAGCGGCGCGTGATGCCGCCGCTCTCGCGCGCTTCCCGCGCCAGCACGCCCTCGCGCTTCATCCATTCGTGGATGCGCCACTTATCGGTCGGGAAATCCGCCAGCCCGAGGGCCTGAAGCTCGCTCGCCGTCCATTCATCCTGGGACAGCATGTCGCGGGCGCGGTCCGCCCATTCCGGACGCTCCGCCTGGCCGTCTTGGACCGCGATGCCGGCGCCGGCGCTCACAGCTGGATGCAGCCCAGGACGTAGATGCCCGGCACGGGACCGGGCCGATCGGCCGGCACACCCCGCGCCGCCACGCGGACGCGCGGCTTCGCCCCAGCCTCCCGCGGCAGCATGCGCGGGATGTGCGGGAGCGAAAGCAGGATGGCCTCGCCGTAGAGGCGCCAGTGCTGCTCGGTGTCAGCCGGCGTCGGCCAACCCGCCGGCAGCCTCGGCGGCGGGCCGTAGTAGGGGTGCACGATGAAGGGGCGGAGGATCGGCTCAGCAGCCGGATCAGCAAAGCGGCCGACGGTCCGATAGCGGTGCATGGCCGACCTGCTGACGTCATATCCGGCCGCCGCGACGAACTCGACCAGCTCTTCGAGGGTGGCTGCGCCGTCCTTGATGCGGGCATCGACAGCGAGGCGGAGTTCGCGCGGCAGACGCGCGACGGTGCTCGGCCGCGCCATCAGGCGGCGTCCTTCCGGCGGGAGTAGCGGGAGGGCCAGATCTCTTCGAGCGGCACACCCAGCGCCTTGGCGATCGTGGCCTCGGCGCGCGGCCAGCGCTGCCGCAGCGCCTGGCGCGCGCCTGTGCCCTTGATCGGCGGCTCGGCCTGCTGGCCGATCGCCACCCAGGTCAGCTTCCGTTTCCTCATCTCGTAGAGGAAACGGGCCGCGTCCCAATCGAGGAATTGCGATGTGTCGCGTCGACGCGCCATGCTGTAGAAGCTCCAACTTGAGGACTGAAGTGGAGCGTAACCAACTATGGTTGGAGATGTCAACTCTGGTTGTTCGACAACTGGTGCGTCTGGCGACCTGCCCGCGCGCTTGCGTGCTGCGATAGGTCAGCGTGCAAAAGCGTCGGTGGCGAAGGCGGCCGAGTTGAGCCCGCAGCTGCTGGACAAGTACCTTGCCGGCTCCGCGCCATCGGTTGATCGCATGGCGCGATTGGCGGTCGCGCTCGGCGTCAGTTTGGAGTGGCTCGCCACGGGCAAGGGCCAGGCGCCCGCCCGCTCACCGGCGGAGACGGTCTTCCTCGCCAAGGACCTGGTGGCCGTGCCGATCTTCCCGGTCGAGATCGGTGCCGGCGTGCCTGCCATTCTCCACGCCCAGCAGGCGGAGCCCGAAGGCCATCACCCGCTCACCCTCACGAGTGCGCGGCAGATCACCAGCCAGCCGTCCGCCCTCGTCGCGCTGAAGGTCCGTGGCGCCTCTATGGAGCCCCGGATCAAGGATGGATGGGTCGCGATCATCGACACCACCCGCACCCTCATCCGCCCACGCGGCGGCACCTACGCCATCCGCCTGGATGACGAGCTGGTGGTTAAGAATGTGCGTTGGGAGGGCGACAGCCTGGTCCTGGCCAGTGAGAACCCGGACTTCCCGCCGAGGGTGATTGACCCGCCGGATGCCGAACGCGTCCAGGTGCTCGGCTACGTGCCCATCTGCTTCCCGCCCAGTTCCTCCGGCACCCTGTTGGACTGACCAGAAGGCGCAACGAATAACCCGAATGGGACGATTTTCCGCGCGCCACCTTTGGCGTGCCTGAAAGAGGCCGAAAACCCGATTTTTTCAAGGCAGAAGGCTGGTTTGCGCCGAGGTGGCGCGTCGCCTTGGCCAGATGCAGAAACGCGCCACCTTGCGTCCAGCCGCCGACGGCGTTTCAATGGCTTAGCAGCGCCCTCTGGCGCCCCTCTGACGGCTTGGAAAAACCAAACCGACATCCGGCCCCATCGAGGCCCCGGCCCCGCCGAACCCAATTTTTTGAGGTCTTAGGCCGTTCTCCCGATATTTCCCCGAGTGTTTGCCGTTTTCCCGGATAGCCGTCCGGGGAACGACCTACTGTCGGGTTACACCCCGCGGTCGCGCCGGGCCTCTCCCATCACCCATCGATGAAAAGCCCGGGGTCCAGGGGCCCGCTGGCCCCTGGCGGGGTGAGGTCTGGAGAGGGGCCGGCGGCCCCTCTCCAGGGCCACCGACACCACCCGGTCCCTACACCCCTCGCCAACCACCCCGCCGTTATCTTGCGCTGCACAACTGGCCGTGACCGGGCTGCATGCCCATGTCGAGACTTGCGCATGTGCCCCTGGGGCCGGGACAGTGTATGGAGCGCGCCATGGATACCCCTGATCTCCGCGCCGAAGGCCCGATGGTGGGCGGAAGGCCTGCTGCCTCCCCTGAACCCGAGGCTTCCCCGCCGCCGCCGGCCAAGCCGCCGCGGCGCAAGCGGCGCTGGTTTGTCGGCACGGTCGGTTTCCTGCTGAAGACCGTCATCGTGCTGGTCGTGGCGGTCGGCCTGGCGGGGGCGGGGGCAGCCTGGTCGCTCTACCGCAATGCGGTGGCGGAGTTGCCGGATTACCGCTGGCTCGCGGATTACCAGCCGCCGCAGATGTCGCGCATCTATGCCGCCGACAGCCGCCTGATGGCGGAGCTGGCGCAGGAACGGCGCGTCTTCATCCCGATCGAGGCGATTCCCCAGCGCCTGCAGCAGGCCTTCGTCTCGGCGGAGGACCAGCGCTTCTGGACGCATCATGGTGTCGATCCCATCGGCATCTTCCGGACGGTGATCACCAATGTGGAGGCGATCGGCAGCGGGCGGCGGATGGCAGGGGCCTCCACCATCACCCAGCAGGTCGCCAAGAACATGCTGGTGGGGGCGGAGCGGTCGCTGACGCGCAAGGTGCGGGAGGCGATCCTGGCGCTGCGCATCGAGCAGGCGATGCCGAAATCCCGCATCCTGGAGATCTACCTGAACGAGATCTTCCTGGGCCAGCAGGCCTATGGCGTGGCGGCGGCGGCGCAGAACTACTTCAACAAGTCGCTGGACGAGCTGTCGCTGGCGGAGGTCGCCTTCCTGGCTGCCCTGCCCAAGGCGCCCAACAACTACAACCCGATCCGCTTCCCAGAAGCCGCCAAGGCGCGGCGCGACTGGGTGCTGGAACGCATGGCCGAGGACGGCGCCATCACGCGGGAGGAGGCGACACGCGCGCGCGCCGAGCCGCTGGTGCCGCGGCCGCAGCGCCGCCCGGACATGGTGGCGGTCGGCCAGCACTTCACGGAGGAAGTGCGGCGGGAGTTGATCACCCGCTTCGGCGTGGACCAGACGACGATGGGCGGCCTCGTGGTGCGCACCTCGCTGGACCCGAATCTGCAGGCGGAGGCGGAGAAGGCGCTCCGCACCGGCCTGCTGGACTATGACCGGCGTCGTGGCGGCTGGCGCGGGCCGGTGGCGCGCATCTCGGCCAATCCGACGGAATGGCTGCCCGCGCTCCAGGCCGTGGCGCGGCCGCCCGGCATCCAGCCGGGCTGGCGCCTGGCGGTGGCGCTGGAGGTGCGGGACCGCGAGGCGCGCTTCGCCTGGCTGGAACGGCCGGATGCCCGCACGGCGCCGCAGCCGCGCACCGGCATGATGTATCTGGATGACATCGCGACCTGGGCGCGCCCGGTTCGCGATGGCCGCATGGGGCCGGTCCTGCGGCGGATGCAGGAAGCGCTGAACCCCGGCGATGTGGTGATGGTGGAAACGCTGCCGGCTGTCGCCGCGCAGGGCCGCACCCCCGCCCGGCCGGAACGCCTGATGCTGCGCCAGTTGCCGGAGGTGGAGGGCGCGGTCGTGGCGCTCGACCCCAATACCGGCCGCGTGCTGGCGATGGTGGGCGGCTTCTCCTTCGAACGGTCCTGGTTCAATCGCGCCTCCCAGGCGATGCGCCAGCCCGGTTCGTCCTTCAAGCCTTACGTGTACCTGGCGGGGCTGGAGGCGGGGATCCCGCCCAACCAGCTTCTGCTGGATGCGCCGGTGGAGATCATGACGCCGCAGGGCATGTGGCGGCCCGGCAATTACGGCGGCGGCGCGGCCCAGGGCTGGGTGACGATGCGCAGCGCGCTGGAACGCAGCCTCAACCTGGTGACGATCCGCCTGGCGCAGCAGGTGGGGATGCCGGCGGTGGCGGATGTCGCCAACCGCTTCGGCGTCATCCCCAACATGCCGCGCGTCCTGGCCATGTCGCTCGGCGCCGGGGAGACGACGGTGCTCCGCCAGGCCGCGGGCTATGCGAGCTTCGTCAATGGCGGCCGCCAGGTGATCCCGACGCTGATCGACAGCGTGCAGGACCGCCATGGCCGCCTGGTCTGGCGCACCGATGCCCGGGAATGCGCGGGCTGCAACGCGGACCCCACGGGGCAGCCGCCGCGCCTGTCCGATACGCGCCGGCAGATCGTCGATCCCGTCACGGCCTTCCAGATGACCAGCCTGCTGCAGGGCGTGGTGCAGCGCGGCACCGGCACCCGCGCCGGTGAGGGTCTGGGCCGCCCCGTGGCGGGCAAGACCGGCACGACCGACGACTACAAGGATGCCTGGTTCGTCGGCTTCACGCCGGACCTCGTCGTGGCCGTCTGGGTCGGCTTCGACGAACCCCGCACGCTGCGGCTGCTCAGCGAGACCGGCGCCGATGTGACGGGCGGGCGCCTGGCCACGCCGATCTTCCGGGACGTGGTGGCGGCCGCCACCCAGGGCTCCCCGCCCATCCCCTTCCGCGCGCCGCCGGGGGTCGCGCTGGTGCGGCTGCAGCTGGATAACGGCCAGACCATCCTGGAAGCCTTCCGCCCGGGCACGGAGAACAGCGCGCGGCCGCCGACCGATCCGCTGGCGGGGGCGGCGGGGGGAACCGCGGCGGCTGGCCTCGACAGCAATCTGGGCGGGCTCTACTGAGCGGGCCATGCGCGCAGACGCCGAAAAGCTGAAGACCGAGATCGCGGACAGCCTTGCGCTGCTCCGCGCCCATCTGGACTGGGATGTCGCCGTCAGGCGGCTGGAGGAGCTGAACGCCCGCTCCGAGGACCCGGACCTCTGGAACAAGGCCGATGTGGCCCAGGCGCTGATGCGCGAACGCAACCGCCTGGCCGCCCAGATCGAGGGTGTGCAGAAGCTGGAGCGCGACGTCGCCGACGCGCTTGAACTGGTGGAGATGGCGGAGGCCGAGGGCGATGTCGCCATGGCCGATGCCGCGGTCGCCGACCTGAAGGGCTTCGCCGAGGAGGCGAAGCACCGAGAGATCGAGAGCCTGCTGTCCGGCGAGGCCGATCCCAACGACGCCTATCTGGAAGTGAATGCCGGCGCGGGCGGCACGGAGGCGCAGGACTGGGCCGAGATGCTGCTGCGCATGTACACGCGCTGGGCGGAGCGTCGCGGCTACAAGGTGACGATGACCGAGCAGTCGGAAGGCGAGCAGGCCGGCATCAAGTCGGCCACCATCCAGGTGACGGGTTCCAACGCCTTCGGCTGGCTGAAGACGGAGACGGGCGTGCACCGCCTGGTGCGCATCAGCCCCTTCGATGCCGCGGCGCGTCGCCAGACCAGCTTCGCCAGCATCTACGTCTACCCCGTGATCGACGACAAGATCGAGATCGAGATCAACCCGGCGGACATCAAGACCGACACCTTCCGCGCCTCCGGCGCCGGCGGGCAGCATGTCAACAAGACCGAATCGGGCGTGCGCTTCACCCATATCCCGACCGGCATCGTCGCGGCCTCCACCCAGGACCGCAGCCAGCACCGCAACCGCGTCATCGCCATGGATATGCTGAAGGCGCGGCTCTACGAGCTGGAACTGCGGAAGCGCGAGGCGATCACGGCGGGGATCGAGGCCGGCAAGACCGATATCGGCTGGGGCCACCAGATCCGGTCCTATGTGCTGCAGCCCTACCAGATGGTGAAGGACCTCCGTACCGGCGTGGAGAAGGGCAACCCCGACGCCGTGCTGGACGGGGAGATCGACGAATTCATGGCCGCCGCCCTCGCGCAGCGCGTCGGCACCACGCGGTCGGACGCCAGCGCCAAGGCGGATTGATGCGCGCCGCCGTGCCGGCCGGGACCGATCTGGTCGAGGCCGCGCGGGCGCTGGATGCGGCGGGGTTCATGCCGCAGAAATCGGGCAACCTGTCGCTGCGCGATGGCGATGGCTTCCTGGTGACGCCATCGGGCCTGCCCTATGCCGCGATGACGGCGGCTGACCTCGTCCGCTGCGGGCTTGATGGCGCGGTGCGGGGCGGCGGGCGGCCTTCCTCCGAATGGCGGCTGCATGCGGCGATCTACCGGGCACGGCCGGAGGCGATGGCCGTGGTGCACACGCACAGCCCGATGGCCACCGCGCTGTCCTGCGCGCGGCATCCGATCCCGCCCATCCACTACATGATCACGCTGGCGGGGGAGGGCGGGCGGCGCGGCATTCCCTGCGCCAGCCACGCGACCTTCGGCACGGAGGCCCTGGCGCAGGAAGCCGTGGCGGCGCTGGGGGATGGGCTGCGCGCCACGCTGCTGGCGAATCACGGCGTGGTCGCGCTGGGTGCGACCCTGGCCGGGGCGGTGGCGCTGGTGCGGGAGGTGGAGAACCTCGCCACCCAGTACCTCGCCTTGCGGGCGGCGGGGATCGCGCCGGTGCTGCTCTCCGATGCCGAATTGGCGGAGGCGGCGGCGATGCTCGGCGATTACGGGCGGCCGGTGTGACGCTGGCCTGGCAGGCGGCGCCGGCGCGGCTGGCGGATGGCGTGCGGGTCTATGCCATCGGCGATGTACACGGCATGGCGGACCGCCTGGCGGCGCTGCATGGGCGGGTGGCGGCGGACCTGGAAGCGCGGCCGGTGGCGCGGGCGGTGGTGCTGCACCTCGGCGACTATGTGGACAAGGCGGGCAACCCGGCGGCGGTGCTGGACCGCATCGCGGGCTATGCGCCGCCGGGCGCCACGGTGGTGAACCTCCTCGGCAACCATGAGGCGATGATGCGCGATGCCCTGGCGGGCGATCGCGCGGCGGCGGATGACTGGCTCTGGTGCGGCGGGCGGGAGACGCTGGCAAGCTACGGGGTGGCGGCCGAGGCCGGTGCCGAGGCCTGGCGCGCCGCCATCCCCGCCGCGCACCAGGCGCTGCTGCGGGATGGCCTGGCGCTGAGTTACCGGGAGGGCCCCTATTTCTTCGCCCATGCCGGCATCCGCCCCGGCGTGGCGCTGGAGGCACAGTCGGCGGAGGATCTGCTGACCATCCGGGGATCCTTCCTCCATTCGGAGATGTCCCACCCCGCCGTGGTGGTGCATGGGCACACCGCGCGGATGGCGGCGGAAATCCGGCACAACCGCATCAACCTGGATACCGCCGCCTTCTGCGGCGGGGTGCTGAGTTGCGGGGTGCTGGAGGCGGACCGGATCGGCCTGCTGACGGTCTAGATACAGCGAAGGCCCCGGGGGTTTCCCCCCGAGGCCTTCCATTGCTGCCGGCTGACCGGCTGCAGTGACGTGGTGACTCGCCTACGCGATGGCGCCGGCGATGATCCAGCTTGCAGTCACGGTGGACGCCTTGGGGCAATGAGACACTGGATCACCTCCTTTCGGTTGTTGCAGGACGACCATCAGGATGGGGTGCCGCGGCGGCGGCGGCAAGGAAAGTTTCGCGGCCGCTCAGGCCGAAAGGCCCATGGCGCGCAGCCGCAGGCGCGGCGGCCGCCCCGGACCTGGCCTGCCGGCCTGAAGGCGGAGGGCGATCTCCGTCGCCTCCGCGCGTGACGGCAGCGGCACGGTGACGACCCCGCTTGCGGGCATCGGCGTTGCGGGCAGAAGCAGGGTTTCGTCCGATGACACGCTGAGGGCAGGCCGGCGGGTGGGGGCCGGCGTCTCCACCTCCAGCAGCAGGGTGCCAGCGGATCCGGCTTCCAGCGGGATGTGCAGCACCGCCTGCCGCGCCGCCAGCCAGGCGCCTTCGGCGTCGGGGGCCGTGAAGCCGGCGCCGAGGCAGGCGATGCCCGGGCCCCAGCCCTCCAGCCGTCGCATCTCCCCGGGCCGCAGTGGCGCGGGCGGCGGCATGGCGTAGCCGAAGGCCTCCGCGAAGCCGGCGCCGCGCCGGGCGATGTCGGCGGCCTGGCCTGCGGTCAGCACCGTCGCGAACTTGCCGGGCAGGCCATCGCCGACATGGCCGGGATGCCAGTGGCTGGTGCCGTCATGCGAATGGGCGGTGGGATTCGGGCCGAGCGCACCGGCCTCCAGCATGGCGGCGATGCGGGCGCGCACCGCATCCGGCGTCAGATCGTCAAAGACCCGGCGGCGGAGGCGGGCCGAGGGCTTGAGGCCGAGGAAGCGGGCGATGCGGGCCAGCGTCGCGGGGTCCTGGCTGAACCCGTCCTCATAGCGCAGCACCAGGCAGGGCACGGCATCGGGCAGCAGCGGCAGAGCCTGGCAGGTCTGCTCGACGCGATCGCGGCACAGGGCGTAGTCGAAGTGGAAGCGCGCCATCAGCGATGCCACGGCATCGCGCGGATCGCGGATGGAGAGGATGGCGCGGCCCCCTGCGCGCGCCGCCAGCCAACGAAGGCCGCGCGTTGGCGCGTGGGTCTTCAGCAGCAGCGGCGCGGTGGCATCGACGGCCCGGGGGAACTGGTCCGGGCTGTCGGCGAATTGCCGGTGAACGGGGCCGTACTCCGCCTCCATCAGCGCATGGACGGCGTTGTAGAGCCAGGTCGAGGCACTTCCATACTGGCCCGCGCAGAGGATGAGGGGGGCCGTTCGCTCCACGCCTCAGCCCCCCTTGGCCTGGGCGCGCAGCACATGCTTCTGGATCTTGCCCGTGCTGGTCTTGGGCAGTTCCGCGAAGACCACGTGGCGCGGCACCTTGTAGCCTGCGAGGATCGTCTTGCAGTGCGCGATCAGTTCCTCCGCCGTCGCGGCCGTGCCGGGCTTCAACTCGATGAAGGCGCAGGGCGTCTCGCCCCATTTCTCATCCGGCCGCGCCACCACGGCGGCGACGGCCACGGCGGGGTGTTTGTAGAGCGCATCCTCGACCTCGATGGAGGAGATGTTCTCGCCGCCCGAGATGATGATGTCCTTCGATCGGTCCTTCAGCTGGATGTAGCCATCGGGATAGGTCACGGCGAGGTCGCCGGTGTGGAACCAGCCGCCGGCGAAGGCCTTCGCCGTGGCCTCCGGATCCTTCAGGTAGCCCTTCATCACGACGTTGCCCTGCATCATCACCTCCCCCATCGATACGCCATCGGGGGCGATCGGCGCCATGGTTTCGGGGTCCATGACGCGCAGGCCTTCGAGCGCGATGTAGCGCACGCCCTGGCGGGACATCAGCGCGGCCTGTTCGGCGGCGGGCTGGACGTCCCAGTCGCTGTTCCACTCATTCACCACGGAGGGGCCGTAGCATTCCGTCAGTCCATAGACGTGGCAGACGGCGAAGCCCGCTTCCTTCATCGCGGCCAGCACGGCGGCGGGCGGCGGGGCGCCGGCGACGACGAACTGCACCTGGTGGGGCAGGGGCCTCTTCTCGGCCTCCGCGGTGCCGAGCAGCGTCGCCATGACGATCGGCGCGCCGCACATATGGGTGACGCCTTCCCGCGACATCAGGTCCCACATGGCGTTGCCGCGCACGGCGCGCAGGCAGACATGCGTGCCGGCCTGGGCCGTGACCGTCCAGGGGAAGCACCAGCCATTGCAATGGAACATCGGCAGCGTCCAGAGATAGACGGGGTGCTTGCCCATGCCGGCGGAGAGCACGTTGCCCACCGCCAGCAGCTGCGCGCCGCGATGGTGATAGACCACGCCCTTCGGCCGGCCGGTGGTGCCGGAGGTGTAGTTGAGGCTGATGGCGTCCCATTCATCGCCCGGCATCGGCCATGCGAAGGCCTCGTCGCCCGCGGCGATGAAAGCCTCATAGGCGGTGGCGCCATCGAGGTGGTTGGCACGCGCGGCGTCGGAGGCTTCCGGGTCATCGACCTCGATCACCAGCGGCGTCGCCGCGCACTGCGTCAGGGCCATGCGCAGCAGGGGAACGAATTCGCGGTCCACCACGACCACCTTCGCCTCCCCATGGTCGAGGCAATAGGCGATGGTCCCGGCATCGAGCCGCGTGTTCAGCGTGTTCAGCACGCCGCCCGTCATCGGCACGCCGTAATGGCATTCCAGCATCTCGGGAATGTTCGGCAGCAGCGCGGCCACCGTGTCCCCGCGCCCGATGCCGTGCTGGCGCAGCGCATCGGCGAGCTTCACGCAGCGCGCGCGAAGCTCCGCATAGCTGCGCCGCACCGCGCCGTGGACGACCGCGGTGTGGCGCGGGAAGACGGCGGCGGCGCGCTCGAGGAACAGCAGCGGCGTGAGCGGCTGGTGGTTGGCGGGGACGCGAGGCAGGGCGTCGAAATCGGCAGCGGCCATGGTGTGTGTCGGTCCTAGCGATCGCGCCAGACGGGCTGGCGCTTGGAGAGGAAGGCGCCGATGCCTTCGGCGGCATCCTCGGCCATCAGATTCTCGGTCATCACCGCCGCAGCATGGCCATAGGCCGTCTCCAGAGGAAGTCCGCGCTGATGGTGGAAGGCGGCCTTGCCGATGCGGATGGTGTGGGCGCTGCGGGAGGCGATGCGCGCCGCCAGCGATTCCGTGGCGGCGGAAAGGTCGGCCGACGGCACGACGCGGTTCACCAGGCCGATCCGCTGCGCTTCGGCGGCGCCGATCATCTCCCCCGTCAGCAGCATTTCCATCGCCGGCCTGGCGGCCACCGCGCGGGACAGCGCCACGGCAGGGGTGGAGCAGAAGAGGCCGATGTCGACGCCGGGGGTGCAGAAGCGCGCTTGGTCGGAGGCCACCGCCAGGTCGCAGGTCGCGACCAACTGGCAGCCGGCGGCGGTAGCCACGCCCTGGACTTCCGCGATCACGGGCTGGGGCAGGGCGACGATGGCCTGCATGAGCGTCGCGCAGCGCGTCATCGCCGTGTCGAAGAAGCCGCGGCCGCCATCGGGATCGGCGCGATGGGCCGTGATCTCCCGCAGATCGTGGCCCGCGCAGAAGACGGGGCCGGCAGCGGCCAGCACGACCACGCGGACGGACGAATCCTCCGCGATGGCGCGCAAGGCGTCGAGCACCGCCCCCATCATGGCGAAGGACAGGCTGTTGCGACTCCCGGGCCGGTTCAGCGTCAGCCGCGTGATGCCCGCCGCGCTGTCCTCGCGCAGCAGCAGGGGCGTGGTGCCGTCCGGCATGGCTATTTCTCCGCCTGCTTCAGCACATCCGCGATCTCGTCCAGGATCAGCGGATCATCGAGGGTGGGGGGCACGGTGTAGCTCTCGCGATCCGCGATCTTGCGGATGGTGGCGCGCAGGATCTTGCCCGATCGTGTCTTGGGCAGGCGCTGCACCACCCGCGCTTCCCGGAAGGCCGCGACGGGGCCGATGCGGTCGCGCACCATCGCCACCAGTTCCTTCGCGATCTCGGGCTCCGCCTTCGTGGTCCCCGCCTTCAGCACGACGAGGCCGAGCGGCGCCTGGCCCTTGAGCGAATCCTTCACGCCGACCACGGCGCATTCCGCGACATCGGGGTGCGCGGCCAGCACCTCCTCCATCGCGCCGGTGGACAGGCGGTGGCCCGCGACATTGATGATGTCGTCGGTCCGGGACATGACCCAGACATAGCCATCCCCGTCCACCATCCCGGCGTCGGAGGTGTTGTAATAGCCGGGAAAGGCCTCGAGATAGGCCTCGCGGAAGCGCGCATCGGCGTGCCAGAGCGTCGGCAGGTTGGAGGGTGGCAGCGGCAGCTTCACCGCCAGCGTCCCGATCTGCCCGCGCGGCACTTCCTGCCCGGCCTCGTCGAGGGCGCGGAGGTCGTAGCCCGGCGCCGGCTTGCCGCCGGAACCCGGGCGGTTCGGGAACAGGCCGAGCCCCCGGAAATTGCCGCTGATGCTCCAGCCCGTCTCGGTCTGCCACCAATGGTCGATGACGGGCTTGCCGAGCAGTTGCGCGGACCATTCGGCGGTCGGCGGGTCGCAGCGTTCGCCCGCCAGGAACAGGGCCTCCAGCGCCGAGAGATCGTAGCGCGCCAGCAGCGCGCCCTCCGGGTCCTCCTTCCGGATGGCGCGGATCGCGGTGGGCGCCGTGAACAGCACCTTCACGCGGTGCTCCGCGGCCACGCGCCAGAAGGCGCCGGCATCGGGCGTGCCGACGGGCTTGCCCTCGTACATCACCGTCGTGCAGCCCGCGAGGAGCGGCGCATAGACGATGTAGGAATGGCCGACGACCCAGCCGACATCGCTCGCGGTCCACATCACGTCCCCGGCCTTCAGGCCGTAGAGCATGGACATGGAATTCATCAGGGCGACGGCATGCCCGCCATTGTCCCGCACGATGCCCTTGGGCTTTCCCGTCGTGCCGGAGGTGTAGAGGATGTAGAGCGGGTCCGTCGCCGCGACATCGGTGCAGGGCGCGGGCGTGGCCGCGGCCTCGGCTTCCAGGAAGTCCATGTCGCGGCCCGGCGTCAACTCGCAGGGATGCTCGGGGCGCTGCAGGATCAGGCAGTGGCCTGGCTTGTGCGGGGACAGCGCGATCGCCGCATCCAGCAGCGGCTTGTATTTCACGATGCGCCCGGGCTCGAGCCCGCAGGAGGCGGAGATGATCGCCTTCGGTTGCGCATCGGCGATGCGGGCGGAGAGTTCCGCCGCGGCGAAGCCGCCGAAGACCACGGAATGGATGGCGCCGAGCCTGGCGCAGGCCAGCATGGCGATGGCGGCTTCCGGCACCATGGGCATGTAGATGATGACGCGGTCGCCCGCGCCGACGCCCCGCGCGGCCAGCGCGCCGGCGACCCGCGCGACCCGGTCCAGCAACCCGGCATAGGTGAAGCGGGCGCTGCGGCCGGTGATGGGGCTGTCCCAGATCAGGGCGGTTTGCGCGCCGCGGCCGGCGGCGACGTGGCGATCCAGCGCATTGAAACAGGTGTTCAGCCTGGCATCGGGGAACCAGCGGCCATAGACGCCGGCCTCGGCCGCGAAGATCCGGCTGGGGGGCGTCGCCCAGTCGATGGCCTCCGCCGCCTGGCGCCAATAGCCCTCGGGATCCGCGCGCCAGGCGCCATAGGCCTCCTCATAGCGGCTGGTGCCGGTGCTGCCATCCATGGTGCCGTTTTCCCCTTCTGGCGCCGGGTATGCCCTCGGCTGATTGTCGCAGAGAGTGCCGCCGGCGGCCGGCTTCGTGCAACCATGCCAGCCCGGCCCCTTGCCGCCCTTGATGCAGGACAAGAAAAAGGCGCCGGGGTTGCCCCCGGCGCCGTTCAACCCGTGCGGGATGCCCGGATCAGCGCGCCTTGCGGAAATCCGCGGCGCTGGCCGACCCATCCGCATTGGTCGCGAAGATGTCGCGGTCCTTCGTCTCCGGCACCATGAAGAAGCCGATGACGACGGTCGCGAGGGCGATCACCACGGGGTACCAGAGGCCGAAATACACGTCGCCGGTCTGCGCGATCATCGCGAAGGCCGTCGCCGGCATCAGGCCACCGAACCAGCCATTGCCGATGTGGTAGGGCAGCGACATGGAGGTGTAGCGGATGCGCGTCGGGAACAATTCCACCAGCGCCGCCGCGATCGGGCCATAGACCATGGTCACGTAGATCACGAGCAGCGTGAGGATGCCGATCAGCACCGCCGGCTGTTCGCGGAAGATGTCGAAGGGACCGGACATCTTGACCACGGTGGGGTTCGACGCCGCCGGGTAGCCCGCCGCCGTCACCGCGGTGCCGAGGGCTGCCGCAAAGTTGGGCTGGTCGGACGACACGGTCTGGTTGCCGATGGTGACGCGCACGCCGGTCTGGCCCGGCTTGTTTTCCACCGAATAGTTCACCGACAGCCGGGCGAGCGCGGCCTTGGCCACGTCGCAGGGCTGGGTGAAGCGCGCCGTGCCCGTCGGGTTGAACTGGAAGGAGCAGGTGGCCTTGTCCACCTCCACCACCGTGGTGATGGTGCGGTGGGCCTGCGTCAGCGACGGGTTGGCCTCCGCGCTCATCAGCGAGAAGAGCGGGAAGTAGGTGACCGCCGCGATCAGGCAGCCGCCGAGGATGATCGGCTTGCGGCCGATCCTGTCGGACAGCCAGCCGAACAGCACGAAGCCGCCGGAGCCGAGGATGAGCGACCAGGCGATCAGCATGTTGGTGGTGAAGCCGTCCACCTTGAGCACGGAGCCCAGGAAGAACAGCGCGTAGAACTGGCCCGTGTACCAGACGACCGCCTGGCCCATGACCAGGCCGAGCAGCGCGAAGAGCGCGATGCGGGCGTTCTTCCACTGGCCGAAGGCCTCGCCGATCGGCGCCTTGGAACCCGTGCCCTCATCCTTCATCTTCTGGAAGGCCGGGCTTTCCTGCATCTGCATCCGGATCCAGACGGAGATGCCGAGCAGCACGATCGAGATCAGGAAGGGCACGCGCCAGCCCCAATCCGCGAAGGCGGCCTCACCGGTGATGGAGCGCGTGGTCAGGATGACGATCAGCGACAGGAACAGGCCGGCCGTCGCGGTGATCTGGATGAAGCTGGTGTAGAA
>JAIXVP010000337.1 GCA_027482905.1 Opitutaceae bacterium
CCGGCCCGCTCACCCTGAGCGGCGGCACGCTGCACCTCGGCCCCTCCGCCGGCGGCACCTCCGGCGGTCTCGGCACGGGTGACTTCACCGTGACCGGCGGCACCCTGCGCTCCAACCGCACCGACGCCACCACGCCGATCGCCGGACTTTTCACCGCCACCACCGGCACGCTCCAACTCAACCAGGCCACCGGCGTCGTCACGCTCAACGCCACCAACCTGCCCGCCGCGTCGGTGAACACCCTCGCCACCGTCACCGGCGTCAGCGGAGCCACCTTGGTTGTGGACGCTCATCCCACCGCCAGCCTCACGTTCGCCAGCAGCGTCGCCGGCCTGAATTTGAATCTCCGAAACGGAAATATCTTCCTCACGTCGAACCAGCCCGCCAGCAACCTGCTCATCGAGGGCGGGGCGTTCACCTCCACCGCCACCGACCGCTTCCAGTTGGCCACCGCCAACCAGACCTTTGCCATTACCGGCGGCACTGTGAACCTCACCGCCGGTTCCACCTTCGGCCTGCGCGTCGGCGGCTCGGGCAGCGCCACCCAATCCGGCGCGCAAACCGTCACCGCTACCCAGTCCGGCGGCACGGTCACCGCGACCACGCTGAGCCTCGGCGGCAGCGACACCTCCGCGACCAAAAATCCCGCCTACACTCTGTCCGGCGGCACCCTCGCGCTGACCGGCACCGGCTCGACCGCCCTGCAGATCGGCGCCGACACCGCCGGCCTCGGCACCAGCACCTTCACCCTGACCGGCACCGGCGTGCTGCGCGTTCCCGGCACGATCGCCGGCGCGCAAAGCGGCGCGGAGCAGGTCTTCGCCTTCACCGGCGGCACCCTCGCCGCCGCCGCCGTGAACGCCACCCACCTCCGCTCCGCCGTCACCGATCCCGCCAACGGCGCGCTCGTCCAGGCCGGCGGCACCCTCGCGCCCGGCGACTTCGGCTCCGCCGGCCGCACCGCGATCACCGGAGCCTACTCGCTCGGCGCCGGCGCCACCCTCGCGATCGACCTCGGCGGCGCCTCAGCGGCCGCCGCCTTCCAGTCCATCGGCGCCCACGACCAGGTGACCGTTTCCGGCGCCACCACGCTCGCGGGTAATCTCACCGTCGCCCTCCTGCCCGGTTACACCCCGGCCGCCGGCTCCTCGTTCACCGTGATCTCCTCCACCGGCACCCTGTCCGGCGCCTTCGCCAACGTCGCCTTCGGCCAGCGCCTCACCACCACCGGCGGCGAAGGCAGTTTCCTCGTCAACCAGGTTGGCAACGTCGTCACCCTCTCCGCCTACCTCCCCACGCCGCCGCCCTACACCCCGATCGAGGCCTGGCGCGTGTCCTACTTCGGCTCGCCCGCCAACGCCGACACCGCGGCCGACGCCTTCGACCACGACGGTGACGGCGCACCCAACCTGCTTGAATACGCCCTGGCCACCAATCCGACCGACCGCGCCTCCGTCGCCTTTCCGATTGCCTCGACTTCGAACCTTAAACTTCAACTCACGTTTGTCCGATCACGGACAGACGTGACCTACATCGTGGAAGCCACCTCCGACCTCGCGGCCACTCCGGTTTGGACACCGATTTCCTACACCCTTCCCGCCGTCGGCGATTCGGTGATCGTGACCGATCCGTCTCCCGGACCGCGTCGATTCCTGCGCCTGCGGATCACCTCGCCATGATGATCCGCCGGCTCGCCCTCGCGCTCCTCGCCAGTGTCGCCGGCCGGGCCGCGGATTACTATTTCGACGTCAACGGCACCGCGCCCGGTTCCGGTCTCGCGGCCGCCGGCTCCTACGCCGCCACCGGCGCCGTCTGGAATTCCGCCACCGACGGCACGGGCACCCCCGTCCTCAATCCCGGCCGGCAGGGCTATTTCTTCTCCGCCGGCACCGACGCCTTTGGTCTCGCCTACACCATCACCGGCGGCATGGGCCAGGTTTCCCAGGGCATCACCGTGGACGAAGGGGTCGTGACGCTCAGCGGCGGCGGCACGTTTTTCGGTTCCTGCACCGTCCGCACCCGCGCCGGCACCGGCCTGGTTTTCGCCACCACCAACTGGGATTTCTACAGCAACACCGTCACCTTCGAGCCCGCCGTCGACGCGCCCATAACGCTCAACAGCGTATCCACCACCAGCGGACGCGGCGGTAATCTGGTCAAAAACGGCACCGGCCGGCTCATCATCACCGGCAACTCCACCGCCCGCGGCATCACCGCCACCGTCAACGCCGGCGAACTCCGCCTGCTCTCCGCCAACGCCCTTTTCACCGCCGGCTATTCCGCCGCCGTGACCGTCAACTCCGGTGGCACCCTCGCGCTGTCCGGCGGCATCGCGCCCGCCAACAATCCCGCCACCCTCCGCGGCTCCGGCGCCGATTCCCTCGGCGCCCTCCGCAGCGTCGCGGGCGCCAATTCCTGGAACGCCCTGCTCACTCTCGCCGCCGACACCCGCTTCGGGGCCGATTCAGGCGCCATGCTCACCCTGAATCCCGCCACGGGCAACGCCGTCACCGGCGCTTTCGCCCTGACCCTCGGCGGCGCGGGAAATGTCACCGTTTCCCGCCCGCTCTCCGGCCTCGCGTCTTTGGTCAAGGACGGCGCCGGCGTCGCCACGCTCGCCGCCGTCAATCCCTTCACCGGCCCCACCAGCGTGTCCGCCGGCACGCTCCGGTTTGTCGAGACCGCCGGCGCGCTCGCCTCCGTCGCCGGACCGCTCTCCGTTGACGCCACGGTCGAGGTCGTCAACGCCGCCGCCCAGACCTGGTCCACCCCGCTCTCCGGCGGTGCCGCCGGCCGCTTCGTGAAGCAGGGTGGGGGACGGCTCACCCTGTCCGGCTCGCACGCCCTCGCTGGCACGCTTCGCGTCGAAACCGGCCCGCTCGCCCTCTCCGCCGACGCGACTCTCACCGGGCCGCTCCGCGTGGAAACGGCTTCCGGCGCCTCTCTTGACGTCACCGCGCTTCCCTCCGGCCTCGTGCTCGCTTCCGGCCAGACCCTCGCCGGCGCGGGGATCGTGAACGGCGCTCTTTCCTCCCAGGCCGACGCCATCCTCGAATCCGCCCCGTCCGCCCCGATCTCCGTCTCCGGCTCCGTCGTGCTCGCCGCCGGCACCCGGGTGCGCGTGCCCTCCACCCTGGTCAACGGCACCCACCCGCTCCTCCGTTCCACCGGTGGCGTGATCTCCGCCACCCCCGCCGCGCTCGTCCTCGCGGGCTTCGCTTCCACCACCCAGGTCGCCGCGCTCGCGCTCAACCCCGCCGCCAACGAGCTTGCCCTCGTCGTATCGGAAAACCCCTACACCGGCCGCTCTCTGGTCTGGAGCGGGGACGGCGCCGCGAACCGCTGGGACTCCGGTCTCTCCGCCACCTGGACCACCGCCGGCGCGCCGGTCGTCTTCACGCCGCCCGACGCCGTCACTTTTGACGCCACCGGCGCCGCCAATCCCGTCGTGACCTTGGCCGATACCCTGCTGTCCGCCTCCGTCACCATCGCGTCCGCGCGCGACTACACCTTCACCGGTCCGGGCTCCATCGCCGGCGCGGCCGCTCTCGTCCAGTCCGGCCCCGGCCGGCTCATCGTTTCGCAGGCCAACACCTTCACCGGCGGCACCACGATCACCGGTGGCACCCTCGAAGTCCGCGTCACCGGCGCGCTTGGCGTCGGCCCGGTCGCGAACTCCGCCAGTCTCGTCCTCGCGCCGGCTTCCTCGCTCACTTTCGCCAACCCCATCTCCGGCTCCGGCACGCTGACCACCTCGGGCGGCACCACCACGCTTGGGGGCGACAATGCTTTCACCGGCCCCGCCAACGTCGACTCAGGCACGCTCGTCGTCGCGCACGTCAACGCCCTCGGTGCGACCGCCGGCGCGACCACGGTCTCCGCCCCCGCCACGCTCGACCTCGCTGGCTTCGCGCTCGGGTCCGAGCCCGTCACCCTCGCCGGCGGCGCTCTGCGCAACTCCGCCGCGTCCGCCGCCTCCTTCGCCGGTTCGCTCACCCTGACGGCAACGTCCGACGTCGCCGCCGTTGGCGAACTCACTGTCGCCGGCCCGCTCGCCGGCTCCGCCCCGCTCACCATTTCAGCCGGGTTGGTTCGCCTCACCGGCGATTCTACGGCCGCCTCCGTTCCGGTTGTGGTGGCCGCCGGGGCCACCCTCGGCGGCTCCGGCACCCTTGGCGGCGCGCTCACTGTCGCCGGCACGCTCGCCCCCTCCGCCGGCCGTTCCGCCGTCGCCACCTTGACCGTCCCCGCCGGCTCCCTTCAGCCCGGGTCCGCCACCAGCTTCCGCCTGCAAAAAACCAACGGCGTCGTCGCCTCCGACCGCCTCGCGGTGAACGGCCCCCTCACGCTCGGCGGCGCTTTCTCCGTCACGCTCTCCGGCCAACCGCTCGCCGCCGGTGATACGTTCACTGTCTTCTCCGCCGCGTCGTTCTCCGGCGCTTTCTCCTCCCTCACGCTGCCCTACCTGACCGGCGACCTGATCTGGGACCGTTCCGCCCTTAGCACGTCCGGTGTCCTCCGTGTCATCGCCCTGCCCGCCGTATCCACCCTGGCGCAGCGTCGCGACTGGGTGCTCACCCGCCTCGGCGATGATCCCGGCGGCGTCGACGGTTTCTCCGCCGCGCTGGGTTTCTTCGCCCGCGGCGACACCGCCACCGCCCGCGCCCACGCCCTCAACCGCTCCCGCAGCCTCCTCGCCAACCACCTCAACGGCGCCGTGCAGGTTGACCTGTTCTACATCTGGCCCGCCGTCGATCTCGTCGCCCGTCACGGCGCGCAACTCGACGACGAGACCAAGGCCAACATCCGCCAGATCATTCTGACGTTCTATCAATACAAGGACACCACCACCTCCAACCTGAAGACCCTCGGCCACGTCGTCCGTTTCCTCGGCGGCGAGCTCTACGGCCAGGCCGCTTTCGACGCCGCCAAAATCTACAACCCCGACGGCTCCGTCGCCTCCAGCAACGACTGGCGCGCGTCCGATCCCGCCGCCCGCGCTTCGCTCCTCGGCCACATGGCCAGCTTCGCCACCACCGGCTCCGGTGAGGTCGCCTCTCGTCCCTACGTCTGGAAGAACCTGCTCCCGCTCCTCAGCCTCGCCCAGCTCGCGCAGGACGCCGAGATCCGCAATCGCGCCGCCATCGTCTACGAGGCCTGCCTCGCCCAGCACGCCGGCTACTGGCTGCGCGGCCACCTCGCCATGCCCACCACCCGCAGCTACCCGGACATGCTTGAGCAACATCCGTCCAGCGGGGCCTCGATGGGGATGTTTTGGTATCACTTCGGCGGCGAATTGCCCGCGCTCGACAGCGACGCCGCCACCATGGTCGCCGCCATGAATCCGAGCGTCTCGCCCATCCTCGAACTTGCCGCCGCAGATCGCTCCGTGCCCACCTTCGCCCGTTCCCGCAACGGCCCGAACTACCTCCAAGCCTGGCTCGACCGCGACTACGCCCTCTTCGCCGACGGCCCGGTGGGTCCCAACAGCGGCCAGGTCTACGCCAACGGCGTTGTCTGGACCGACTCCTCGCGCTCGCGTTACAGTCACCTCTGGGTCGCCAAACCCATCCACGACGATCCGTCCTCGATCAACGTCTCCAACACCCATGGCAAGGAGACCCGCCAGTTCAGCGAGACCGTGGCGCGCGACGCCTTGCTCTACAGCTATGACATCGCCCCGCCCGCCGATCTCAACGCGACGCCCACCCCCACGCCCTACGGCATGGGCTACATCCCCGGCGGCTACCGCGCCGTCGTCAACGACTCCGCCGCCACCGGCGAAATCTTCCTCCACTACGGCACCGTCCTCATCGCCATCCGCTCC
>JAIXVP010000413.1 GCA_027482905.1 Opitutaceae bacterium
GTCCGCCCCGACCGGCGGGCTTCGCTCGGCGCCGCGTCATGCTCCTGCGTCCTCCGCCGGCCCCGCCCGCCCATTGCCTTTTCCCCTTCGACCCGACCTACGGCTTCACGTGGGACGACCTTTTCCGGGTCGAGGCCCCGCCCCTGCCGCTTGATTTCGAAGCCTTCTGGGCACCGCGTTACGCCCGCGCCGCCGCCCTGGTCACCCGTCCCGATCTCCGCGAAGCCGGCCGCGACCCCCTCGGCCGCCGCGTGTATGAGCTACGTTTTCCCACCACCGACGGCCTGACCCTCGGCGCCGTGTTGCTCCTGCCCGCCGAGGGCGACCCCGTCCAGTCCCTGGTGGTCGGCCACGGTTACGGCTCCGGCGAGGAGTTCGACACTACCCTGCCCTTCCGCCAAAGCGCGCTGTTGTTCCCCTGGTGCCGTGGCCTCGGGCGCAGCCGTTGCCCCGGCATTCCGGATACGCCCGCCGCCCACGTGCTCCACGGCATCGCTCGCCCGTCCACCTATGTGCACGGCGGCTGCGTCGAGGACCTCTGGGTCGCGGCCGGCGTTCTGCTCGCGCTGTTCCCCGAGTTGACCGACCGGCTCGGCTTCATCGGCACCAGTTTCAGCGGCGGCCTCGGCATTCTCGCCCTCGCCTGGGACAAACGTTTCCGCCGCGCCGCGGTGAGCGTGCCCAGCTTCGGCCACCATCCCCTGCGCCTCCGCCTACCCACCGTGGGCAGCGCCGCCAGCGTGCAGGCCTACGCCCTCGAACACCCCGGCGTCCTGGCCGAGACCCTCGCCTACCATGACGCGGCCGCCGCCGCCCGGCTCGTGACCCAGCCCGTGCTCTGCGCCTGCGCCGTCTTCGACCCCGCCGTCGCCCCGCCCGGTCAATTCGCCATCCACCACGCCCTCGCCGGCCCCAAGGACCTTCTGCCACTCGCCGCCGGACATTTTTCGGATTTTCCCGGCGCGGCCGAAGAACACCGAATCTTAACACAAAGCCTCGCCGATTTCTTTACCGAAGGCTGAAGGCGCGGAAACGTTGTCGCGTCCCGCCCTCCGTCCATGCAACGCGAATACCACCTCTGGCGCAGCCCGAATCTCGACCGCGAGATGGAGCTGCTCGTCTTCGGACACGCCGGCGCCAAGGTCCTCGTGTTCCCCACCCGCGGCGGCCGGTTTCACGAATACGAGGACCTCGGCATCGTCGAGGCCCTTCAGCCGAAAATCGACGCCGGCCACCTCCAGCTTTTCTGCATCGACGGCCTCGACCGCGAGACGTTCTACGCCCGCCGCCGCCCGCCCGTCGAGCGCCTCGCCCGCCACCTCGCCTACGAGCGCTACGTGCTCGACGAGGTCCTGCCCTTCATGGGCACCCTCAACCCCCACCCCTGCACCATCGCCCACGGTTGCAGCCTCGGCGCGTTTTTCGCCGCCAGCCTCGCCTTCCGTCACCCGCGTTTTTTCCAAAAACTCGCCGCGTTCTCCGGTCGCTACGACCTGACCCAACCGGTCGAGCACTTCCGCGACCTGCTCGACGGTCACCGCGACCCCGACGTGTATTACCTGATGCCGAGCCAGTTCCTGCCGCGCCTGAGCCGGCCCGACCTGCTCGCCGCCATCCGCGCTCTCGACCTCGTATTTGTGATCGGTGACGCCGACCCCTTCCTGGCCAACAACCACGAACTCGCCGCCGTCCTCGCCGCCAAACACGTCCCGCACCAGCTCCACGTCTGGTCCGGCCGCGCCCACGACGCCCGCCACTGGCGCCAGATGGTCGCGCATTATCTTTAAGGCCCATCTGAGCTCCTGATCCCGCCGCCCGACTTGCCAAGCCGCCCGCCCGCGCCCATGTTACGCCCCGATGACGCATTTCTCCAACCTCCACACCGGACTCAAAGAACCCCTCGCCCCTCGCGCCGACGACGATGACGACGAGGACAAGGAGGACGACAAGGCCGACGCCGCCGTGAAGAAGAACTCCGCGCCGCTAGCCGCCCGCATCCAAAACAAGTTCATAGAGCAGCGGAAGATTTTCCTCTGGGGCCCGGTGACCGACGAGTCCGCCAAGGACATCACCGAGAAGCTGCTCTACCTGGAGGCAGAGGGTCCCGGTAAGGACATATTATTCTATATCAACACCCCCGGCGGCTCCATCACCGCCGGCATGGCCGTTTACGACACCATGCAGCTCATCAGCTCGCCCATCACCGTGATCGTCACCGGAATGGCCGCCTCGATGGGCTCCATCCTGCTCAGCGGCGCCCCCAAAGGCCGCCGCCTGCTCTTCCCCCACTCTCGCGTGCTCATCCACCAACCCCTGATCAGCGGCCGGTTCAGCGGCCCCGCCTCGGACATCAACATCCAGGCCCAGGAAATGGAGAAACTCCGCTCCGAGCTGAACCTCATCCTCGCCCGCGCCTCCGGCCAGCCCCTCGAACGCATCAATCAGGACACCGACCGCGACTTCTACCTGACCGCGACCGAGGCCATCGCCTACGGCCTAGCCGACCGCGTCGTCGATAAACTCTGAGCGGCCCGCGCGGGGGGTGCTTCCCCGCCCCGCCCGCCCGGCACCGGCTCCCGTAGCCGGTGCTTTTTTGTGCCCCGCTTCCCGCTCCTCACTTCTAGCTCCTCGCTCCTTTCCCCGCTCCCGGCTCCCGCTCATGCTCGCCACCATCCGCCTCAAATCCATGCGTTTCCACGGTCGCCACGGCGTGCTCCCGGAGGAGGCGGTCCTCGGCCAGCCATGGATCCTCGACCTCGACCTGGTGGTGGACATCGCCCAGGCCGCCGCGACCGACGACCTAGCCCACACCGTCAATTACGCCGAGGTCTACGAACTCTGCCGCGACATCGTGACGACCGAGCGTTTCGCCCTCGTCGAAGCCCTAACCAACCGCGTGCTCGCCGCCGTCCTGTCCGCCCACCCTCGCGTGCGCTCCGCCACTCTCGCCGTCCACAAACCCCACGCCCCCATCCCCGGCGACCACGCCGGCATCTCCCTCACCGCCACCCTCGCCCGCGCCTGAGCGATCCCCGTTCGTCCGTCCCTTTTTCCGTGCCCGCCTCCGTCACCGCCTACGTCGCCCTCGGTTCGAATCTTGGCGACCGCCACGCCCACCTCGCCGCCGCCCTGCTCGCCCTCGACGCCCTGCCCTCCATCCGCCTGGTCGCCTCGTCTCCGATCTACGAAACCGCCCCGCTCGGCCCCGCCGGCCAACAGGATTACCTCAACGCCGTCGCCCGCCTCGCCACCCATCTCGCGCCCCACGCCCTGCTCGACGCCCTGCTCGCCATCGAGCAATCCCGCGGCCGCCTCCGCCGCGAACGCTGGGGCCCGCGCACTCTCGACCTCGACCTACTCCTCCACGGCGAGACCACTCTGCACGACCCGCGCCTCACCCTTCCCCACCCCGCCATGCTCGGCCGCGCGTTTGTCCTGACGCCGCTCCACGACCTCGCGCCCGGCCTCGTGCTTTCCGGCCGCACCGTCGCGCAACACCTGGCCCTCCTCGACCGGTCCGGCGTCCGGCCCGCCGCCTGAGCCTCCCGCCCGCATGCGCCCGCCGCCCCTTGTGGAAACCCTGCCGCCCGGCGCCTGCCCACCCCCGGCCGAGTTGTTCAACACCTTCGCCACCCGCCCCGGTTGCGTCTTCCTCGATTCCGCCCTGCCCTCCGCCACCGCCCGCCACAGCATCCTCGCCTGCGAACCGTCCCTCGTGGTGCGCGGCGACGCCGACCAGCTGCCCCGTCTCCAAGCGGAGCTCGCCGCCCGTGTCCGCGAACCCGTCCCCGGCCTGCCCTTCGTCGGCGGCGCCATCGGGTATTTCAGTTACGAATACGGCGCCGCCCTCGACGGCGTCAACGCACTCCCGTCCGAGTCCGCCCCGGCGTCTCCACCGCCGCCAGCGCTGGCCTTCGGCCTCTACGATGCCGCCGTCGTCCACGACCACGCGACCGGCGCGACCCACCTCGTCGCGCCCAACCCCGCCGCCCTCGCCCGCCTGCGCGATCTCGTCCTCTCCCCGCCCCCGCCGCCCCAACCCTTCTCCGCCGGCGAACTCATCGCCGATCTCGCGCCCGCCGCCTACGCCGCCGCAGTCGAGCGCATCCGCGCCTACATCGCGGCCGGCGACGTGTATCAGGTGAATTTCACCCAGCGTTTCTCCGCGCCCTTCACCGGCGCCGCCTCCGGCCTCCACGCGCGTCTCCGCACCCTCAGCCCCGCTCCGCACGCCGCGTTCCTGGATTTTGGCGACCAGCAACTCGTCTCCAGCACCCCCGAACGCCTGCTACGCGTCGCCGGCCGCACGCTCGAAACCCGCCCGATCAAGGGCACCGTGGCCCGCCTCGCCGACCCCGCCGCCGACGCCGCCGCGCGCACCCGCCTGCTCGACAGCGCGAAGGACCACGCCGAGCTCCTCATGATCGTGGACCTCGCCCGCAACGACCTCGGCCGCGTCTGCGCGCCGGGCAGCGTCTACGTCGCCGCGCGCCATGAGCTCGAAACCTACGCGACCGTGCACCACCTCGTCGCCACCGTGCGCGGCGAACTCGCCCCGGGCCTGGACCGCTTCGACGCCCTGCGCGCCCTGCACCCCGGCGGCAGCATCACCGGGGCGCCGAAAATCCGCGCCATGCAGATCATCGCCGAACTGGAGCCGGTTCCCCGCCACGCCTACACCGGAGCGCTCGGCTACCTCGGTTACGACGGCGACGCCGACCTCGCCATCGCCATCCGCACCATCACCTGCGCCGCCGGCCGCGCCCACTACCACGTCGGCGGCGGCATCACGTGGGACAGCGACGCGGCCTCCGAATACGAGGAAACTCTCCACAAAGGCCGCGCCATGCGCGCCGCCCTCGGCGATTGATCGTTCTCTTTCTCCCCGCCCGCCCCCACCTTCGTCATTCGGCTTTCGTCCTTCGGATTTCCCTCCATGTCCATCGCCCCCCAGGTTCTCCTCGACGGCCAGCTCCTCCCCGCCGCCCAGGCCAAGGTCTCCGCCTTGTGCGACGGTTTTCTGTTCGGCCATGGCGCGTTCGAGACCGTGCGCACCCATCGCGGCCGCCCCCTGCTTTTCGCCGCTCACCACGCCCGACTCGCCGCCGCCTGCACCGCGCTCGACCTCGTCGCGCCCGCGCCGGCCCCTGAACTCGCCGACCGTGTCACCCGCCTGCTCGCCGCCGTGCGCATGCCCGACGCCGCTGTCAAAATCGTCCGCTACCGCGAGCTCACCCGCACCGCCGAACTGATCACCGCCCGCACCGTTCCCTACTCCGCCCCCGACTACCTGCGCGGCTTCCGCGTGATGACGCTCCGCCAAGGCGAGCGCGACGGCCGCCTGACCGGCCTCAAAACCCTCAACTACCTCGAAAACCGCCTCGCCCGCCAGACCGCCCGGGCCGCCGGCTTCGACGAAGCGCTGTTCGTCACCCCCGCCGGCCGCGTGCTCGAGGGTTCCGGTAGCTCCGTGTTTATCGTGAAGGACGGCCACGCCCACACCCCGCCGCTGTCCTCCGGCGTGCTGCCCGGCGTCGCCCGCGCCCGCGTGCTCGCTCTGATCGGCCCGGAACGCGCCCACGAAACCCCGTTCACCCTCGACGAACTGCTCGCGGCCGACGAGGTGTTCCTGACCAACTCGCTCATGGGCGTCATGCCCGTCTGCACCCTCGACGCGCACAAGTTCCGTCCCCATTCCCCCGAGACCTCCGCCGTGCGCCACCTCTTCGCCACCGCCGCGGAATAAATCCCGCCCGCCATGCCCCCGCCCGACGCCCTTGCCCGTTTCCACGCCCTGCTGCGCGCCGCCCTCGCCGACGGCACGCTGGTGAAGCTCACCCTCGGCAAACCCCGCCCCGGCGCTCCCGACCCCACCCTGCGCAACGTCTTCGCCCGCCCCGTCGTGCTCAAGGCCGGCCCGCAGGTGTCACTCGTCTTCCGCCACGCCACCCGCGACGTGACGAAAAACCTCCCGCCCGCCGAGGCCGCTGTCGTCCTGGCCGAACTGCTGGCCGACGCGTTCCTCGACGCCCACCTGTTCACCCCGCTGCAAACCGCCCAGCTGGAACAAAACGCCGACGCCGCCCGCCCCGCCCGCCTGCGCCTGATCACCGCCGACAGCGCCCCGCCCATTCCCGCCGCCGGCCATGACCGCGCCAAAAACCGCCTGCTCGACCCCGCCGCCCCCTGGCTCCGCGCCCTCGGCGTGACCAACGACCGCGCCCAGCCCCGCGAGGGCATGGCCCACAAATATCGCCAGATCGAGAAGTTCGCCGAACTCCTCCGCGACCTGCTGGCCGAGGCCGGCTTGGCGGAAGCAGCTCAGACGTCTGGTGGGCAGGTTTCCGTTCCCTCCGCGCTCCCTCCTCCATGCCCCTCGCCCCTGCGCATCGCCGACATGGGCGCGGGCAAAGGCTACCTCACCTTCGCCCTCGCCGCCCTGCTCGGCACCCGCGCCGACATCACCGGTCTCGAACGCCGCGCCGACCTCGTCGCCGCCGCCAACCGTCTCGCCGCCGACTCCGGTTTCGCCACCCACCTCCGCTTCATCGAAGGCGACATCCCCGTCCCGCCGCCAACCGGCCCGAACATTGGTCCTTGGTCATTGGACCTTGGACATTTCAACACGTCGAGCCCGGCCCCGGGGCTCGACGTGTTGATCGCGCTGCACGCCTGCGATACCGCCACCGATGACGCCCTCGCCGCCGGGCTCGCCGCCGGCGCCCGCCTGCTCGTCGTTTCCCCCTGCTGCCAGAAGGAACTGCGCCCGCAGCTCACCCCGACCGCCGTGCTGGCCGACGCCCTTCGCCACGGCATTTTTCAGGAACGACAGGCCGAGTTCGTGACCGACGCCCTCCGCGCCCAGCTGCTCGAATGCGCCGGCTTCCGCGCCAAAGTCTTCGAGTTCATCTCCACCGAGCACACCGCCAAGAACCTCCTCATCGCCGCCCACCGCGTCCACGCCGCCGACGACCCCGCCTTCGCCGCCCAACGCGCCCGCCTGCTCGCCCGCACCCGCGCCTTCGCCGCCTTCTACGGCATCCGCGAACACCGGCTCGCCCGCCACCTCGGCGTCGATCTCACCGCCTGATCCGCCATGCCCGACCTCGCCGCCCTCGACTGGGACGCCCTCGACCGCCTGCGCGCCGTCTTCCTCGCCCGCGAGGCCGCCGCGTCCGGCCCGTATTGGCAAAACCACTCCGCCCTCGCCGCCTACGACGCCACCTACGGCGAACGCATCGGCTGGAAGTGGGACGCCCTCCTCGCCGAGCTCCGCCTCCGCGCCTGGCGCCCGCCTGCCGGCACCACCCTGGTGGACTTCGGCTGCGGCTCCGGCGTCGCCGGCCGCCGCGTGCTCGCCGCCTTCGGTGCCGCCCACTTTTCCGGCCTCGCCCTCCTCGACCACAGCCCCGAGGCGATCGCCTTTGCCGCCGCCCGCGCCCGTGCGACCTACCCCGGTCTGAAGGTCCAAACCACCCCCGAGCCGACCGAGCCCTTCACCCTAGTCGTCAGCCACGTGCTCAACGAACTCGCGCCCGAGGCCCGCGCCGAGCTGCTGGACCTCGCCGCCCGCGCCGCCGCCGTGCTCTGGGTCGAGCCCGGCACCCACGCCGACGGCCGCGCCCTCGCCGCCGTGCGCGACGAGCTCCGTCGCGCCCACCGCATCGTCGCGCCCTGCACGCACCGCGAAAACTGCCCGCTCTTCGCCGAGGCCAACGCCCGCGACTGGTGCCACTTTTTCGCCGCCCCCCCGCCCGGCGTGCAAAACGCCCCCGACTGGGTGCGCTTCGCCCATCGCGCGGGTGTAGACCTCCGCAGCCAGGCCTACGCTTGCCTCGTCCTCGAAAACTCCGCGCTCCCCTCGTCCCCCGCCGCTCCCGGTTCGCCTCTACTAGCTCCTAGCCCCTCGCTCCCAGCTCCCGCCTCGTCTCTTCCAACTCCTAGCTCCTCGCTCCTAGCTCCTAGCTCCTTTCTTCCCGCCCGCCTGCTCGGCCGCCCCGAAGTCTTCAAACCCTACGCCCGCTTCCTCGCCTGCGACGCATCCGGCCTGCACTGGCTCGAACTGGCCAAACGCACCGACCCGGCCCTCGTGAAACGCCTCGCCAAGGATCCGCCTCTGCCGCTCTACGCCCTCGCCCATGACGGCCGCAAGGTCTCCGCCGCCACGCCCCTCTTCGATCCGCCCGCGACCTCCGCCGCCGACGAGGATTTGCAAACCCTCGCTTGACTCCACCGCGCGGGTGTCGCGATTGTCACCCTTTAACCAAATCTCACCATGGGCCAACAATACAACAAGGGTATCAAAAAGAAGCGTCGTCTCGCCTACTTGAAGCGCAAGAAAGAGGTCGCCAAGCTGGCCGCCGCTTCCGCCAAGAAGCCCGCCAAGGCGAAGAAGTAAGGGGCCCGACCCCTTCCCCAAAACCGCGGCCCTTTCGAGCGCCGCGGTTTTTCGTTTTTAAACTGCACGCCCTCCGCCGTCCCCTTTTCCTCCTTTCTCCATGAGCTCGGTCGTCAAAGTCTCCCTCGTCTCCCTCGGTTGCGCCAAGAACCTCGTCGATAGCGAGATCATGGTCGGCCACCTCCACCAGGCCGGCATGCAGGTGGTTCCCGATCAGGATCAGGCCGACGTCGTGATCGTGAATACGTGCTCGTTCATCGATTCGTCCAAGGAGGAATCGATCAACCACATCCTCGAGGCCCACGAGGCCCGCGGGATGAAGAAGCGCCGCGCCGGGCAAAAACTGATCGTCGCCGGCTGCATGTCCCAGCGTTTCTCCAAAGAGCTGCCCAAGGAGCTGCCCGAGGTGGACGCCTTCATCGGCCTCGACCAGATCACCCGCGTCGGACCCATCATCGAGGAGCTGACCGGCACCAAACGCGCCAAGGGCGACGCGCCGCAGAATTTCATCGAGGGCCGCAGCACCTACATCCCCGACTACGACACGCCCCGCTTCCGCCTCACCCCGAAGCATTTCGCCTACATCA
>JAIXVP010000207.1 GCA_027482905.1 Opitutaceae bacterium
CTCATTTTCCGCGCCGTCGCGGCCACCCCGGCCCGCGAGGAGTTTCCCCTCCTCGCCGCCGCCCTCCGCCGCCCGCCCCAACTCGCCGCCTCGCCCGCCCACTGCCACGCCGCCGGCGTCTTCGGCGACTGGAGCCTGCCCGACCGCTCCACCCCGCTGGCCGCGAGAATCGAGGACCAGCTCGACTTCCTTCTCCGCACCTACCTCGACCAGGTCGACCAGCGCCGCTGGTATGGCTTCTGGGACTTCGGCGACGTGATGCACAGCTACGACCCCGACCGCCACGAGTGGCGCTACGACGTCGGAGGTTTCGCCTGGGCCAACTCGGAGCTCTCGCCCGACCTCTGGCTCTGGTATTCCTACCTTCGCTCCGGTCGCGCGGACGTTTTCCGCCTCGCCGAGGCCATGACCCGCCACACCGGCGAGGTCGATGTCTACCACCTCGGCCGCTTCAAGGGCCTCGGCACCCGCCACAACGTCCAGCACTGGGGCTGCTCGGCCAAGCAGCTCCGCATCAGCACCGTCGCGTATCGGCGCTTTCATTACTACCTCACCGCCGACGAACGCACCGGCGACCTCATGCGCGCGCTGGTCGGCGCCGACGAGGCCTTCCTCACGCTCGACCCCATCCGCAAGATCCGCACCGAACCCATCCCGCCGCCCACCCGCGCCGCCGCGTCGGTCGGCTTCGGCACCGACTGGGGCTCGCTGGCCTTCGCCTGGCTGACCGAGTGGGAACGGACCGGCGACGCCCGCGTGCGGGACAAGCTCCTCGCCGGCATGCGCACCATCGGAGCGCAGCCGAAGGGCTTCTTCACCACCGGCTGCACCTTCAATCTCGACACCGGCGAATTTTCCCGGGGCGACGAGCGCGGAGTGGGCGTTTCCCACCTCAGCGCCGTCTTCGGCCTGCCCGAGATCTGCTCGGAACTCATCTCGTTGTTCGACCAGCCGGCCTTCCGCGCGGCCTGGCTGGATTACTGCACGCTATACAACGCCTCCGCCGACGAACAGCGCGCCGCGTTGGGCGAGCCCCTGGGCAAGCTCAACCTGCGCGACGCCCACTCCCGCCTCACCGCCTACGCCGCCCGCCAAAAGCGCGACCCGGCCCTCGCCGCCCGCGCCTGGGACGAGTTCCTCGGGGGCCGCGCCGGCCGCGGGGTGCGCACCGACCTTCGCTCCACCCGGGTGACCGGCCCGGCCGTGCTTTCGCCGGTGGATGAAAACTTCGCCCTGAACACCAACTCCTCCTCCCAGTGGGGCCTGTCCGCCATCGAGATGCTGGCCCTCGTCGGCGACCGCCAACCCACGCCTTGATTCCCCGCCCCATGAAAACCCGCCCCGCCCGCCTCCTGCTCGTCACCCTCGTCGCCGGCGCCTGCGCCGCCTTCGCCGCCACCCCGCCCCTGCGCTTCGATTTCGGCACCGGCCCGGTCGCCCCCGGTTGCGTCGGCGTCGGACCCGACACGCTCTACACGTCCGCGCTCGGCTACGGGCTGATTTCCGGCGCCGGCGTGGCCGCGTCGGCCGCGTCGACGACGGCCGCCGAATCCATCGGTCCGCTGCGCGACGACGCCTTGGTCGGTTCGCGTCCGTTCTCGTTCGCGATCGACCTCCCCGAGGGCAACTACGACGTCATTCTCCAGCTCGGCGATCCCGCCGCCGCCGCCGACACCACCGTGAAGGCGGAGACACGCCGCCTGGTGATCGAGTCGCTGCGCACCGCGGCCGGCGTCGTGCAGACCCGGACCTTCACCGTAAACCTCCGCACCCCCGCCCTGCCCGACGGACGGCGCGTGATCCTCAAGGAACGTGAACGCGGCGTGCCGCATTGGGACCAACGCCTCACCCTCGAATTCAACGGCCCCCGCCCCGCCGTCGCCGGTCTGGAGATACGCCGCAACGACGCCGCCCTGACCGTGTTTCTCGCCGGCGACTCGACCGTCACCGACCAGCCCGGCGAACCCTGGTGCGGCTGGGGCCAGATGCTGCCGCGCTTTTTCCCCGCCGGCGTCGCCATCGCCAACCACGCCGAATCCGGCCTGTCCCTCGCCTCGTTCCGGGGCGCGGGCCGTCTGGAGAAACTCCTTTCGGTCATCAAACCCGGCGACTACGTCTTCGTGCAATTCGGCCACAACGACATGAAGGAGAAGGGCGAGGGCGTGGGCGCCTTCACCACCTACGCCGCCGACCTGCGCGGCTACATCGAGGCGATCCGCGCCAAAGGCGGCGAACCCGTCCTCGTGACCTCCATGTATCGCCGCCGCTTCGACAAAGGCGCCCTCGTCGACACCCTCGGCGACTACCCGGTCGCCGTCCGTCAGATCGCGCAGGAGCAACACGTGCCGCTGATCGACCTGCACGCCCAAAGCCGCCGCCTGCTGACCGCGCTCGGCTCCGAACCATCCAAACTCGCCTTCGTCCATTTCCCGGCCGGCGCCTATCCCGGCCAGGACAAGGATGTGAAGGACGACACCCACTTCAGCGCCTACGGCGCCTACGCCCTCGCCCGCTGCGTCGTCGAGGGCATCCGGGCCGAACTGCCCTCCCTCGCCGTCCGCCTCGCGCCCGGCATCCCGGGCTACAACCCCGATTTCCCCGCGTCGCCGTCCGAATTCGACCTCCCGCCGAGCCCGCCCGCCAGCGAAGTCCGCATCCCCGACGGCGACGGCCGCTGAAGTAGCGCTCGACCCGTATGGTCGAAGTAATCAAAAAAAATAATGCGTCCCTCCTTATCCGCCGCCCCTTTTTTCACCGCCCTGTTGTTCGCCTTCGCCCCACACCTGCCCGCCGACTCCGTCGCCCCTCCCCGGGAAATCCTCCCCTTTGACGCCGGCTGGCGCTTTCACCGCCACGATCCGGAAACCGTCGGCTCCGACCTCGGACGCGAGTCCCTGCGCCCCTGGCTCCTGCCGCAGACAAACGCGTTTACCACCTACTCGCCCGCGCCCCACCAACGCCCGGCCGGCGCCGAACCCGGCGCAAACCTCGCCTGCGTAAATCCGAACTACGACGATTCCGGCTGGCGCTCGCTCGATCTGCCTCACGACTGGGGCATCGAAGGCCCCTTCGACCAGTCCCTGCCCGGCGAAACCGGCAAGCTCCCCTGGCAGGGAACGGGTTGGTATCGGAAAACCTTCGCGCTCCCCGCCGCCGACGCCGGCCGGCGCCTCGCGCTGGAAATCGACGGCGCCATGTCCCACTCCGCCGTGTGGTTGAACGGACGCTTCGTCGGCGGCTGGCCCTACGGCTACTCGTCCTTCTCGCTGGATCTCACCCCCTTCGCCCGGACCGGCGCGGACAACACGCTCGTCATCCGCCTCGACAACCCGCCGGAGTCCTCCCGTTGGTATCCCGGCGGCGGCCTTTACCGCCACGTCCGCCTGGTTAAAACCTCGCCGGTCCGCGTGGCGACCTGGGGTGTGTTCGTCACGACCCCCGCCGTGACGCCCGATTCCGCCGTCGTCGACGTGCGCGTGGAGACGGAAAACCAGAACAATTCCCCCGTGCAGGTCAAAGTCGCCGTCGCGGTGCACGCCCTCGACCCCGACGGACGCCCCGCCGCCGAACCCGCCGCCCGCTCCGAACCCCAGCGCTTCGACGTCAAACCCGGTCTGCCCCGCCAGACCAGCTTCAGCCTCCGCGTGGCGTCACCGCGACTGTGGGCCCCCGGTTCCCCGCAACGCTACGTCGCCGTGACCACCGTGTCGCGCGCCGACGTGGTGGTCGACCGGGTGGAAACGCCCTTCGGCATCCGGTCGCTCTCCGTCGACCCGGATCGCGGACTCGTGCTCAACGGAACCCCGGTCCGCTTGAACGGCGTCTGCCAGCACCACGATCTCGGCGCCCTCGGCGCGGCGGTCAACGAGGCCGCCCTCGCCCGCCAGCTGCGCATTCTGCGCGACATGGGCGCCAACGCCGTCCGCACGTCCCACAATCCGCCCGCCCCCGAACTGCTCGAACTCTGCGACCGCCTCGGCCTGCTCGTCATGGTCGAGTCCTTCGACGCCTGGGCCCTGCCCAAGAAGAGCGGCGACTACTCCCTCGATTTCCCCTGGTGGCACGAGGCCGACCTGCGCGCCATGGTGCGCCGCGACCGCAACCACCCGTCGGTCGTGATGTGGAGCATCGGCAACGAGATCGTCGAGCAACGCAACTCCGTCGGCTGGAAACTCGCCTCGCGCCTCGCCGGCCTCGTCCGCGAGGAGGACCGCACCCGCCCCGTCACCGTCGGCCTCAACCACGTCTGGTCCGGCTACAACGGCTTCCAGACGGCCGTCGATGTAGTCGGTTACAACTACAAGCCTTGGGAATACCGCGCCTTCCGCGACCGCCATCCGAGCCTGCCCTTGCTCGGCAGCGAGACCTCCTCCACCATCAGCTCGCGCGGCGAATACGTTTTCCCGGTCGTGGACGACAAGTCCGCCGGTCAGGCCGATTTCCAGGTCAGCAGCTACGATCTGAGCGCGCCGCCCTGGGCCACCACCGCGGACACCGAGTTCGCCGCCCAGGACAAGCACCCCTTCGTGCTCGGGGAGTTCGTCTGGACCGGCTTCGACTACCTCGGCGAACCCACGCCCTACAACGACGACGCCACCAACCTGCTCAACTACACCGACCCCGCCGCCCGCGAACGCGCCGCCGCCGAACTCGCCGAACTCGGCAAGATCCGCGTGCCGTCCCGCTCCAGCTACTTCGGCATCGTCGACCTCGCCGGCTTCCCCAAGGACCGCTATTATCTCTACCAGGCCCGCTGGCGCCCCGAACTGCCCCTGGCCCACCTCCTCCCCCACTGGACCTGGCCCGGCCGCGAGGGCGAAACCACCCCGGTCCACCTCTACACCTCCGGCGACGAGGCCGAGTTGTTCCTCAACGGCGTTTCGCTCGGCCGGAAAAAACGCGGTCCCGGCGACTACCGCCTGCGTTGGAACGACGTCGTCTACCAGCCCGGCGAACTCCGCGCCGTCGCCTACCGGGGCGGCGTCGTCTGGGCCGAGGACGTGCGACGCACCGCCGGCCCCGCCGCCGCCCTGCGTCTCAGCGTCGAGGAATCCCCCACCCTTCGCGCCGACGGACGCGACCTCGCCTTCGTGACCGCCCACGTCGTGGACGCCGCCGGAGTGCTCGTCCCTCGCGCCAAAATCCCCCTGGTCTTCTCGGTCGACGGCCCCGGCGACGTGATCGCGACCGACAACGGCGACGCGACCAGTTTCGAATCCTTCCAATCGCCCCGGCGCAAAACCTTCAACGGCCTCGCCCTCGCCATCGTGCGCGGCCGGGCCGGGAAGACCGGCCCGCTCACCGTCACGGTGCGGTCCGAAGGTCTGCCTCCCGCCCGCCTCGAACTGCGCGCGGAGTAAAGATCACTCCCCGGCATCACGGGCCGCGCCGGTCACAGCCCCGGATTCGGCACCGGTTTCCGGCGTTGGCGCCGCTTCGGCCATGCGCAACCCGTGCGCCCGGCCGAGGCCCTGGGCGATCGCGATTTCGATCTGGTTGCGCGCATGATGAAGGTTTTGCCGCAAAGCCCTCCGCGCCGTCTCCGGATCGCGTTTCTCGATCGCATCCAGGATCGCCAAATGTTCGCCCGCCGTGGTCTGGATGCGGTGCGGTGTGGTCACGACGACCAGACGCACAAAACGCAGGCGGTCATTGATGTCGCGCATCGAGCCGACGATGTAGGGGTTGCCCAGCGCCCGCGCCATCGCGAGGTGGAAGGCCTCGTCCATCCGCACCAATAGATCGCCGTCCACCGGCGCGTCGGCGCGCACCCCCAGCAGCGGTTCCCAATGCGCCCGTTCCTGCGCCAACCACTCCGGCGCGACCCCCGAACGCGCCAATCGCTCGACCACAAAGAGTTCCAACGCCAACCGCAGGTCGTAAAGGTGATGGGTCGCCTCGGCGTCCGGCTGTTTCACAAAACAACCTTGGTTGGGGACTTTTTCGACCAGTCCCTGCTCCACCAAAGCCCGCAAAGCCTCCCGCACCGGCACCCGGCTCGCGGAGAACTCCTCGCTCAACTCCGGCTCGCCCAAATGGTGTCCCGGCGGATAACGCCAATCCAATATCCGCTGCCTGATTTCCTGTAAAATTCTGTGCCCCATCTGATTAGGCGAAACCTCCGCCTCGGGGGACAAACTGGTTTGCGGATGCGGTGTGCGACGCGAGCGGGACATGGGAACAATCCCTACGTAACACGAGGATAAGCGCAAGATACCAGATGCAAAGAGACGTATACTTTGCCGTATACACTTTGGCATAGCGGCTGCTTTTCGCCGGACCGTTCAAGCGCTCGTCTCCGGTTTCGCCCTCCGCCCCCCGCCACCACCCATCTCCCTCCTCCGCTTCCACATGCACACCACGCCTCCCGCCCGCTCCGCCTCGCGCCGCCGCGCCGTCCTCGGTCTTCAAGCCGCTCTCCTCGCCCTCGCCCAAGCCCCCCTGCCCTACGCCCGCGCCGCTGATCCCGCCCCCGCCGCTCCTCCCACCGAGGAGGTGGTGACGCTCGACGCCTACGCCGTCACCGCCGCCGAGGCCGACATCTACGACGTGTTGCCCACCCGCCCCACCAGCACCGTCTTCGGCACCGAACACAGCCTTCAGGACACTCCCCGCTCCGTCACCCTGATCGAGAGCTCCCTCACCGACCTCTACGGCATCCGCAACGTCAACGATTTCGTCGCCGTCACCGCCGGCTCGTTCACCGGTAACTACTTCGGCGTCCCCGGCGCCCTCGACGTGCGCGGCGAACGCGCGGACAACTTTTTCCGCGGCTTCCGCCGCATCGAGAACCGCGGCAATTTCCCCACCATCATCGGCGGCACCGATTACGTGGAGATCATCAAGGGCCCGCCCCCGCCCGTCTACGGCGGCGGCAAGGTCGGTGGCATCCTGAATTTCATTCCCAAGACCGCGAAGAGCAAAACCGCCCAGTTTATCGAGGCCCCCACCGGCCAGGCCTCCGTCACGGTCGGCACCTACGAGAAAAAAATCGGCTCCCTCGAATACGGCCTGCCCTTCGAGATCCTCGGCAAAAAGTCTGGCGCCTACTTCTTCGTGCAATCCGAGGACTCCGGCAGCTTCTACGACAACGTCTACAATAAGGGCACCCTCGGCCAGCTCTCGATCGACACCCAGTTGAGCGAGACCGCCCGGCTCGAATACGGCCTCATGATCCAGAGCGCGGACCTCAACCAGAGCCTCGGCTGGAACCGCGTCACCCAGCGCATGATCGACACCGACGGCGAATACCTCGCCGGCCGCCCCGCGCTCAACCTCGACACCAACGGCAACGGCTACCTGAGCCCGAACGAGATCGACGCCTACGACCTCGAGCAGTTCGCCTTCGCCAACCCCTTCCCCTACGGCGCCCTCACGGCCGAACAGCAGGAGGCCTTCGCCCTCGATCCCGCCACCGTGAAGACGGTCAAACTCGACCACCACACCGTCCAGGCCGAGGGCATCGATTTCTCCATGACCGAGGCCTACACCGGCTTCTTCGATTTCATCAAGGAGTTCTCCCCCGACTTGAGCCTGAAGAACCAGTCCTTCTACGACTCGATGGACCACACCAAGTATTCGAGTTATGGATTCACCGCCGACTACGTCGCCTACGTGTTCGAGAACAAGACCACGCTCGATTGGAAGTCCCAGCCCCTCGATTCGCTGAAGTTGAACAGCCTCCTCGGCTACTCGTTCCGCTACTCCGACGGCGACGAGAAGGAGTCCCGCGGCCGCGGCTTCCAGGTCCTCGACCGCCGCGACCTCTCTCGCGGCGCGAGCGGCAACGACCGCTTCGAGGGCGCCTACAACGGCTCCGGCAACGTCCCCTACAACTGGGTTCAATCCGGCAACTTCAGCGACTCCGGCGTGTTCGCCCTGCTCGACACCACCTACGCCGAAAAACTCAACCTCGTGCTGAGCGGCCGTTTCGACGCCTACGACGCCACCACCTACGGCACCGACCTCGGCGGCGGCTTCGCCAAGGTCTCAAACGACGACACCGCCACCACCTACAACGCGAGCCTGAGCTACAAGTTCACCCCCGGCCTCACCGCCTACGTGACCCGCGCCGAGTCCACCTACCTCGAACTCGGCCAGGGCGGCATGATCGACCGCCTCAATCTCGCCAACGGCACCTGGCTCCAGGATTCCACCCTCACCGAGATCGGCCTGAAGACCACCGCGCTGAGCAACCGGCTCTTCGCCACCCTCGCGTTCTACGAGCAGGAAAAATCCTCCTTCGACAACACCGGCGGCGGCTTCAACTCCTACGAGTCCCGCGGCGTCGAGCTGGAGGCCCGCTACGCCCCGACCAAGGAATGGAGCTTCACCGCCGCCGCCACCTGGCAGGAAACCCGCCTCGCCCAGGCACCCTTCTTCCTCGGCGTCCCGCCCTCCTACCTCGGCCTCGACCCCGCCCTCACCTACGGCGGCCGCTTCGTCGCCGTCGGCGGCCTGATCGGCGTGCAAAACGACCTCGAAAGCCCCACGCCCAACGAGGTGTTCTCCATCGGCGCCACCTACACCAACCCCGCCGGCTGGGGCTTCTCCCTCGGCGAGACCTACGTGTCGGACATGTATGCCGGCTACCTCCAGCAGATTAAACTGCCCGAGTATTTCGTGACCCGCGCCGCCCTGTTCTACAACACGAAGTCCTGGTCCTTCCGCCTCAACGCGAACAACATCCTGAACGAAAAATACTACACGCCGCAGTTCCTGTTCTGGGACACCTTCATCAGCCCCAGCCAGGGTCCCACCGCCGAGCTGACCATCGCGTATAAGTTCTAGTTCACCACCCCCTTCGCCGGGGATTCCGCCGCCAGCCGCAGGTTTTGAGGAATAAACCCGACGGTCGGCGCCGCGTCCCCGGCGCAGCCTTCTTTGCCCGTTTCGTCCCGGGCTTCGGTCTACCGGGCGCGAACCTTGCTCAACACCCGCACCACCCTTCCGCCGTCCCGCGCATGACCCTGAACGACCCCGCTCTCGTCGCCCTCCTCGCGGATCTGCACAACGCCTACGACCGGGCGCTGACCGTCAACGACGTCCCCGCGCTGACTGCGTTTTTCTGGGACTCACCCCACGTCGTCCGCTACGGCGTGGCCGAGCAACTCTACGGCGCCGAGTCCCTCCACGCCTACCGCACCGGCAGCGCGCCGCGATTTTCCTCCCGCCGCCTCGTGCGCCGCGAGATCGCGACCTTCGGATCGGACTTCGCCATGGTCACCGCCGAGTTCGAGGTGACGGTAAACGAGATCGTCCGCCCCAACCGCCAATCCCAAACCTGGGTCAACCTGCCCGGCCTCGGCTGGCGCATCGTCTCCGCCCACGTCTCCGCCCCGCTCCCGCTCGAGTCGCCGTGGGAAGCCTACGCCAGCCGCGTGGCCACCATCCTCAATCTCCCGCTCGACCCCGCCCACCGCGCCGGCGTCGCCGCCAACCTCCAGCGCACCGCCGCCCTCGCCGCGCCCTTCCTCGCCTTCCCCCTGCCCGACGCCGCCGAGCCCGCGCCGGTGTTCACCGCATGAGCGCCGCCGATCCCCTCTCGCCTCACGCGGACGCCACCGCCATCGCCGCCGCAGTTCGGTCCCGCGCCGTCACCGCCGCCGCCGTGACCGAGGCCGCCCTCGCCCGCGTGGAAAAAACCCACACCCGCCTCAACGCCTTCACCACCGTCACCGCCGACCGCGCCCGCGCCGAGGCCGCAGCCGTGGACGCCACGATCGCCGCCGGCCGTGATCCCGGCCCGCTCGCCGGCGTCCCCTACGCGGTAAAAGATCTCTTCGACCTCGAAGGCGTCGTCACCGTCGCCGGCTCGAAAATCCTCCGCGACAATCCACCCGCCGCGATCGACGCCACCGCCGTCGCCCGCCTCCGCGCCGCCGGGGCCGTCTGCCTCGGCGCGGTCAACATGGGCGAGTTCGCCTACGACTTCGTCACCGAAAACGCCCACACCGGCCCCACCCGCAACCCCCGCGACCTCGCCCGCTCCTCCGGCGGCTCCTCCGGCGGTTCCGCCGCCGCCGTCGCCGCCGGCCTCGTGCCCTTCTCCCTCGGCACCGATACGAACGGCTCCATCCGCGTCCCGTCCTCCTTTTGCGGCCTGTGGGGCCTGAAACCCACCTACGGCCGCCTGTCCCGCGCCGGCTCTTTCCCATTCGTCTCCAGCCTCGATCACATCGGCCCCTTCGCCCGCTCCGTCACCGACCTCGCCCTCGCCTACGACGCGATGCAGGGCCCCGACCCGCTCGACCCCGGTTGCGCCCAGTGGGCCGTCGAACCCGCCACCCCCGGCCTCGAGACCGGCCTCGGCGGCGTCCGCGTCGCCGTGCTCGACGGCTACTTCGCCACCGGCGGCGCCCCCGCCGCCCACGCCGCCGTGGAAACCCTCGCCGCCGCCCTCGGCGTCACCCGCCGCGTCACCTTGCCCGAGGCCGGTCTGGCCCGCGCCGCCGCCTTCACCCTCACCGCGTCGGAAGGCGGCCGCTTGCACCTGGACCGTCTTCGCACCCGCGCCGCCGACTTCGACCCCGCCGCGCGCGATCGCCTGCTCGCCGGCGCCCTCCTACCCGCTGCCTGGTATCAACAGGCCCAGAAATTCCGCGCCTGGTGGCGAGAGCGTTTCCGCGCGGTGTTCGCCGAGGCCGACGTGCTGCTCGCCCCCGCCACTCCGGTGCCGGCCACTCTGCTCGGCCAGGAAACCATGACGCTCGACGGCCGCGAAATGCTTGTGCGCCCGAACCTCGGCCTGTTCACCCAGCCGATCAGTTTCATCGGCCTGCCCGTCGTCGCCGCGCCCGTCCCGAACGCCGCCGGCCCCCTGCCCCTCGCCGTCCAGCTCATCGCCGCCCCCTGGGCCGAGGCCGGCCTGCTGCGCCTCGCCCGCCACTTGGAAAAAATCGGGGTGTGCGCCGCGCCGGCCAGCCCCTTGGATTAATCGCGCCATGCCCGCCATCCCCGCCGATCCCCGCCCCTTCCCCTTCGACCCGGCGGCGTGCGCCCTGCTGGTCATCGACATGCAACGGGATTTTCTCGAACCCGGCGGCTTCGGCGCCGCCCTCGGCAACGACGTCTCGCTCTTGCGCGCCGCCATCGAGCCCAACCGCCGCCTGCTCGCCGCCTGGCGCGCCGCCGGTCTGCCCGTGCTCCACACCCGCGAGGGACACCGCCCCGACCTCTCGGATCTGCCCGCGGCCAAGCTCCAACGCGCGCCCGCCGGCGCCACCCGCATCGGCGATCCCGGCCCGATGGGCCGCATCCTTGTCCAAGGCGAGCCCGGCCACGCCCTGATCCCCGAGCTCTCGCCCCTGCCCGGCGAGACCGTGATCGACAAGCCCGGCAAGGGCGCCTTTTACGCCACCGAGCTCCAGGCCCGCCTCGAAGCCCTTGGCGTCCGCCAGCTCGTCGTCACGGGCGTCACCACCGAGATCTGCGTCCAGTCCACCGTGCGCGAAGCCAATGATCGCGGCTACGATTGCCTCGTCCCGTCCGACTGCACCGCGTCGTATTTTCCCGAGTTTCACGCCGCCGCCCTGAAGATGATCGCCGCCCAGGGCGGCATCCTCGGCTGGGTCTCCCACTCCGACCACGTCCTCGCCGCCCTCGCCACGCCATGAACTCCTCCGCGCCCGTCCCTTCGCCCTCCTTTCGTCCGCGCCTCTGGGTGCCGGGGGATTGGAACGCCCTCTTCGGCTTCGGCACCAACATCCTGGTCAACCTGCTCACCCTCACCGCCCTGCTCCGCTTCGCCATCGGGTTCCCCGACGAGTTGGTCTTCGGCCGCATCCTGCCCGCCGTGGGCCTGATGCTGTTTCTCTCCACCAGTTACTACGCCTACCTGGCCTACGACCTCGCCCGCCGCACCGGCCGGACCGACGTCTGCGCCCTGCCCTCCGGCCCCGGCGTAGGACACATGTTCATCGTGGTGCTGGCCGTCATGCTCCCCATCAAGCTCCGCACCGGCGACCCCATCAAAGCCTGGGAAGCCGGCCTGACCTGGGTCGCGATCCAGAGTTTCGTGCTCATCCTCGGCGGTTTCCTCGGCCCCTGGATCCGTAAGGTCACGCCGCGCGCCGCCCTGCTCGGCACCCTCGCGGGCGTGTCGATCACCTTCATCTCAATGCGCCCCGCGCTGGAGATTTTCCTCACCCCGGTCATCGGCTTGGTCTGCCTCGCCATCCTGCTGGTCAACTGGTTCGGCGGCGTGCGCTTTTTCAAGGGCCTGCCCGCCGGGCTCGTCGCCCTGCTCGCCGGCACCGCCATCGCATGGGGCTCGACCCTCTTCGACCTGAACTACGGCGGCCTCTCGCTGGCCAAACTCACCGAGTCGGTCACGCACTTCGGCTTCAGCCTGCCGCTGCCCGCCTTCGGCCACGTGTTCTCGGGTTTCGAGTTCCTCGGGCTGCTGCTCGTCACCGCCATTCCCTTCGGCCTCTACGACCTCATCGAGGCGTTGGACAACGTCGAGAGCGCCGCCGTGGCCGGCGACAGTTTCCCGACCACCCGCGTGCTCTGCGCGGACGGCGTCATCAGCCTGCTGGGCTGTCTCGTCGGCTGCCCCTTCATGCTCGCGGTCTACATCGGCCACCCGGGCTGGAAGGCGATGGGCGGACGCATCGGCTACTCGCTCGGCACCGGCGTGATGGTGATCCTGCTCTGCTGGCTCGGCATCGTTCCGGTTATCCTCGCCCTCGTGCCGGTCGTGGCGATCCTGCCCATCCTGCTCTACATCGGCATGCTCATCGGTTCACAGGCCTTCCAGGAAACCCCGCGCCGCCACGCCCCCGCCATCCTGCTCGCGATGGTCCCCAACCTCGCCGCTTGGGCCCTTAATCTGGTCAACGGCGCCGTCTCCGCCGCCGGCGGCACACCCGGCCCCGCGCTCGACGCCGCCCTCGCCAACCAGGGCGTATTGCTCCCGGGCCTACACCTGCTCGGCGGCGGCGCCGCCCTCTCCGGCATCATCCTGGGCGCGGTCACGGTGTTCGTGATCGAGCGCAAACTCCTCGCGGCGGCGGCCTTCGCGGCGGCCGGTGCGGTGTTCACGTTCATCGGCCTGATGCACGGCGAACGCGTCGGCATCACGCCCCACCCCGAAATCGCCGCCGGCTACGCGCTGGTCGCGGTGTTTTTCGTCGCCTGCGCCAAATGGGCCAACCCGCCCGCCCTCGCGCCGGCCACCGAAGCCGAACACCACGGCTGAACGCCGCAGCTCCGTCGCCAGCCAATCAGCGGGTCGACCCGGATCAGAACTTCAGGGAAAGCCGATCTCCGCTCACGCCGACCCGCGTGATCGAGGCGTAAAGTTCCTCGCCGTCGGCGAGGCGATGCACCACCCGCTCGCGGACCTGAGCCAGAGAACGGTCATCCGCGCCGGGCGCGTCTTCCAAAGCCTTCACGAGGAGCCGGTCGTGCCGCGTCAGCAAAACCGCCGGCGGCTCGATGACCAAGCCATCCGCCGGAGCCGCCGCCAGATCGGTCGCGTCTGCAAGGGCTACCGCCGGCGTCACGGTCAAATTCTCAACCCGCACCGGTTCCGCCACGAAAGCATCAGGTGCAGACAACGGCGCTTGAGATTCAGATCCGGCCAGCGTGACCACCGGCGTAGGGGCTTGTTCGACAGAAGACACGGGAGCCGAATCGGACGCACCCGTGCTCCCCACCCCCGCGAGCCCGACCACGGGGTCCGAAGTCGCGACGACCGCCACGGCCTCGGCGGACGAGGCCGCGCCAGCCGCCGACGTTTCAGCAGCGACCATGTCCACTGTCGGAGCCGACACCGACGACACACGTTGCCCCTCGACCGCCCGCGCCGAGGAACGGCCGTCAAACTCCACCGGACTCCGCAAGGTCGTAAAGGCCACCGCCAAGGCCGCCGCCGCCGCCGCGAACCCGCCATACGGCGCGGCCTTGCGCGCCCAGAGGCTCGGCGCGTGCCACCACGGCCGAGGCAACACGATGGCGGCGAGCTGCTTCTGCCGCAGCCCACGCTCGAAGTCGTGCCAAAATGCTTCATCCGGTCGCTCCGCCCGCTTCACGGCGAAGAGGTCGTCCAAGGTGGGTTTCACGGGGCTTTTGGCGGGATCGCTCATGGTCCGAGATACTCCTTCAAGTCGTTTTGCAAGAGCTGCTTAGCGTAGTGTAAACGCGAACGAACGGTGCCCACCGAGGTGCCGGTGATTTCGGCGATCTCCTCGTGCGACAAGCCGTCGATTTCAAATAAAGTGACCACGGTGCGATGCTTGGTAGACAGTTTCTGCATCGCCTCGTTCAATTTTTGTTGAAGCTCGGAGAGACACGCCCGCCGGTCGGACGCGTCGCCCGGGTCCGCCAACTGGTCGAGCAAGTTGGCCACCGGCTCTTCGTCGCGGATTTTCTCCAGGCTGAAAAACCGCCGCAGCTTGTTCTTCTGCAAGTGGTTCAAGGTCCCGTTGACCGCGATGCGGTAAAGCCAGGTGAAGAACGATGACTGTCCTTGGAAGCGGTTGATCGACTGGAAGGCTTTGATGAAGGCGTCCTGTGTCAGATCCGCCGCGTCCTCCCGATTCGAGGTCATGTGGTAGATCACCGCCCAGATGCGTTCGCGGTATTTGCCCACCAGCTCGTCGAATCGCTCCACCTCGCCCGCCTGCACGCGTTCCACCAGGAAACGATCCGCCTCCGCCTCGCGGCGACGCTCCGCCCCGGCGTCCACTGCGGCGGCTAGGGTTGAGGTGGAACTGACCATGATGGCTAAAAACGAGGGTAAGCTAAACAAACGTCGCCCGTCGTGGCAACTCTCGGCGCGGGACCGGCCGGCGCGACGACCTCAGCCCAGCCCCGCCACCTGCGCGCGCAGAACCAGAGGCAGCGCCGCGAGGTGCTCCGCCGGCGCTAGGCCGGGGTGCTCGGCGAGCGCCGCCTCGGCCAACGTCAGCTCGGCCTCGATCTCCGCCGTCACCGCCGCGAAAACCCCGAGTTCGGCCATCTCGGCCAGCCGTTGCTCGAGGCGCGGCGCGGCGCGGCCCTCCAGCTCGGCCTCCAAACCCGCCCGCTCGGCCTCGGGCAGACGGTCGCGTAAAAACAACAGAGGCAGGGTCAGTTTGCCGCTCGCCAGATCGGTGCCGAGGGTCTTGCCGATGCGCTGCTCGCGCCCGAAAAAATCCGCCAGATCGTCATAGATCTGGTAGGCGATACCGAGGTGTCGGCCGAAGCGGGCCGCCGCAGCCACAAACGCCTCCGGGTGCCCGCCCAGCCGCGCCCCCAGCGCGCAGGAGACCCGAAAAAGCTCCGCCGTCTTGAGATCGATCACCCGGTCGTAGTCGGCCCGCGTTACCCCTACCGTGCGCCGCCGCAGCGTCTGCACGATCTCGCCCGCGCAAACTTTGCGGGTCGATTCGCTCACCGCCCGGCAAACCTCGGTGGTGGGAAAGAGCGACGCGAGGTGCAGGGCGTGGGCGAAGAGCGCGTCGCCCAGCAAGACCGCCGCCGCCGGACCGTATTTCCGCGACGCCGTCGGACGGCTGCGACGCACGTCGGCCTCGTCCATGATGTCGTCGTGCACAAGGGTCGCGAGGTGGACGAGTTCGACCACCGCCGCCACCTGCACCAGCCCCGGCGAAGGCGCCTCGGCGTCGGACCAGCCGCTGAAAAACACCAGCGCCGGGCGTATGCGTTTGCCCGAGGTGTCGATGCAGTAGTCCGCCATCGCCCGGATCTCCGGTTCGAAGGACTCCAACTGATCATGGAGAAACCGGTCCAAGGCCGCCATGTGCGGTGCCACCCGGGCGAAAATGCCGGCGAAATCGCGGATGGAAACGGCGGGAAGGGGGGCGACGGGGACGCTCATGGGCGGTTAAGCCCATGACCCGTAACCACCCCGGCGCGCGGCGCAACTCCCGCGACAAGGATTCGCCACCGCCCCACCCGCAAACGTCTCCGAGACTTCAGAAAACCTCCGCACGTGACGAAAAAAACTTATGCACCCGGCGTTCCCGCGAGCCGTCCCGCTCCTCGCGATTATCCCTGTCCTCCCACTTCGCGCCGCGCCGGGTCCCGCCGACGCCCAGGGATTGATCGTGGGCGTCGAGGCCTCCCTGGACGCCGCCGCCGCCCTCGCCGGCAAACGCGATCACGATGCCACCCTCCACGGCATCGCC
>JAIXVP010000231.1 GCA_027482905.1 Opitutaceae bacterium
CTTCCGCTGGCCCGAGCTCGAGATCACGGTCAAGGACGGCAAGATCGAACAAATCCGCCGGCTCGACGCCGCCTCGGTCGCCGCCGAGACCGCCCAGCGCAACAAAGCTTCGAACGACGAAATCGCCCGCCTCGCCGCCCAGCGCAAGGAGCAGGCCCGTCTAGAGCTGGAAAAAGCCGAGAACGAGAAGAAAGCCGCCGCAGCCGCAGCCGAACAGGCCCGCCTCGCCGCCGCCGAAAAAGCCGCCGCCGAGGCCCGTCAGCTTCAGGAACAGCGCGACCGCGAGGCCCGCGAGCGCGCCGCCGCCGAGGCCCGCCTCGCCGCCGAACGCCAGGAACAACTTCGCCTCGCCCAGGAGAAGGCCGAAAACGAACGCAAGGCCGCCCTCGCCGCCGCCGAGCAAGCCCGCCTGGCCGAGCAGGCTCGTCTGGCCGCCGCCGAACAGGCGCGCGTCGCTGCCGCCGAGAAGGCCGCCGCCGAGGAGCGCCGGCTCCAGGAGCAGCGCGAACGCCAGGCCCGCGAACGGGAACGCGCCGCCCTCGCCGCCGCCGAACAGGCCCGCGCGGCCGAACAAGCCCGACTCGCCGCCGCCGAGCAGGCCCGCGTCGCCGCCGCGGAAAAAGCGCGCGTGGCCGCCGCCGAGAAAGCCGCCGCCGCCGAGCGCCAGCTTCAGGAGCAACGCGAACGCGAGGCCCGCGAGCGCGCCGCCGCCGAGGCCCGTCTCGCCGCCGAGCGCGCCGAACGCGAACGCGCCGCTCTCGCCGCCGCCGAAAAAGCCGAACGCGCCGCCGCCGAACGCGAGGCCCAGCTCGCCCGCGAGGCCGTCGCCCGCAACGAGGCCAAGGAACGCGCCCGCGCCCAGGAGGCCGCCCGCCTCGCCGCCGAGAAAGCCGCCGCCGAACGCGCCGCTTGGGAGGAGGCCCGCCGCGCCAAACTCGCCGCCGAAACCCGCGAACAGGAAGCCGCCCGCGCCCGCGCCGCCGCCGAAAAAGCCGAGCGCGAACGCGCCGCCCTGACCGCGTCGGAACGGGCCGCGGCCGACGCCGCCGAGCAAGAGGCCCGGCTCGCCCGGGAAGCCTCCGCCCGTCGCGACGCCGAACGCCTCGCCAAGGACCAGGCCAAACGCGACGCCAAGGCCCGCGCCGAGGCAGAGGACCAGGCCCGCCGCGCCCAACGCGACGCCGAACGCGCCGAAAAAGAGGCCCGCGAAGCCGCCGCCCGCTCCGCCGCCGCGGAAGCCGCGCCCAACGCGACCGCCGACGAACGCACCCGCCAGATCATCCGCAAGGAAAAGGAACTGCTCGGCCTATACGCCGATCTCAGCCGCGCCCAGGTTAACAACGAGGCGGCCCAGGTCCGCTTTCTCCAAATTCAGCTCCGGGAGAAAACCAAGGAATTGCGCGAGCTCAAGGAGAGCGTCGGCACCCCTCCGCCCGCCGCTCCCTGAGTTTTCTCCCCTTTGCGCGCCGCGTCCGCGCGCTTGCCTCCCGCCCGTCCGCGCGTGAACTTCGGCCGTTTATGACCGCCGAGCCCGCCGCCGCCAGCACCGCACCCGAGTCCAGCGCCCCCGCCGATTTCATCCGTGACATCGTGGCGGAGCACGTGGCCGCGCAACGCTACCCCGGTGGCATCGTCACCCGCTTCCCGCCCGAGCCCAACGGCTACCTCCACATCGGCCACGCCAAGTCGATCTGCCTGAATTTTGGCATCGCCCGCGAAAACCAGGGCCGCTGCAACCTCCGCTTCGACGACACCAACCCCGCCAAGTAGGACCTCGAATACGTCCACTCCATCACAGCGGACGTGCGCTGGTTGATCGCCGGCTGGGCCGACCAGAACCTCGGCCTCAAACCCGCCGGCGCCCGCCCTGCCGCCACCCACGGCCCCGACGGCGCGGTCGATTTTTACGCCGCGCCCGCCCCCGCCGGCGCGCCCGCCGCCGAGCCCTTTTTCGCCAGCGACTACTTCGAGGCCCTATACGCCTTCGCAGAACGCCTCATCCTCGCTGGCAAGGCCTACGTGTGCGACCTCTCCGCCGCCGAGATCGAGGCCCACCGCGGCACCCTCGACCAGCCCGGCCGCGAATCGCCCTTCCGCCACCGCCCCACGGCCGAGAGCCTCGATCTCTTCCGTCGCATGCGCGCCGGCGAGTTCCCCGACGGCGCCCGCACCCTCCGCGCCAAGATCGACATGGCCGCGCCCAACGTCTGGCTGCGCGACCCCCTGCTCTACCGCATCCGCCACGTGGCCCACCATCAGTCCGGCACCACCTGGTGCGTGTATCCGCTCTACGATTACGCCCACTGCCTGAGCGACTACCTCGAGGGCGTCACCCATTCGATCTGCACCCTCGAGTTCGAGGTCCATCGCCCGCTCTACGACTGGATCCTCGAGGCCCTCGCCCTCCCCCGGCCCCTGCCCCGCCAATACGAGTTCGCGAAGCTCAACCTCGCCTACACCATCGTGAGCAAACGCCGCCTGCTCCAGCTGGTGCAGGAAAACGTGGTCGCCGGCTGGGACGACCCCCGCATGCCCACCCTCGCCGGCATCCGCCGCCGCGGCGTGCCCGCCGCCGCCCTCCGCGCCTTCGTGACCGGCCTCGGCGTGACGAAATTCGACAGCCTCACCGAGATCGCCGTCTATGAAAACGCCGTGCGCGACGCCCTAAACGCCCTCGCGGCCCGCCGCCTCGCCGTGCTCCGCCCGGTCAAGGTCGTGCTGACCAACCTCGCCGCCGACGAGGTGCTGGAGTGCCGCGCCACCGACAACCCCCAGGACGAAAACCCCACCACCCGCCCCGTCGCCCTCACCCGCGAGGTGTTCATCGAGGCCGACGACTTCGCCGAGGTGCCCCCGCCCAAATATTTTCGCCTGAAACCGGGCGGCGAGGTCCGCCTGAAATACGCCGGGATCATCAAGCTGGAGGAGATCGTGAAGGACGCCGCAGGAGCCCTCGTCGAGCTACGCTGCACCTTCGACCGGACCACCCGCCAGGGCGAACCGAACAGCGACCGCAAGGTAAAGGGCACCATCCATTGGGTCTCCGCCTCCCGCTGCGTCACCGCCGAGGTGCGCCTCTACGACCGCCTGTTCACCGTGGCCGAGCCCGCCGCCGAGCCCGACTTCCTGAAAGTGGTCAACCCCCGCTCGCTCGAGACCGTCACCGCCCGCCTCGAGGCCTCCCTCGCCGACGCCACCCCGGACGGCCGTTTCCAATTCGAACGCCTCGGCTACTTCGCCGTCGATCCGAAGGACTCCGCCCGCGGCCGCCTCGTGTTCAACCGCACCATCTCCCTCAAGGACACCTGGGCCAAGTAAGCCCGCCCCCGCCGCCCATGGCCGATAAACTCACCGAAATCATGGCGCACAAACGCGCCGAGGTCGCCGCCCGCGCCCGACCCGTCGGGCTGGAAGAACTCGCCGCGCTCGACGCCCGCCTGCCCCGCGCGCCGTCCTTCGGCGCGGCCCTGCGCCGCCCCGACGCCACCCTCGCCATCATCGCCGAGATCAAACGCCGCTCGCCCTCGGCCGGCGACATCGGCGCCGGCGTCTCCGCCCCCGCCCAGGCCGCCCGCTACCAGGCCGCCGGCGCCGACGCACTTTCGGTGCTCACCGACGAAAAGTATTTCGGCGGCACCCTCGCCGATCTCGAGGCCGTCACCGCCCACTTCGCCGCCCACGCGCCCGCCCGGCCCTGCATCCGCAAGGACTTTATGGTCCACCCCATCCAGGTCCTGGAGGCCCGCGCCGCCGGCGCCGCCGCGATCCTGCTGATCGTCCGCGCCCTCGCCGATACCGAACTCGCCGAGCTCCACGCCGCCGCCCGCGCCGCCGGATTGGACGCGCTCTTCGAGATCCACGACGAGGCCGAGCTCGACCGCGCCCTCGCCCAGGACGCCACGATCATCGGGGTGAACAACCGCGACCTCGCGATTTTCCGCTGCGACCTCGGCCTGAGCGAGCGCCTCATCCCGAGTTTCCCCGCCGGCGTTACCGCCATCAGCGAGAGCGGCATCCACACCGCCGCCGACGCCGCCCGCGTCCGCGCCTGCGGCGCCCACGCCATCCTCTGCGGCGAGGCCCTGATGAAGGCCCCCGACCCCGCCGCGCTCGTCGCCTCCTTCCGCTCGGCCTGAGCATGCCCCTCACCGTCTCAGAAACCCGCGATATCCTCGCCAAGCTCGGCGTCCACCCGAAGCACGGCCTGGGGCAAAACTTCCTCATCGACGGCAACATCGTGCGCAAGTCGCTCGAGCTCGCGCGCGTCGCGCCCGGCGACCGCGTGGTCGAGGTCGGCCCCGGCCTCGGCACCCTCACCCGCACCCTGCTTGAGGCCGGCGCCGAGGTCTGGGCGGTCGAGCGCGACGCCATGCTCGCCCGCTACCTGCTGGAGGAGGTCGCCCCGCTCCACCCCGGCCGCCTCCACCTGCTCGAGGCCGACGCCATGGATCACCCCGTGGCCGACATCCCCGCCGACCTGCCCTTCAAGGTCGTCGCCAACCTCCCCTACGCCATCTCCACGCCTTGGATGGACGCCGTGCTCGAGGGCCCCCTGCCCGAACGCCTCGTGCTGATGCTGCAATACGAGGCCGCCCAGCGCTACATGGCCAAGCCCGGCTCGAAACTCTTCGGCTCCATCTCGATCTTCCTCCAGAGCGCCTTCGACATCGCCCCCGGCCACAAGGTCTCCGGCCACTGTTTCCACCCCCGGCCCGACGTCGATTCCTACCTGTTCAACCTCGTCCGCAAACCGCAGCCGCTGTTTTTCCCCCGCCGCAGCAAGCTCGCCATCCGCGCCTGCTTCCAACAACGCCGCAAACAAATCGGCAGCCTCTTGCGCGGCATCCTGCCCGACGGCGGCCGCGCCTGGATCGACTCGCTGGTCGCCGCCGGCCAGCCCGCCACCGTGCGCCCCGAGGACATCCCACTCGCCCTCTGGCAGACCTTCCCGCGCCTCGGCGAACCCGCCCCCGAAACCCACCCCGCATGAGCCTCGAACAACTCTGCATCCTGCTCGTGGTCGGCGCCCTCGCCGGCTGGCTCGCCGGCCTCATCCTGGGTCGCGGCCGCTTCGGTTTGGTCGGCAACCTGATCCTCGGCGTGGCCGGCTCCTTCCTCGGCCGTTTCCTGCTGGGCGTGATCGGCTTTTACGCCACAACCACGCTCGCCACCCTACTGACCGCAGTCGGTGGCGCCGTCCTGCTGCTGTGGTTGTTGTCCCTCCTGCCCGGTGGCCGGGGCCGAAAAAAATGAAGCCGTCCAGCCCCGCGCCCGAAGCCGCCCCCGACGACGACGCCTTTGTCCGGGCACTGGTGAAAACCTCGCGCCAACGCACCGTGCATCTGAAGTGGACCGACCGCGACGGCACCGCCCGCCTGACCGCGCTGACCGCCGCCGAGGCGAGTCGCGTCAACGCCCTCGCCCGCGCCGCCGGCCTCGCCCCGGAGGCGTTCCTCCGCGCCGCCGCCCACCGCCCGACGGCCGGCTGAAAGCCCACAACCCCGGGGCGGCAAAAGCCACTCCCGGCCGTCCGGTTGTCCAAGTCCCCAAACCGTATGGGATGCGGCGGGGCATGATCGGACAAGTTAGAGACGTAAAACCTCCCAAGGTGGGCACTCGGGAATGCGAGGCGCGAGAACGGTTGGCCAGACAACGCAGAGCGGCGCTCACAGGAGAACCCGCAAGCGCCGCCCGCCTCGAAGTCTTAAGCCAGACTCAACCGCCTAACGAACGTCCCAAGGTTAATAGCTAACCTTGAGGCGGAGGAAACGGCGGGGCGCGCCGGAGGTGGAAACCGTGTCCGTGACGGTCACCTGCCCGGCGAGGTTGGCCGCCCCGGTGCTCGGGTTGTTATCCGTCGACACCGTGGTCCACGTAACCAGATCGCTGGAGCCTTGCACCGTGTAGGTGAGCGAGGTGTCGGCGATACGGGTGTAGGTGAGGGCGAGGAAGTTACCCGCGCGAGCGGTGCTGTAGGCGGCCGCGCCGGCGATCTTGGGGTCGGAGCCGGTCGCGTATTCGACCAGGTTGGCCACGCCGTCATGATCGTAGTCGGCGGTATCCGCGCCATCGCCAATGTTTTCGCTGCTGCCGAAGTTGTCCTGGCGCCAGGTTTCAAGCGAGGAGAGCGCGCTGCCCGGGGCGATCGTCAGCGTGATCGTGTTGCCCACGGACGCGAGCGTGCCGCGGAAGCCGACCGGAAGCGTGCCGACCTTGAGATTGGCCGGGCTGATCGGTGCGGTGCCCGAGATCAGGGTGTAGGTGCCGGCCGCGAAACCGGTCAACGGATTGATGTTGATCGTGGCCGAACCGGTCGCGCTGAGCGCGCCGCCGATTTGGATCAGATCGGAGGTGCCGGGGGCGCCGAGATCCACGGTCAGCTGGGCGCCGGCCGCGAGGGTCAGCCCGCCGCCGATGGCGAACGTGCCGACCCCACCGTTGCCCGGCGCGAGGGCGGCTCCGGAAGAGACGGAGACGCCGCTCGCAAGCGAACCGATGCCGCCGAGCGAGCCGGCGGCGATGGTCGTGGTGCCGGTGAAGGTGTTGGCGCCGTTCAGGGCGAGGTGGCCGCTGCCGTTCTTGACCAAGGTCTGTGTTCCGGTGTTTCCGGCTGATGCGATGACGCCGCCGTAGGCCAGGGTGATGCCCGAGTCGACCCACAGGGTGCCGGTGCCCCCGGTCGCGCCTTCGGTCGGCCCGAGGCCGATGCCGCGCTTGGAATCGAGGGTGAAATTGACCGTGGTGGTAGTCTGGAGCGTGCCGCCATCAAGTATGATATTGTTAGGGAAGGCCGACTGCGGAGCCAAGGGAGCGCCCGAGCTACCCGCCACGCCGGTCAAGGAGCCGATCTGGCCGAGTTTGGCGTCCGACGAAACACGGAGGATACCGCCTTGGATGACCGTGCCGCCGGTGTAATAAACGACCGATCCGGAGGCTTCAAACGTGCCCGCCCCGATCTTCCGCAGACCGAACAGATTTTCGCCGGAGCCGTTGGCCGCGGGCGTGACGCCCAGATCACCGGTGTAGATGTTTTCCACCCCTTGAGGAATGTTGAGCGTGAGCTGGCTGATCATGGCTCCATTGTTCCTCACCAGGGAAGCGCCGTTGCCCACCTCATACAAACCGGCGATCGTTTGGCGGACCGCGCCGGCGTTATTGGAATCGCCGAGGCTCAGGGTGGCGATGGCGTCGCTGCCGCTGGTTCCGAGGGTGACGACGGTGGTCGGCGGCAACTGACCGCCACGCGCGATGTTGAGAATGCCGGACAGAATGTTGGTCGCTCCAGTGTAAGTATTTACATTGGCCAGCGATTGAATTCCGTAGGAGAAGGTAAGATTCGTGCCGTTGAAGGTCGATTTGTCGACCACGAGATTCAGATTACCCGCGATGGTGCCAAAGAAGGGCGCATTCAGCGCTCCATTCGTATTACCGGTGAGCCTGAGATCAACCGCGCTTGCGCCGGTGTTGGTGACAACGCCGCCCGCATTGAGCGCCAGAGCTCCGTTGGCGGTGATCGGTGCGCTGATATCGGTGAAACGATTGGTCGTGGCGTTGCTGGTGATGCCGTTCAAATCGAGGGTCGCGCCGGAGGCTAGCATCAGACGGGGCACATTCGACCAGGCCGCCCCGGTATCCAGCTTCACCAAACCTTGATTCACGTTGAAGGTGGCTGCGTTCACGACCGGCGCCGCAAGGGTGGTGGTGCCGGTGCCGTTGAATGCGATGCCACCCACGGTGTTGACCGTGGAGTTGCCCACGACACCGAGCGTTTGATCGCCCTCGATGCGAAGGTTGCCAGGGCCGCTGTAGGTGACCCAGCCTTGCCGGGCCGAAGAACCGACGGTGGTGCAGGCGTTGGATACAGGCGTCCGGAGCGTGATGCCCGCCTCGGAGTTGTTGATCGAGTGGATGACGACATCTTCGGCATCCGTGTTGACCGTTCCGGTGATCGTGCCGCCGGACAATACAATCGGGGCGGTGCCGGAGAAGAGCAGACCGTTGGCGGCGTTTAGCGCCGTGCCGCTATTGGTCAGCGTGATGGTCGAGCCGGTCGAATTGTTGATCTTGAGCGTGTTGCTCGTATGACCGGTGATCGAGTCGTCCGCGGACAGATTGAGGACGGTGTTTTCGTTCGTCGCGGCGGTGTTGTAGGCCGCGCCGGTGGTCACCGTGTTTTGTTCGGAACTATCCAACAGGCGAATGCCTTTCGTCGCCTCGTAGGTGGCAAAGCCCGCGCCGTTGCCGGTCGGCGACACATCGGCAAGCGCTCCCTTGAGCACCGGAGCCGCCGTCGTGCCCAAGGCGCCGGTTCCGCCCAAACCACCGCCGCCGGTCGACGGCGCCGTGGTGAAATTGATGGTGGCGACGCCAGGACCAGGAGTCGCGCCCAGGTTCGTGCCGCGATACAAATAGCTGGTGCCGTTGAGATTGCCGGTGGTGCTGCCGTTGTTCCGGATTCTGAGCGAGCCAAAGCCAAGCGAGGCGGGCTGGGCCGGATCGGCGATCACCGTCAGCGTGCTGAAGCTGGTGCTCTGCGTGGACTGATTAAAGTCGGGGTTGCTCGCACCGGGTGCTATATTACCGCTGATGAGCTGCCCGCCAAACGACTGGGTGCGCGCCGTGGTGGAGTTGCCGAGGCCGGAAAGTGCAAACTCGCCATTTTTGAGCACAAAAGAGCTATCGGCGTTCGCCGCACCCTGGCCGCCCGTGATCGTGCCGATCGCGCCGGTCGTGCCCAGGGAGAGTTTGCCCCCGAGGACGGAAACCACGACGGTATTTGTGGAGAGGGCGTTGAGGTTGTTGACACCCGAGAGGATCTGCGTGCCGGGGCCGATCTTGACAAAACGAACGGCGGAGACGCTCGCCAGCGAAGCCGAATAACTGGCGTCGCCTATGTTGCCGGCATAGTTGAATGAATCGGACGGAGCGCCGTAGATACCAACCTCGAAAGTCGAGGATGCGACACCTGTGCCAAGAGCCAGCTGCCGGGTGTTGATGATGGCGCTGTTCGGGCTCGTGCTTTCAAGACCGCGAACCACGGTGGAACCGCCATTGTTCGCGCTGTTGGTCGGAATCTCCATACGGGCGACATTGGACCCGGTGCCAAGCACCAGCTTGCTGCTGAGCGGGAGACTGCTGAAACCGTTGCCCGTCGATCCACCGCCGAGAGGCTGGAAAACACCTTGGGAGAGAGTGAGATCGCCGCTGAAATTCGACCAATCCACACCGAGGCCGAAACGGACCTGACCACCGCCATAGGTAAACGGGCTTGTTGCCGGGGCAACAATCAGTGAATCGACCGCCACCGGGCTGGATACCGGGTTCAAGTTGTTGATTATCAAACCCTGATTTCCCGCTACGGTAAGTTTGGCCGACGCATTGCCCACCGTGCCACCGGAAATCTTTGAATCACTAAAAGATAAGCTTTTGCCACCGCTGACGTTAACGGTGGGTGTTCCGCTCGAGGTCTGGAACGTCAAAGTGGATAGGAGTCCGCTCGCGCGAGTGGACCCGATCAGGCTCAAGCCAAAGGAGCCCGCCGTGCCCGCCAGACCCGCGGGTGTGGTGTCGGTGGCGTGAGGTCCGCAATTGGTCGTATCAACCGTCAAGGAACCGACGGTCACGTTGCGATCAAGCAGGAGGGTGGTCATCGCGGTTTGCGGGGAGACCGGGGCGGCCGGGGCGATGGTGGCGGAATCGTCGCTGCCATTGGGAATGATGCCCCCCGCCCAGTTGCCCGCCGAGAACCAGGTCGGGACCTTGGTCACCGTTTGCGATGTTCCCGAGGGAGCAAAGGTGTTGCCCGCCGGAGACTGGGAAACCCGCACCACGGAGCTCGGTGTGGAACCCACGCCCACCGCATAATAATAACTGAAAGTGGTGCCCAACACGGTGACAGGAGAGTTACCGACCAAGACTGCATCGCCCTCAACCAAGGTGGCGGCATTGCCCGACAAGGTGTCGGTAAAGGTGAGCGCGGAGGCGGCGTTGGTAACCGTGAGGCCCGCGCCCAGATCGGCTGTGCTGGCCCAGGTGCCGCTGGCCGCCTGAAGATGGGACGAGCCGAGCGCCAACATGGCGGCGGCCAAAGTGGCTACGGCGGCCGAATAGGATTTACGAGAGCGAACGCGGGCGGCGACCGGGGCGTTGATGATTGGGGTAGTCATGGATTGATGGGGACGAGACAAATTGAAATTCTTCTGGTTTGGGGCACCGAGGCTCGGGGCGTCTCGATATGGTGGTTACTCGGCGATCTGGGCGGATCGAACAGAAGCGCGGCCAAGTCGCGCAACCGGCCGATGGCCGAAGCGGGGTATTACTAATTGGGGTGACTAGAACGGGCGGAGAGCGGGACCGTCCGGATAAAAACTGGGGCGAGATAGGGGTTGAGGAAAACCTGAAAGCCACGGATCGGATTCGGTGTCCGCGAAGACATGAACAACCGATTTATGGTGACCGTTAATAGATGCTAGCGACAGGGCTTATCGTCAAACGTTTCCTCGACTCCACGACGTGCAAAAGAATCGTCCACGTGGGAAAGTCCTTAGGATCCTGCATAAAGTTTCAACAAACACGTAAATTAGAGGGTTACATCAGGCGCCAAAGGCTAAAGAATAGATGATAAACCGGGAGTCGGGTTTCGATCCAACCTACCAGGTGGATTCGAAAACATGTCGGCCGGCGGACACCTCCTGGCCGATGCGGGGGCCCTCCCTGACCGGCATCTGCACGGATGCGGTGGTGTTGGCGGGGATGGAGAGCTTCAGGACCAGTTTTCCGTCGCTCTTTTCCCAACGCACTTCGACGCGGCCGTAAGGCGTGTCGTGCCAAGCCTCGACCCAGGTCAGGCCCGGAACGGGATGCGGGCGAATGATGACATGTTTAAAGCCGGGAGCCGATTCGTCCGGAATGATGCCGGCCACATCGCGATAGAACCACTCGATGATCGGGCCCAGGAAGAAATGGTTTTGTGAAGCGCCGGTTTGCGCGGTCCAGGACTCGGCCAGCGCCGTGTTGCCTTGCTTAAGTTGAAAGGCGTAGCCCGGTTTATCCGGGTTAGTTACGAGTCTATACACGAGATCGGCATGCCCGGCGTCGGTGAGGGCGCGAAAGAGGTAGGGCGTGCCGATTGCACCGGTGGTGGCATGGCCATGGATCTCGATATCCTTCAGTAACGCGGTCAGGACGGTTGACCGCTCAGCCGGATCGACAAGGCCCAGCGCGAGCGGCAGGGCAAGCGAGGTCTGGGAGCCACTTCCATAGAGCGCCGGGACGGCGGAATTATAAAGCGACCGATTAAAAAGAGCCTTGATCGAATCGGCCTTGGATTTGAACAATTCGGCATCGTCGGAACAACCAAGCACGGCCGCGATCTTGGCCAAGGTATCGGCATCGAGCCAAAAATGCGCGGTCGCGGTCACCGGCGGTGGCGTAAGATTGGCTCGGCCTGTTTTTTCCAACGTCACATCATACCAATCCCCCAGACCCTCGGCCAAGAGCCCCCCGGCCGCCTGATTTTCCAGATAGGCGAAGTAACGTTTCATCGCTACATAATGCTCGCGGAGCGGGCCGATATCGCCGGTGAATACATACTGCTGCCACGGCACCAGTATAAAAGAGGCCCCCCACTCGGCGGCGGCGCGATAGGTGCCTTTGAACACGGTGTATTCCGGAGCGATGTTGGGGATCAAACCCTCCGTGGTCTGGGCTTCGGCCATGTCGCGGGCATTTTTCGCCGCGAGGCGGTCGATCACCCATTCATAACGCAAGGCGGGGCCGTTGAGGTGATTCTGCTCGAGCCAGCCCAGTTTCTCCCGGTGCGGACAATCGGTGAGGATCGAAACCATGTTGGAACGCTGCGCCCAGCGCACCAAATCGCGAATACGATTGAGGGTCGGGTCCGAACAAGCGAAGCCTCCCGCGGGCGCCGCCGTCGAGTGCACCACGACCATTTCGAGGGCTACGATTGCGGGGCGTTCGGCGCCTTCGGTTGCGGGCGACAATTCGGCGTAGAGATAACGTGATCCGACATAATAAAACTGCGGAAACCAAGTCTCAGGCCCATCGGTGGACTTCGTATATTGCCACCAGGCGCTGCCGCGATGCGCGCCACCCATGGTCGAACGATTGATCGTGCCGTCGGCGTTGACGACTTCTCCGCCCGTCAACTTCACCACCGAACCGGCGGGGCCGCTGACCGTAAGGCGCGGCATAAACGAAGCATTTTGACCAAAGTCATATAGCACGACGCCGGGCGATAACTCCCGTGTGGCGATCACCGCTCGGGTCTCGATCGGGGCGATCGCTTCGGCCGCGTGGCTCTGGCCGCGCAGAACCCCGCTCTCTCCCGCATAGATCGTTGCCGGCAGCCACCCGGCTTCGCCGAACCCCGGGCGATCCCAGCCGGGCTGGACGAGACGGGCGTCAAAATCCTCGCCCCCATAGATGCTGGAGAATGTGATCGGGCCCGCATGGGTTTTCCACGTTTCGTCGGTGACGACGGTCTCGACCGTGCCATCGCCGTATTCGAGCCGGAGTTGTAAGATCGCGCGCTGCGGACCAAAGGAGCCCTTGAATTTCGCAAAACGCCCCTCCGGCCGGACCACGTGCGCCATCCCGTTGCCGAGAGACAGACCGATGGCGTTCGCTCCTTCCTTCAACAAACCGGTCACGTCGCGGGTATCATACAATATCGAATCCTTGTAGTCGGTCCAACCTGGGGAAAGCACATCCGCCCCGGCTTTTCCGCCATTTATGAAAAGTTCATATTGCCCGAGTCCGGATACATGGCCGAGCGCGCGACGAAGGCCCGGACGCACCGCGAAATCGCGCCGCAACAGGGTGTTTTCCAAACGCTCCGAGCCGGCCGCGGTGATCCACCGTGCGCGCCATTCCTCGGGGGAGAGCAGGCCCATCGTCCAACTCGCGGCCTCGCTCCATTCGGAAGCGCGCCCATCGCGGTCCCAACTGCGCACCTTCCAGAACACCCGCTCGGACGAGACGAGGTTTCGTCCCGCGTAGGGCACGAGCACGGTCTCGTCGCCCTCGACCCGACCGCTGTCCCAGATGTCGCCTTTCGACCCGGCGAGCGTTTCGACCGATGTCGCGACCAGCACCTGCCACGCGGTCTGCCGTTGGGCCTCTTCGTCGGACTTGATCTGCCAGGAAAGCCTGGGCCTCGCCACATCCACGCCCAGCGGATCCACGCTCAACTCGCACAGCAACCGCTCGACCTCATAGGCGGCTTCACAACGGAGCGAAAACACCAACGCCAGGAGTCCGAGCAGGAGACGCGCGATCATAGCTTGGAGGGATCCAGAACCACGTGTTTTATGACCTCTCGGTTCACCGTGTAAGTGATATGGACAAAACCATCGGCGGCCTGGATCACGGCCGGATAAGCGTAGCCGCTCTTGCAGGGTTCGGTCTCCAGCGTGACCACGTGCCGCCACTTAAGTCCGTCCGTGGACAGTGCCACGTCGAGCGGCCAACGATCCCCCTTGGCCTCATCGGCGCGATGGGCGGAGTGGTTATACACCAGCAAATGGCGACCATCGGCGAGTGTGACCGCGTCGGTGCCGGAGCCGGGATTGGGCAGTTCAATTGCGGTGAGCGTTCCCCAGGTTTGCCCGGCATCATTCGACCAAGTCTGGGCGACCACACCGTGCTTGGTTCGGCACAGCGCCTGAAGCCGACCATCGGAATGGAAGAGAATACTCGGTTGGATCGCATCAAACCCCGGTCCTTTTTTCACCGGGCCGATTTTTTCCCAGGTCTCGCCGGCGTCACGCGAACGCTCGAAGTGCACCAACCAGCCGTCGGCGTCCTTGTCGCCCGTGGCGCTCTTGTTGCCTTCGGTGCTGGTGGGTGAAAGCCAAGAGCCATCGGGCATCACCACCGGTTTGTTTTTAATCGGCCCAAGGATGCCGTCGGGCAAACGACGGGGCGCGCTCCAAACCCGTCCGCCATCGGCCGAGGTGATCAACATACCCCACCAATCGCGAGGGGTTGGACCGACTTTATAGAAAAGATGCAACGGCGCGTTCTTCGGCGCGAACAGCACCGGATTCCAGGTCGGCAGGCGGGGATTTCCATCCGCTTGTATGCCGTCCGCGACCAGGACGCCCGGACTCCATTTTCCCTCTTCAAAATGGGAAACATAGATACATACGTCGGGATTTCGCTCCTTGGTGCCGCCGAACCAGGCCGAAACGAGATGTCCGGGGGCGGTTTCCACGATGGTCGAGGCGTGGCACTCGGGATAGGGCGCGCCCGGGTTGATCAATTCGGCCCGGACGACGGCGGGATGCGGGACGGCGGCGCCCAGACCCAAGGCCAGCGACAGAAAGAAGACGGAATGTTTAATCATGTTAAGGGAATGGAGGGAGCTTTTACGCGGGTCGGGAAAAGGAGCGCGGCCAAACCGCCTACGACCAGAATGGCCAGGGTGCCGAAAACGATTACGAGAAGTCCGTTAAACGGGCTGCGTATCGACTCCGGCCACCACGAAAGTTTGGGCGAAAGCGTCATCCAGAGAATCACCAGAATACCCGACACCACCCCGGCCAGACCGGCGGTGCCGCCCGCCCGGGGGAAAAGACGGCCCAGCAAAAAGAGCCCCAGCATGCCGCCGCCGAAAATGCCCGCCAGCTCCCACCATACATCCAGAGCGCTTTTGATCTCGATCATGGCCAATGCCGCACCGATGCAAATCACCCCAAAGCCGATGGTGCTGCCGTGAAGCACCCGCATCGACTCGCGCTCGCCCGCGTTCGGGCGGATGTAGCGGGTGTAAAAATCGCCGTGAAAGAGCGTTGCCATGCAATTGAGATTGGAATCCATCGCCGCGGCACAAAGCGCCGCCACCACCAATCCCGCCAAGCCGGCGGGCAACTGCGTGCTGATGTAGGCAGGAAACACCGAATCGGGCCTGCCGATGGCGTCCACCGTGGCCGGCAGAAGCTCGGGCTGCACTTTATAAAAGGCGAAGAGCGCGGTGCCGATGAAGAAGAATCCAGCCGCAAACGGAATATAAAGTAGGGCGCCCATCCAGATACTCGAACGAGCCGCCTGGTCCGATTTGGCGGTGATGTAGCGCTGCACATAACTTTGATCGATGCCGAAGTTTTGCAGGTTGATCGCCAGTCCGTAAACCAAGACCACCCAGAAAGTCGGCTGGGTAAGCGTTGAGGAGAAACTGCCGAGCGCGAATTTGCCGTTGGCCGCGCCGATTTCGATGATCTGCCCGGGGCCGCCGGGCATCTTGAACATCAAGGACAACACACAAACGAGTGCGCCAGCGACCAGGACGAGCGCTTGGGCCACGCCCGTCCAGATCACCGCCTCGGTGCCTCCGATCAACGGATAAAGCACCACCACCACCCCTACGCCGATGATAATCAGGCGGATATCCCAGCCGGTCAGCGGCACCAAGGCCAACGCGAGCAAATACAAAATGGTGCCCAGGCGGGCCACTTGTGTGAGCAGGTAGCAGACGACGGCGTAGCTGCGGGCCCACGGACCGAAACGCGCCTCAAGATGGCCGTAGGCGGATATCTCGCCGCGCTTCCGGAAAAAAGGGACAAACCACTTTACCGCCACCAGCGCCGCGACGGGCAGCGAAAGCGAGAAAACAAAACCGCCCCAATCACCGGCGAACGATTTCCCGGGGTTCGCCAGAAAACTGATGCTGCTCACATAGGAGCCGAAAATCGAAAGCCCCACCGCCCAACCCGGCAGCGAGCGCCCGGCGGACATATACTGTTCGCTATCACCGGCCCGCCGGTAGAACCAAACTCCGCTGCCAACGACGCCCAGGAGATAGGCGACCAGCACCGTGAGATCCAGAGGCGAAAGGGAACCAGACATCGGGCGAGATTATTCAGGCGAAGGTGTCTAGGGAGTGGTTGCGCCCGGTGTCTGCTTATCAACACCGCTCGAATACTCCAACAGTCGCTCCATCAATCCGCGCTCCACCGCGAGGATGCACCCATGACGAGCGTGTTCGGGCATACGCACCTTGGCACTCTGGTCCGTCCAATTCAGGAGATCCTTTGACGTCACCAATCCGATGGCGTCGACCATGTGTTTATCAAAATAGACCCGGTATTCGTCGCCAACCTTGATCGCGGTCGGTCCCTCCGCCCAATAAGCACCGGTCAAGGCCGGGGAAACCGGATCCCAAGGACCTTCGGGAGAACGACCCCGCACCATGCGGATATTCTTCTGCGTAACGGGGGCGAAGGTCTCATCCTTGACGAACATAAGCCAGTCGGCGGTGCCGTCGAGCGCGGGTATTATGTTGGCGTCGATCACGTTGTAGCCTGCATCATAGAGCAGCATCGTGGGCGTGAATACTTTGAAGTCTACGGTCGTGGTCGCGTAAATACGATGGTTGCGCTCGGCGCGACGATTAGACATCTCCGTATCCGGGTATCGACCAAGAATGGTCGTCGACCAGTAGATCAGAAAAGTTCCCTTGGCCGCGTCCCACAGGACTTCCGGCGCCCAGCAGTTTTGCGCCTCCGCTTCGTGCGCCATAACGGGAAGTGTTCGTTGCTCGGACCAGTTGATAAGATCTCGCGACGAAGCGTAGCCAATGGTCTTGCCCGTCCAACCGGTGGTCCAGACTAGGTGGAAAAGCCCGTCGGGACCGCGAAAGATCGCGGGGTCGCGCATCAACTTATTCTCGCCCGCCACGGGGGTCACCCAAGCGCGTCCTTGATTCAGTTTTTCAAATTCGAAGCCATCCGCACTCCACGCCAGACGGAAACCCTCCTTCTCCAAATCATGATAAAAATACGCGAAGAGGTAACACGTGTCCGGAAGAGAGCTTCCGCGGACGGAGCCCAAGCCGAAACCGAGCGCGAGAACCAGCGTGGCGAGAATGCGTGACATTGGATGATGATCAGTCGTTGGGCAGCACATTGAACGCGGGTTTTCCATCGTTGCCGATGCGTCGGACCCGCACGGCGATCCCGGGCTTGCCAGGAAGCGGAACCACGCGGCCGCCCGCATCCACGAAATGATAGTTGTCGAGCCGTTTGGTCACGAACTCTCCCTCCACGGGTGTGATGGTCATGGCCCAGGTGTCGATGATCTCGACCTGGTAACGCTGTCCGTCGCTCACGCCGTTTTTGTAGAGTTTCAAGCTCCACTCCCGGGGCTCCGCGTGTCCGAAATAGGTAAGGTAGTATAGTCCGGGAACGCCACCGGTGTTTACTTCCTGCCACTTGTCGATCGGGTCGATGCCCTGGTCGGGACTTTCTTCGAGGATCTTCTTCAAGAAGGCCAGTCGCGGTGCGCTCAATCCGCTTAGCTTTCCGCCAAACGAAGTCCACGTATCCTCCTGCACGGTGGCAAAATAATCACCATGGCCGACGTAGGTTCCGGCCACGGTGCCGCACCAAAACCGATGCACCATTTCCGGTCCGGAGAGAATTCCCCAGCGATACTCCGTCACGCCCTCGTATTTGACTTCATCATATACGACCGGCTTGCGCCATACGCCGCGATACATCTCCGCCCGTCCCGGTTCCTCGACGGCGGCCCCGTTTTGCATCGAGACATGGGTGATCCAGGGCTTGTTGTGATCGAAAATAATGGATCCGTTGTGAATCGAGCGGAGACGTTGATGGGGATCGCACTGCTGCACGAGCGCGCCCAACCGGTCCCAGTCGGAGTCGGTCTTGGTGCGGAGAAAATCGTATTCGTTGGCCAGCGACCACCACACGTTGCGATAAGCGCCAAGACGCGCGACCACGTAGCGCACATAGCGCTCGTCGCCCTCCGCGTCCATGGTCTCGAAGCCGAACTTGCCGTAGGGGTTGAAGAGGATCAGATCAGCCTGGATTCCAAGGGCTAGCAATTGGGCAACCCGCTTCTCATAGTGGCCGAAATACTCGGGGTTGAAGCGCGTAAAGTCCCAAGCGCGCGGCGGGGTGCCGACAAAAGGCCAGCGCGGCGGAGCAAAACGTTTTTGGTAGGGCGTAGGCTGCGGGGTAATCAACATTCGCACCTTGTTGAAGGGCGCGGCGGCCAAGGTGCGCAAGGTCTCCTCCTGCACCTCCTCCGGCGTGTCGGTCCAGTTGTATATGGTCGTGCCGACCTGCTTAAAGGGCGTTCCATCCGCGTGGGCGAAGTGGAAAGTATTAAACACATGAACTGGTCCGTGGTTTTCGGGACCGGGAGGAATCGCGGTGAACTTGCCGAGCTTGCCGGTCAGCTCCCAGCGATTGCTTTTCGTTTCGTAACGCCACTCGCCGGTCGAACCGGGGCTGAAACGGACCTTATAGACGCCATTCCCATCGTAAAAGCCGGGAACCGACATGGTGGTGGAGCCATCGGTGAACACGGCCGCGAAACGCACATCAATGAAGGGGTTGCCTTCGGCAGGCCCGGCGAGCTCGAGTTCGAATACCCCCCATTTTTCGACATTGGTCATGGTTGTGGCCGCGCCGCAAAGCGCCGAGGCCAGGAGCAGGATAAAGGAACGGAATAGATTCATGGGGTGATAAAATGTGAGGTATGCGACGGTAGGCACGGGATCACTCTGGTTGAACATCTCCCGCCTCGCTCAGTCCGCTGATGACCGCCTTGCCGGGAAATCGCTCGCGATACTCGCGTGCCATCGCGGCGATGGAGTCGGCATCCGGTCGTTTTCCTTTGAACAAACGTTGGTGCTGACGGGGAGCCAGCGATTTCCCGCCGAGGGGAGCGAACTCCTGGCCGGCGGCATTGCGGAACCAATAAGTGAGATCGATAACATCCACCTCCGCCGCGCGCGTTTTGTCGTTCAGAATGGCATCCTGAACATCTTTTGGCGCGCTCAGGGCGATGAATGGATGCAGACCGGTCTCGCGCCTCCACTCTGCGACCACATCGAGCCAGAATTGCATAAAGTGCAGCGGACCGCTGTTTTCCGCGGTGAGTGTGTGAATGACGTTGGTTTCGGCGCCAAGCACATCAAGATGATGTCGGATGTAGGCGCGGTGCAGAGCGCGGTATGTCGGGGCCGACAGATCATAAAACGCGTCGGCCATCTTGATCGTATCGCCGGTAAAAGGAGGCGGCTCGGTGAATGGCGTGCCGTTGATGTTATTTACCGGCCGCCAGGGGCAGTCCACCCAGTGCGCGCCGGACTCGATGATATTGTGCTGAAAATACATCTCGTTCAGGAGGACGATGCCATTCTTCCTGGCTTCCCGGGCGAAGGTCCGCAGGCGGTCGAAATACCAGGGATTGTATTTTGTAAGATCGTAGCGGCTCAAGCCATCCCACGCCTTTCCTTGTCCGGATCTAGCAAAGGGCTGCTCAAAAAACGGCGGGAAGACTTCGGCATCGGGACGCCGGACCATCTGGTGATCGTCGCGCCGGCGATCATACCAGAGTCCGTAATGATGACGGAAAATCGTTTTACCCTCTCTCGCCAGTTTTTCGGCCACGACGGGCGGTTCGTCCGTGAGGCCCGTGCCGGTGCGCCCCGGCGAGAACCGTGTGATCGCCGGAGCCGTGTCGCTGGCGCGAGCCGGTTCAAGGCGTCCTCGCCACCAAGCCGTTTCCGCATCGCGGCCGGTCAGCCTCTTCCCGTCGATCAGCAGAACCCCGTCGACCAGCGTGAGCGCCTTGCCGGCTGCGGCTGGAGTAGGAGCTGGCGCATCGGGGCCGAAGGGCGGAACGGCCGGCGACGAGCCGTAGGCGCGCGGCAAAAGTGCGGCGAGCGAGCCGGTGCCGGCACGCGCCTCCAGTTGCGCGCGATAAAGGGATTCGGGGCGGGCGAACTGGCTGACCAGATGCCAGCTGCCGTCGCCCACAAACTGCGCCCACACCGCCACGGCCCAATTGCGAGCTCCCGGGGGAGTGCGGCAGACAATCACGCCGGCGCTGCATTGCCAGAGCATGGAATTCAAAGCGGCCCAACCCACGCCTTGGTTGAAGGTTTCCAGATTATCGAGTCGCAAAGAGCCGCCGTCGATCTTGACCCCGTCGAAAAGAAGGCCCGAGGAACCACTGCCCAAGGAGCCGCTAAACGAGGCGCTCTGGCGCGCATCGCATTGCAGGAAAACATTCGGACCAGCCGCTAGATATCCGGTGGTAAAATCGTTCCGCCCCTGCTCCGAAACGCAGCGCAAAAACAGCACCTGCTGACCGCGATTGTGGAAAGCCAATCGGCGGTAGCCGGCTAGTTCGGAAACGGGTGAAAGCGACGCGCAATCCTGGATGGTGACTCGCGCGACCTTGGCGCCGACCTGGACCGCCGAGCCCGCAAAATGCACCGCCGTGACATCCGCAACCCAGCCGTCACTCAACGCATGTAGATCGATGGCGTTCCATGCGTGCTGCTCGTCGCGTGGATTGGCCTCATCGTAGTCCGAAACGCAGCGCAACCGCTCTATGCCGCAGCGTGTTAGGTAGCCTTCTTGCACGTAAGGTTTAACCGTTGCACCGCCAAAACGTTTTTCCAACGCCAGCGTCAGCGGGGCGTCCAGCGTGATGACATCGCCCGCCACCGCCGTGATTACCCGATCCCAAGTCACGTCGAGTGTGCCGGCTTTCCACTGGTAACCTTGGCGCCCGGGCGAGTCGTCCATGCCCATGAACTTAATCCACTCCGCCGTGCTCGGCCGTTTGATGGTGACCGAGATTCCGGGTTTCAAACCGGTGGTGTCGGCCAGCCGAAGACGCAGACTGCCGACCGGCACACCATCGCCGGAGACGGAAACCGCATCGCCAAGGGAACGGCGCCCGTCACGACCGGCGATCTCGATCAGGGCGCGACGCCCCGTGCCGACGGCATGAAGCACGGTTCCGTCTTCGCCGTTTCCGGATCCGCGTAAAACGATGCCGGAGGCTTTGATGACGAGTTGTCCGGCAATCTCAAAATGCCCCGGAACGAGCAGGACCGCACCGCGCAGTCCGTCCGCATCGAGCGGAAGCTCCGCCATTTGATCCAGAGCGGCCTGAATACGTGCGCTGTCGTCTCCCGGACCCGGCACAACCAACAGGCGAGCCGGCACATCGGGCAGCGGCACGCCTCCGCCGCCATAGCCGGCGTGGGAAAAATCCGGCACGTGATTGCCGGCGGAATCCACCTCGTAGATCAGCGCGCCGGACGCATCGGAGATCACGGGAGACGGCGTTTCCCGCGCAAACAACGCGACGATGGACCCGGCGAAGACCAGCAACAGGGCTAGAGTCCTCATGGAATTTCTCCCGTTACGCGTTCAAGGACTTGGGATTGCGCTATCACCTGCCCGTCGACCAACACCCGCAGGCCCGCTCCGCGACCATAGCGTGTGCCGTGCGCATCCCAAAAGATTGTAAGGTTCCGACCATGATAACGGACTCCGTCCAGGCAAAACCAAGGCCAAAGCCCGGCGGGCAGGAGCGGCATAACCACCAAAGTGTTATCAGGCCGCGGAATCAGGCCGACGACGCCCGTGATCACGAGGTCGGCGTAGGTGGAATGATTATAATACGTGCTGCGCGGGTCCCGTCCCTTGAGCCAGGCGCCGGTCTTTTCGTCGAGATACTCGCCGATATAAGGCAACCCGTCGTAGGTATGGCTTCGGGAGTAGGTCAGAAAGGCGTCGAAATAGTCGCTATTGCCGATTTCCGTCTGAGTGCGAGTTTGCAGCACATTGGCCAGGGCGGTGAGCGTCTGCGAAGTCGCAAAAGGCCATACCGCGCCGTCCCATTCGCAGGTTCCGGTTCCGCGGGTGCGAAAACTCGGCGCCCGGCGCTCGGCGGTGGTGATGCCGAAGGGGGCCTTAAATCCCCCTTCATCAACCAGCTGACGCCACGCGACTTCATAACCGCGCCCCGCCTCGGGCAGATTAAAATACCAAGGAATATAACCGATTTGCTCGCGAACCGCGATGGGCTGCAATTGTTCGGTGTAAGCGCCGAAAAAACCCAGGTCACTATTCCATAACGTGGCCTGGACCAAACGGCGCAGGTTCGCGGCTTTATCATCAAATTGCTTCGCCAGCTCCTCCCGTCCCGCCAAGCGGGCGATGGCGGCGAGCGCGCTGGCGTTGCCATACATATAGGAGCTGATCGTGGGACGCACGTTCATGACTTTGCGGCCTCCGCTGATCGACTCCTCCATCGCATCCCAGACGTCGTGCTGCCAGAACAGTCCGTCGGGGCGCATGCGCTCCGTCTCCCACTTGCCGTAATCGGCCACGAGTTCGTCCAGCAATCCGGTCAGGCTTTCGGTATCCCGGGTGACGAGCCAGCGGGACCAGAGGGCATGCTGAACCCATTGCGAATACCGATGAAACCGCTCCGCCGGCGCCCCGTTCTGGCCGCGAAACCAGTAGAGCACATAGTCATCGTGATACTGCTGATCGCGCAACCAGCGCCCCTCCATCAAATGATGACCGAGCGCGCTGCTGACCGGTCTGGCGCGGTTAATGAATTCGCCGAAAACAAAGCGGCCGCTGCCCTCGTCGCGCCTCAGCTGTTTGCGCAGCGCCCACCAACGAAACCAATAGGTTTCCTCGACCTGAGGGTCGGGACATTCGAAGAGCGGCACCCGGGACTTCATCCAATCCCAGGCCTGCACATCGGGCACCAGGTTTACCACCAACTCCGGCTCCATGGCGTTGAACTTGTCCACGTGATGCCGAAAGGTGTCGTATTTCAGCACCGCAGGCTCGGACGCAGCGCTCAAATCCGGCAACGAGATCACGGCGACGAACATCAGAAAAACTCCGGCGGCGCGGGCGTGGCAGTCGGAAAGCATAGCGGACATGAGCAGTGAGGTCGGGGCGGACAAAGGCCGTCTGCGGTAAACCGAAACGGCTTTCTATACAAAGGTGGGGTGAAATGTGCGGATGGTCGCCGCACAACTTAACGAATAAAGATAGCGGAAGCCGGTGCAAGGCTCTGCCGCAATTTAGAATATTACTGCCGGTATCGTAATGCCATCGCCGCCAATCGCCCGCCCCGGCGGAAACTTACCCGCATGGCAGAATACTCCCTAAACATTGCGCTCCGGTGCTTAACGAAAACCGGCACGGGTTCGGAACAGGACCCATGGCTCGGCCGGCGACGAGAAGCGCATCCGCAAACTATTTTCCCTCGTCCATACCTCTTGTATTCTAAGATTGCGTCGCCCGCTTTCCCTTCTGTGGTCGAGAAGCGCACCCCCGCTTTCACCCCCTCGGCGAGGCTCCTCCACCCCATGTCGCTTCATACCCTCGATTTCATCGTCATAGGTCTTTACGCCCTGATCGTAGCCGCTTTGGGCATCGCGGTCTCACGCCGCCAGAAAAACACCGAGGAATACTTCACCGGCGGGCGCAGCATACCCGGATGGGTCGTTTCCTTCACGCTGATGGGCACCATCATCGGCACCGGCACCTTCGTCGGCCACCCGGGCACCTCCTTCCAGAAGGGACTCATTTTTGTAGTTCCCCACCTGATCCTGCCCTTCGTGCTGCTGCTCGTGGCCAAGTTCATCGTGCCGTTCTACCGGCGCGTCGTGCGCATGAGCGCCTACGAATACATCGGACAGCGTTTCGGGCTGGGCGGACGACTTTATACCTCTTTCGGCTTCCTGGGTGACCGCCTCTTCGACATCGGCGTCACCCTTTTCACGACCGCGATCGCCATCAACGTGCTCACCGGCTGGGAGTTGCGCACCGTGATCGTCGGCGTGGCGCTCTTCACGGCCGCCTACACCATGTTCGGCGGCATCAAGGCCGTTGTTTGGACCGACGTGGTGCAGGGCACGGTCCTCATTTTGGGCGGGTCGTTCGTGTTGCTTCGGCTGCTTTTTGCGCCGGAGGCGGGCGCGCCCTTCGCGGTGGTGGGCGAGGCCTGGCGCGGCGGGCGCCTGACCCTCGGCTCCTGGGATCTTTCCTGGGCCAGTCTGTTCGACACGACGACGACGACGACGTGGCTGTTTACCCTGACCGCCGCGATCCAATGGTGCCGCCGCTACGTCACCGACCAGCATCTCGTGCAACGCTACCTGCTCGCGCGCACCGATGCCGAGGCCAGCCGGGCAGCCGTGTCGGGCGCGCTCATCTGCGTGCCGGTGTTCTTCACCTTCATGTTCATCGGCGCCTGTTTCTACGGCTTCTTCAGCCTCGCGAAGGTCCAGCCGCCCGAACTGGGCGACAGCATCATGCCGTATTTCATGATCAACTACCTTCCGGCCGGCGTTCTAGGCCTCGTGTCCGCCGCGATCCTCGCCGCCGCCATGTCCACCGTGAGCTCGGATCTCACCAGCGTGGCGACCGTCGTGACCACCGACTATTTCTCCCTTCTCCTGCCGAAGAGCTCGGAACGCGCCCGGCTTCTGTTCGGCCGTATCATGGTCGGACTGGGCGGGCTGCTCGCCGCCGGTTCCGCCATCCTGCTGATTCCGGAAAAAGGCGCGGCGCCCGTCATGGAACGCGCCATCACCATCGCCGCGATTCTCTCGGGCGGCACGCTCGGGCTTTTCTGCCTCGGTTTCCTGACTCGTCGCGCAACGCGCCGGGGCTGCTACATCGGCATGGCCTGCTGCCTCCTTTTCACCGCCTGGGCGGTCGCCACCGAACCCAAACACCACCTGGTCGATCTCGGCTTCAATTTCGAAATGAACCCGATCCTCATCGGCGTATTCGGCCACCTGGTGCTGTTTGTCACCGGATACATCTCCAGCCGCCTCTTCGGCGGGTGGCTCCCCGACAACGTGGACCGGCTCACCTTCCGCTCCCACGTCCGCGACGAGTCCAAGCCCGCCTGACCATGTCCCCCCCCTCCGTCACGCTTCGCCAGCCGTCGCAGATCTCCGTTGGCGCGGGCTGCGCCCTTCCGGTGCTCGTCGCCTTCGCGCGCGCCGCCGGCAGCCGCCGCGTTTTCCTGTTAACGTCTCCTTCGGTCTTACCGCACGCCACGCTCGCGGCCGACGCCCTGCGCGCCGAATCCGCCACCGTGGAGATCGCCACCGGCGTGCCGCCCGAGCCCACCACCGCCTGCGCCGAGAAAATCCGCGCCACCGCCCGCGCCTTCGCGCCCGACCTCGTGCTCGCGGTGGGCGGAGGCAGCGTGCTCGACGTCGCCAAACTCGTCGCCGCGTTGCACGACCGGCCCGAGCCCATCTCGGCCTTCTACGGGATCAACGTGCTCGCCGGCCGCCGCACCGCGCTGGTTTGCGTGCCCACCACCGCCGGCACCGGCAGCGAGGTCTCGCCCAACGCCCTTCTGCTCGACGAAGCCACCATCGCCAAAAAGGCCGTGATCAGCCCCGCGCTCGTGCCCGATGCGGCCATCATCGACCCGGAGCTGATGCTCTCCCTGCCGCCCGCGTTGACCGCGACCACCGGCCTCGACGCCCTCGCTCACTGCCTCGAAACCTACGCCAATCTGTCCGCCCATCCGGCGGTGGATCTGCATTCGCTCGCGGGCGTGCGCCTGATCGGCGCCCACCTCGCCCGCGCGGTCGGCGACGGCGCCGATCTCGAGGCCCGCTCCGCCGTGGCGCTTGGCAGCCTCTACGGCGGCCTGGGCCTGGGCCCGGTCAATACCACCGGCGTCCACGCCCTGGCCTACCCGCTCGGGGGCGAGTTCCACCTCGCGCACGGCCTGTCGATCGCGCTGCTGCTTCCGCACGTGGTGCGTTTTAATCTTCCCGCCTTGCCGGCCCGCCACGCCGCGTTGGCCGACGCGCTCGGCGCCGCCTCCGTCGCTGCCCTGCCCGACCGGCTCGAACAGCTCGTCGCCGACTGCGGCGTCAAAGCCGGCCTTGCTGCCCACGGCATTCCCCGCGAGGCCCTGCCCCGCATCGCCGACGCCGGCCTCGGCGTAACCCGCCTGCTGAAGAACAACCCGCGCGAAATCACGCGCCCCGACGCGCTTCGCATCTACGAAGCCGCCTTCTGATTTTTCCACCATGAAAACCTCTCCCAAACATCGTGGCGTCATCGTGCCGCTCGTGACGCCGGTCACCGCCGCCGGCGAACTCGACGAGGCCGCCGCCGCCCGCCTGGTCGACCACCTCGCCTCCAACGGTTGCGGCATGCTCGTGCTCGGCACCACCGGCGAGGTCGCCTCGCTCCCCCAAGCCCTGCGCCTCCGCTACGTCGAGATCGCCGCGAGGGTCGCCGCCAAGCGCACCCCCGTCTTCGCCTGCGCCGCGTCGAATTGCGTGGGCGATTCCATCGAGGCGGCCAACGCCTACCTCGCCCGCGGTGCCGACGCCGCCGTCGGCATCCTGCCGAACTACTTCAAATTGGAGCCGGCCGAGATCCAGGCCTACTTCGAGCGCCTCTCCGACGGCATCCGCGGCCCGCTGATGGTCTACAACATGCCCGCCACCACCGGCATGTCGATTCCCTACGACGTGATCGAAGCCCTCAGCCGGCGCGCGAACATCACCGGCCTGAAAGACTCCGAGGGGACCGCCGGCCGCCGCGAGGAGGTCGCCAAACGCTTCGGCGGAAGCGCGGATTTTTCGTTGTTCATGGGCATCGCCGCCCACTCCGTCCCCGCGCTTCGGCTCGGTTTCGACGGACTGGTGCCCAGCTCGGGCAATCTCTACCCCGAGCGCTGGAGCCGTCTCTTCAACGCCGCCGAGGCGGGCGACTGGCCCGCCGCTGAAAAACTCCAGGAACAGCTCGACGCCCTGGGCGCGATTTTCCAGCGCAACCGCACCCTCGGCCAGTCCCTCGCCGCGCTGAAGGCCGGTCTCGCCCTGCGCGATCTTTGCGGCCCCGACATGAGCCCGCCTTTGTTGCCGCTCAGTCCCGTGGATCAGGAAGCCGTCCGCGCCGAACTTCGCCAACTCGGCTGAACCATCGATGGCGCGCGGCCCCATCATCGTGCTCGCGGACGACCTGACCGGCGCGGCCGAGGTCGGCGCCCTCGCCCACGAGGCGGGCTTGCGCGTCGTGATCGTCACCCGGGTGCCGCGCGCGCCGATCGACACCGACGTGCTGGTGCTCGACACCAACACCCGGCTCGATCCGCCCGGCCGCGCCGCCGCGCGGGTGAAAAGCCGCGCCGCCCTTTTGCGCGCGGTGCCACACTCGGGGGTGTTTAAAAAGACCGACTCCGTTCTGCGCGGCCCCGTGCTCGCCGAACTTTCCGCCTGCGCCGCCGCCTTCGGCTTCACGCGCACCCTGCTCGTCGCGGGCAACCCCTCGCTCGGCCGCACCATCGACGGAGGGCGTTGCTACGTCGACGGCCAGCCGCTCGACCAAACCCCTTTCGCCCGCGATCCCCACCATCCGGCGAGCAGCCCCGAAACACTCGAGTTGCTCCGCGCGACGCGACGCCCCGACGTGTTGAATCGCAAACTGACGGATTCGCTGCCACCCGTCGGCATCATCATTGCCGAACACCGGCGCGCCGCCGACACCGCCCGATGGGTCTTGGCCGTGGACAACCACACCCTGCCCGCCGGCGGCGCGGATTTCTTCCGCGCGTGGCTGGAGAGCCGAATGCCCGCTCGCCGCAGACCGTTGTCCGGCCAAACTCCGCCCGGCCCGGCGCTGCTGCTCCACGGCACCACCGCCCCGTGCGCCGGGGAATCCGCGCTGCTCTTCACCGGCCTCCGTCCCCCGTCGGCCAAACGAGTCGCTCTGGCCCTGAGGCAACACGGCACCGCCGCCGTAACCGCCAGCGCATCGACGTTAAACGACCCGGCCGCCCCCGCGCAGATCGCAAAGGGTTTCGCGGCACTCGCTCTTGCCCTGCGCGACGTCGACGCCTTCCGCCATCTGCTCATTGCCGGAGGTGCGACCGCCGCGACCGTGCTGGGCGCGCTAGGATGGAACCGCCTCTCGGTGGTGCGAGTCTGGGCACCGGGCGTGGTAAGTTTGCAGCCCGCCGACATTCCGATCACCGTCACCCTGAAACCCGGCAGCTACCCCTGGCCCGCCGAACTCATCCGCCTCGCCCCCCGTCTGTTTTCCTAACCCATGAGCCCTCCGCCAATCGTCGCCATCACGCTGGGCGATCCCGCCGGCACCGGTCCCGAGATCATCCTGAAGGCCCTCGCCCAACCCGAGGTGCGGGCCCTGGGCCGCATGCTGATCGTGGGCGACGCCGCCACCCTCGACCGCGCCCAAACCTACACCGGCACCAAGCTGCGGCTCAACGCCGTCGCCGCCCCCGAGGGCGCCCGCTTCGATCCCGACGTGCTCGACGTGCTTGATCTAAAAAACGTCGACCTCGCCAACCTCACCGTGGGCAAGGTCAGCCCCATGGCCGGCCACGCCGCCTACGAATACGTCAAGACCGCCGCCGAACTCGCCCTCGCCGGACGCGTCGGCGCCATCGTTACCTCCGCCCTGAACAAGGCCGCGCTCAACGCCGCCGGGCACCATTTCGACGGCCACACCGGCCTGCTCGCCGAGGTCTGTCAGGCACCCGGCGCCACCATGATGCTCGTGGCCGACAAACTGCGCGTCACCCATGTCTCCACCCACGTTTCGCTCCGTCAGGCTATCGACCGCGTCCGCCCCGAGCGCATCCTCAAAGTCCTTCAACTCACCCACGACGCCGTTCGCCGCCTCGGCATCGACAGACCCAGACTCGCCGTCGCCGGCCTGAACCCGCACACCGGCGAGGGCGGCCTCTTCGGCGACGAAGAGGAGAAATACATCGCGCCCGCCATCGCCCAGGCCCGCGCCCTCGGCCTCGACGCCTCCGGCCCCTGGCCGGGCGACACGGTCTTTTTCCGCACCCTGCAAGGCGAGTTCGACGGCGCCGTCGCCATGTATCACGACCAAGGCCACGTCGCCGCCAAGATGCTCGGGATCTGGCGCGGCGTAAACGTGACGCTCGGGCTGCCCATCATCCGCACCTCGGTCGAACACGGCACCGATTTCACCAACGCCGGCACCGGTCGCGGGGATCCGCGCAGCCTGATCGAGGCCATCAAGCTCGCCGCCATTCTCGCCGCCAACCCGGCCGTCACCCGCCCATGAGCCCGCGTCTCCCGCTCGCGTTGCTTTTGCCTCTCGCCCTCCATGCGGCGGAGCCGCTTCCCCCGCTCGTCTACACCGGCCCGACCGAGGTCACGCCCACCGCCGACGGCGGCCTGCCACCCGTGGTCGGCGTGCAGAACATCCAGGTCTTTCGCGCCAACCGCACCGCGCCCGCCCACGCCGACGGCCTGGCCGACACCTACGTCCACGCGCCGATGTTGGCCCACTGGCGCGGACGCTTTTACCTCGAATACCTCAGCGGCGCAGTGAACGAGCACGACAACCCCACCGTCACCTCGCTCACGTCCTCGTCCGACGGACTGACCTGGGACGCGCCGCGGGTGATCTTCCCGTTCATCGCCCTGCCCGACGGCACGCACACCATCGCCCACCAACGCATGGGCTTTTACGTCGCGCCCGACGGCCGCCTGCTCGCCCTCTCCTTCTTCGGCACGCCGCCTTCACCCAACGACGGCAAAGGGCTCGGACGCGCAGTGCGCGAGATACGTGCCGACGGCACCTTCGGGCCGATCTATTTCATCCGCGTCAACGCCGCCCGCGACTTCCCGGAGTTTCCGCTCCCCTACCCGCTCTACTCCACCGCGCCCGACCCCGGTTTTGTCTCAGCATGCGACGCCCTGCTCGCGAACAAAGTCATGACCGCGCAGTGGTGGGAGGAGGAACAGCTCGACGAGTCCGGCTTCTACCGCGTCAAGGGCAAGGCCCTCTCCACCGTCACCCGCCCCGACGGCTCCACCCTCGGCATCTGGAAGAACCGCCTCGTCGCCACAACCACCGACCGGGGCGAGACCTGGACCGAAAAAACCTTCGCCGCAAATCTGCCCAACAACGCCTCGAAATACTGGCTGCAAGCCACCGCCGACGGCCGCTACGCGCTCGTTTTCAACCCCACCAACCGCAACCGCTACCCGCTCGCCGTCACCACCAGCGACGACTGCGCGACCTTCTCCGGCCTCGCCACCGTTCACGGCGAGCTCCCCGACCAGCGTTTCGGCGGCTACCTGAAAAACCTGGGACCACAATACGTGCGCGGCATCGTCGAGGGCAACGGCACCCCGCCCGACTCCGCCTCCGCGTTCTGGCTCACTTACTCCGTCAACAAAGAGGACATCTGGGTCGCCCGCGTGCCCGTGCCGGTTACGACCGCCGTCACCGGCCCCATCCACGACGATTTTAACGCCGCCCCCCTCGGCACCCTGCCAGCCGGGTGGAACATCTACTCTCCCCTCTGGGCCCCCGTGCGCGTCGCGGATACCGCCGCTCCGCTCGCCCCGGATCGCGCCCTCGAACTCCGCGACGAGGATCCCTGCGACTACGCCCGCGCCGTGCGCGTTTTCCCCGCCACCCACGGCGTGAAGATCACCTTCCGCGTCTTCGCCCACCAGGCCGACGCCCGCCTGGAAATCGATCTCCAGGACGCACGGGGCCTGCGTCCCGTGCGCCTCGCCTTCGAGGAGAATGGCCGCCTGCGCGCCTGTCACGAAGGCCAATGGCTCGACGCCGGCCCCTACGTCGCGAACCGCTGGCACGAGTTCACCCTCGAGATTCCGTCCGCCCCCGACGCCGACCGCTGCGCCCTGCTGGTCGACGGACAATCCCCCCTGCCCCGCCCCGCCTTCTTCACCGACCCGGTCAAAACCGTGGAACGCCTCTCCTTCCGCACCGGCGCCTATCGCGAACGCGGCTACGGCGGCCGCGACCTCCCCGCCGCCGATCAGAAATCCCCTCCCGCCACCTTCCTGATCGACGACGTCGTCATCACACCCCTGCCATGACTCTCCGCTTTCTCGCCCTGTTTACCACGCTGGTCGCCGGTCTGCTTCGCGCCGAAGTGATGCCCCCGCCGGGCGCCTCGCCTCGCGTCCTCTACGGCTTGGAGCGCCTCCGCGCCGCGCGCCCTTCCGACGCTCCCCGCGTGCTTTTCAGCGGTTCCACCCTTCCGATCGCCCCCGAAGGATTTTCCATCACGACCGGTCCCGACGGCGTATTCACCATCACCGCCGCCGACGACACCGGCCGGCTCTACGCATGCCTCGAATTGGCGGAGCGTATCCGTCACAACGAAACGTCTCCGTCGTCGCCGCTGCCGCTCAACCTCACCGATGCACCGACCATGGTGCTGCGCGGCACCTGCATCGGCATGCAGAAGACCTACTACCTGCCCGGCCGAAAAGTTTACGAATACCCCTACACCCCGGAGGAGTTCCCGTTCTTCTACGACAAGGCCTACTGGACCGAATACCTCGATCACCTCGCCGACTTGAGGTTGAACACCCTCTACCTCTGGAACGGACACCCCTTCGCGTCTCTCGTCCGCCTGCCCGACTACCCCGAGGCGGTTGAAGTTTCCCCGGAGGTCTTCGCCCGCAACGTCGAGATGTTTCGCTGGCTCACCGCCGAGTGCGACCGGCGCGGCATCTGGCTGGTCCAGCAGTTCTACAGCATCCTCATCTCCAAGCCGCTCGCCGAAAAACACGGCCTCGAATCGCAGCTGCACGCCTGGAACGACCTCGCCGCCGACTACACCCGCAAGTCCATCGCCGCCTTCGTGCGCGAGTTTCCCCACGTCGGCCTGATGCCCTGCCTCGGCGAGGCCCTCCAGGAGCAAAGCGCCCAGACCCGCTGGATGACCGAGGTCATTCTGCCCGGCGTGAAAGACGGCATGAAGGCCGCCGGCCTCACCGAGGAGCCCCCCGTCGTGCTGCGCACCCACGCCACCGACGCCACCTTGGTGATGCCCGAGGCGCTGAAGGTTTACCGCAACCTCTACACCGAGGCGAAATTCAACGGCGAGTCGCTCACCACCTGGGAACCGCGCGGCGTGCGCCAGCAGCTCCATCTGACGATGAGCCGCGTCGGCTCCACCCACATCGCCAACGTCCACATCCTCGCGAATCTCGAACCCTTCCGCTACGGCGCGACCGATTTTATCCAGAAGTCCGTCCTCGCGATGCGCGACCGCCTCGGCGCGCGCGGCCTCCACCTCTACCCGCTCTTCTACTGGGACTGGCCCGTGTCGCCCGACCTCACCGCCACTCCTCTAAAACAGTGGGAACGCGACTGGATCTGGTTCGAGGCCTGGGCGCGCTACGCCTGGAACCCCGACCGCGACGCCGTCGGCGAACACGCCTACTGGACCGCCCGCCTCGCCGATCATTACGGCCCCACCGCCGCCGCGCTCATCCTCACCGCCTACAACGCCTCCGGCGAATGCGCCCCGCGCCTCCTCCGCCGCTACGGCATCACCGAGGGCAACCGCCAGACCCTCGCGCTCGGCATGACGCTCGACGCGCTCGTCCGCCCAGAGAAATACCGCGAGTTCTCCGAACTCTGGGAATCCCAGTCGCCCCCCGGCGAACGCCTGAAGGACTTCGCCGAACGCGAATGGAAAAAACTCCCGCACGAAGGCGAGACGCCCGTCTCCATCAACGCCGAGGTGCTCGCTTTCTCCGCCCAAGCCGTCGCCGCCATCGACGCCGCCGCCCCGCTCGTGACGAAAAACGCCGAAGAGTTCGCCCGCCTGCGCAACGACGTCCACGCCATCCGCGCCATGTCGGAGAACTACGTCGCCAAGACCGAGGCCGCCATGGCCGTCTTGCGTTACAACCACAGCCGCGACCTCGCCGATATGGAGGCCGCCGAGCGCTCCCTCGCCGCCAGCCTCGAAGCCTTCCGCACGCTCACCGCGCTGACGAAGCACACCTACAAGGCCGCCAATTCCATGCAGACCGCCCAGCGCCGCATCCCCGTCCCCGGCGGGAAAAACGGCCAGGCCGCCAACTACCACTGGACGCAACTGCTCCCAATCTACGAACAGGAGCTGGCCGACTTCCGCGCCCAGGTCGCCGCGCTCAAAAACCCCGCCGCCGCCGGTGGTCGTTCGCACGCTCCGCTCACGCCCGCCAAATGGAAACTGCTCACGCCCGGCCTGAGCACCTACACTGTGCAGGTCGGCAACACCGCCTTCCCCGACTCCCCCGCCACCTTCACCGCCGTCGCGCCGGAGCTGGAAGCCCTTCAAGGCATCGGCCTGCCGCGCGCGGACACACGTCCACCCGTCGTGTTTGAATGCTCCGAACCCGTCCGGGTGCTGATCGGCTACTTCAACGCCACCGGCCCGGAGTGGCGTAAACCGCCCACCCTCGAAACCGACGCCACCGCCGCCGAGCGCGGCGGCGCCGAGCCCTTCCTCGTGGACGCGGTGAAGTTCGACGCGCTGCCCTCCGTCACCGTGCACGCCTTCGATTACCCCGCTGGCCGCCACACCCTCGAAGTCCGCGACACCGGCGCCTACCTGATCCTTGGTGTCGTCAAGCCGTGATCTACTCGGACTGAAACACCTGTTTCAGATACGCCGTATTGGCTCCGTAGTTGAAGGTCACGTCCTTCGCTCCGGTGCGGGTCGTGTCGCGGGAGCGCTCGATCACCAGCCAGCCGCTCCAGCGCAGGTCGTCGAGGGTGACCTTGATTTTGGGAAGGTCCACCTGCGGGTCGTTTTGCAGCCAGACGCCGTCGCGGTTGGACGCGTGGATCTGCACGATGCGGTCCTTTCCGAGGGTCCTTAACTCCGCGCAAACGTCGCGTCCGCTCTGGAGAGCGTTGGCGAAATTAAAATAGCTCTTCACCGCCGGCGAACCGATCTCGTCGAGCAAGGCCGACTCGTCGACCGCATCCAGCGCGGTTTCGACCCCGATGACTACGCCGGCCGCCTCGGCCTGTCGGCCCGCGGCCTTGAGGCGCTCAATCACCGCGGGGCGCAGCTCGGGACGCTTCACGAGGTCGCCCTGCACGCCGAGCGGAAGAAATAGAACCGAAACGCCCATCGCCTTGGCGGTATCGATCGCGTCCTGGACCATTCGGTCCACACCTTCACGCTCGGCGAAGGACTGCGCGTAAAAGCCCGACATCGCGATGGACGATACCGCGAGTCCCAGCTCCCGTGCTTTGCCGAGGAACTGCCCGCGCACGACCGGATCGCCCAGCTTACTGTCGAACGTCGGCCGGTCGCCCAAGCCGCCCATGTCCACCTCCACGCCGTCGGCGCCAATCTCCTTCGCGAGCTGAAACGCGCCGAGTTTCTGCCGCTTGAGGATCATCCAATCGCAGACGCCGACACGGTAACGCGGCACCTCGGCGGCGGACGCCGCCACGACTAGACCAAGGAGGCAAATCAACCAGACTGGACGCCTCATGTCACAGCGGCCCGGCGTTGCTCCAACTCCTCACGAATCCGCGGCTCCATCGCCTCGAAGCGAGGGTAGAAGAGGACGGGGATCAAGCTGAGCACGAAGCAGGCGGCCGGCAGCCAGACGACTCCAAAGGTGATCGCGCGGAGCGCCGCCTCGCCTTGGGCGACCTTGGGAACGTAGCCGGAGGCGTCGAGCATCCACATCGGAATCGCCCCGCCGAGACCGGCCCCGGCCTTCAGGCAGAACGCGGCTCCGACGGCGGTCAGCAGCCCGGCGGCGCGCACCCCGGTTTTCCATTCACCGTAATCGACGCTCTCCGAAAGCACCGAGAACGGCATCGCCATCGCCGCGCCGCTCGCGACGAAGCACACCGTCCAACCGGTCATGATGACGGCGATCGAAGGTTCACCGCGCATGCCCAGCCAGACGATCAGCTGACCAAGCGCCATTCCGGCGAGGCCCAGGCCCCAGACGGCACTCTTCGAGACGCGCCGGCAAAACCACGGCAGCAGCAACGCGGTGGCCAGCGAGGCGAAGTCCAGGCTGTTGGCCAGTTTCAGCAGGTCGGGCCGATGCAACACGTATTCGAAAAAATGCGGCGCCACGGTCACGCGGGCTATGAAGCCGATCCAGAAAAAGAGACTGCTCGCAAAGATGATGAACCACGGCCAGTTGCCGCGCAGCGCGACAAATCCGCCGCGCAGGGGCATGGGTTTCGTATCGGCCGGCACGGTCTCGCGCAGATTGCGAAACGCCAGGAGGAAGAGACCGACCGAGAGCGCGGCAAAGATCGGCACCGCCAGCATGAAGCCGCGTCGGTCGTCCCCGCCGCCGAGCAGGCGAACGAGTTCCAGGCCGGTGAGGTTGACCAGCAACACGCCGATCTTGGAGCCGAACATGCGGAAGGTCGTCAGCGTGACGCGTTCGGCCGGATCGGGCGTGAGCGCGGAGAGAATGGACGTCACCGGGGTGTTGATACCGGTGTAGAGGATGTTGCAGCCGATGTAGGTGACGGCGGCGTAGGCGATCTTGGCGCCGTAGCTCAAATCGGGCGTGAGAAAGGAGAGAACGCCAAAGAGCGCGAAGGGTCCGCACAGCCAGAGAAACCACGGGCGGCTCTTGCCCCAGCGGCTGCGCGTGCGGTCGAAAATCACGCCCCAGATCGGCGCGTCGATCGCGTCGATCCAGCGCGCGGCGAGCAGGATCGTGCCCACCGCCGCCGCCGAGATGCGCACCGTGTCGGTGAGGTAGAAAGGCAGATACCACATGATCCAGCAGAAGAGCATCTGGCCGGCGACGTCGCTCGCGGCGTAGCTCAGGCGGACGGTGGTGGAGGTTTGGCTCATGGGGTAAAGTCGGGGGCAGACGGGGTTCGGACCGACGGATTGGCGGATCACGCCGGGAAGAGGCTCGCGAGCTTGTAGCGGGCGAGCACATCGCGGACCTTCACCGGCTGGCCCGACGCGGCGGCCTCGTCCATCGCCTGCATCAGCGCCACGGTGACGATGCCCTCGGTCGCGTCGGGCTTGGGCGCCACGCCCGCCGCGAGGCAACGCGCGAAGTAATCGAGGTAGTTTTGGTATTCACCCGCATGATGCGAATGCCCGCCGAAACGGAAAAAATGGGCGTCCTGATCCTCGAACGTTTCGAGGGCCGACTTCGTGTCGGTTTTCCAGGCGTAGCGCAGGTCGTAGTAGTCGCCCTGGCTGGCGCCCTTGGTGCCGCGCAGCACGCAGCTCATGTTGCTGTCGCGCACCGTCGGCACGACCGGACCGGAGTAGGCCCCGCTGACCCGCGCCACGCGGCCCTCGGCGTCGCGCATGACAAACTGGAAGGTGTCGGCATGCACGAGCCCGTGCTTTTTACCATTGGGGCTGAGCAGCGCGTAGCCGGAGACCTCGGTGATGCGCGGCAGATACCAACGCACGAAATCCACCGGGTGGCTGAGCCCGCCGTAGAGCCACTTGAACTCGGCCTTGCGCGCCCAGGGCTTGGCGAGAAACCAGCGATGGTCGGCGTTGTAGCAGGCCTCGACGCAGACCAGTTCGCCCAGCACGCCTTCCTCGTAGTGTTCGCGCTGGCGGGCAAAGGGCGCGAAGTGCCGCGAACTCTGGCCGACCATCACGTGGCGGCCGCTCTTCTTCACCGCCGCGAGGACCTTCTTGGCCGAAGCGAGGCTGTCGATGAACGGCTTGGTGCAGACCACGTGTTTGCCGGCCTCGAGCGCGCGAATCACGTGCTCCGCGTGCAGGTGGTCGGGGGTGTAGATGCCGACCACGTCGATGGCCGGATCGGCGAGCATGGCGTCGTAATCGTTCGTGTAGGCCTTCGCCGACAACTTGAACTCCGCCAAACGCTCGCGACCGAGCGACTCGTTGACGTCGCACAAGGAGACGACACGCCAGGTCGGACTGCTGAGACCGCCGGAGATGATGCTGCGACCTTCGCCGAGACCAAGGACGCCCAGACCAAGTTTTTTCATGGGGTTAAAAAGAGGGGGCAAACACGCCGACATCCGGCGTTCTGCGGGCAGGTCGGAGTATATCCCACGACGATACAGACAAAGCTAGCCGTTAACCGAATATATTTACCGCGATACTAAGATCGGCGGGGAAAATTCTTCCCATCGTGACCGGCCGCGCGCATCCCTTGCCCGATGAAAATGCGCCTCCCACCCCGGGTGCTCACGACCTGCCTTTGCCTCGCCGGGTTGATCTCAACCGTCCCCGCCGCCGAGTTCTGGGTCGCTCCGAACGGAAGCGAGACCGGCGCCGGAGCCGCCGATTCACCCCTGTCCCTCACCGCCGCCCAGCGCCGCGCCCGCGAGCTGCGCCGGCTGGCGACGGCGCCGCTGACCGAGCCCGTGCGCATCATCCTGCGCGGCGGGGACTACGCGCTCGACGCCGCCTGGTGTGTGCGGCCGGAGGACTCCGGCACGGCGCAAAGTCCGACCATCTTCGAGGCCGCCCCGGGCGAGACGCCAATCCTGAACGGCGGCATCGCCATTTCCGAGTGGACCCGGGTCACCGCGCCTCCCCCCGGCCTGCCGGAGGCCTCTTTGGGCCAAGTTCTGGTGGCGGAGGCCCCGCTCGTCGGAGGACGACCCCGCGAGTTTCGCCAGCTCTGGATCGGCGGAAAAAAAGCCGTGCGCGCCCGCACCCCGAACACGGGCGAAATGGATCGACTGCTCACCTGGGACAAACCGGGCGAGTTGACCAGCATTCCCGCCCGACAGGACCTCGCCGGAGACCTCAACGGCCTCGAGATGGTGATCTATCAACAGTGGGAGATGGCGCTGTTGCGGGTGCGGGAATTCGAACCCTTTGGTGACGTTGTTCGCGTGCGTTTTCACCAGCCCGAGAGCCGAATCCAATTCGAGCACCCCTGGCCCGCGCCGATCATGACGGAGGCCTACCGCGCGCCCTTCTTTCTGCAGAACGCCCTCTGCCTGCTCGACGCCCCCGGCGAATGGTATCACGACGTCGCCGCCAGTCGCATCTATTACTGGCCGCGCCCCGGCGAAGTGCTCCCCCCCTACACCGCCTTCGTGCCCGTGCAGGAAACCCTGCTCGACGTCGCCGGCACGCTCGACCGCCCGGTGCGTCACATCGAATTCAAGGGCCTGTTTTTCCTTCACACCGCTTGGATGCGCCCCGCCCTCTTCGGCCACGTGCCTCACCAAGCGGGTTTCTTCATGACCGAAGCCTACAAGATGCTGCCGCCCGGCACGCCAGAAAAAAAAGGCCTCGAAAACCAAGCCTGGGTCGGTCGGCCGCCCGGCGCCGTGCGACTGTGGGCCGCACAAAACATCCGCTTTGAGCGCTGCCACTTCGAGCACCTCGCCTCCGCCGGTCTCGACGCGGAACACGGCCTCCGCGACCTGACGGTCGAGGGTTGCGTCTTCCGCGACATCGCCGGCAACGGCCTCCAGCTTGGCAAGTTTCAGGACGGCGGCATCGAGACCCACATGCCTTACAATCCCGCCGATGACCGGGAGGTCTCCGCCCGCCTGCGGATCGCGAACAATGTGATCAACGACTGCGCCAACGAGGACTGGGGCTGCCTCGGCCTCGCCGCCGGTTTCATTCGTGAATCCGTCATCGAACACAACGACCTCAGCGACCTGCCCTACTCCGCCATCAGTCTCGGCTGGGGCTGGACCTACCTCACCACCGCCCAGCGCGACAA
>JAIXVP010000272.1 GCA_027482905.1 Opitutaceae bacterium
CGCGGATTTTTTCCTGCGGGCGAGCGGGGCGGGGCTGAGGATCGCGCAGGTGGGCTACGTCTACGTGGACCACCGACGGGATTGCGAGACGCCGACCGGGTGGCTGGGGCGGTTTTTCGGGCCCTGGTTGGCGCATCGGGACCGGGCCTACGCCTGGCTGCGGCGGGGCGGAGATCGGGCCGGGGCGGACTGGCAGGAACGGGAAACCGAGTTCGTTCACAAAAAAAACGGGATCCGCGCGATCGTCGACGTGCGCAACCGGGCGCGGCGGGCGCCGCTGGAGGCCAGGATCGGAACGCCGTATTACGACCGGCCGCCCTTCGCGGAGACGTCATGAACATCTGGATACCCGGTCTCCGGCAGGCGCGTCCCCGGCGTCTGGTGATGATCATGGCGGTGCGCGACGAGGCGGACATTCTGGCGGACAACCTCCGTTACCATTTCGCGCACGGGGTCGACTTCGCGCTGGTGGCGGACAATGGTTCCTCGGATGGGACCAGGGAGGTGCTGGAGCGGTTTCGCCGGGAGGGGCGCCTCGGGTGGGCGCCGGAGCCGGACGCCGGATACAATCAATCGGCCTGGATGACGCGGCTGGCGGCGCGGGCGCGCGAGGAGGCGCGGGCGGACTGGCTGTTGTGCTGCGACGCGGACGAGTTTTGGGAGGCGCAGGCGGGGGACCTGAAGGAAGTGGTGGCGGGCCAGGGAGCTCCGGTGTTGCGGTGCGCGCGGAGGAACGAGGCGAGGGTGTTGTCGGCGACGGAGCGGGGCGAGCCGGCTTTCCTGGCGCAAACCTACGCCCCGGTGGTCCGGGCGAGCCGGTGGCGGGCGCCCTGCGAGGACAGGGCCCGGCTGGAGTTGAACGATGAGGCGACGCCGGGCGTGATCTTTCACGAGGAAGGACCGAAAGTGTTGGCGCGGGCCGATCTGGTGGCGCGCATCACGCAGGGAAACCACGATGTGGTGGCCACGCGATGGGCCCGGCGGGCGCGGCCGGCGGCGGAGACGGTGGTCATCCGGCATTTTCCGGTCCGGAGCGCCGCGCAATTCGCGGCGAAGGTTCGGGCGGGGGGCGAGGCTTACGCGCGGACCGACCTCCCCCCGAATATCGGGTGGCATTGGCGGCATTGGTTCGCGCGCCTCCAGGCGGGGGAGCTGACGGCGGCCTTTGCGCGGGAGACCCTGATGGAGGGCGCCGCTCCTCCGGGCCGGGGGGTGCGGGTGGGGGCGGCCCGAACGGCGGGCGCGATCCTGGGGCTATGATGCAGGCGCCGGGGGGCGGACGGGGCGGTGGTCGGACAATATGCGACCTTCGCCCAGACGGATGATGCGGTCGGCGCAGTCGAAGTAGGTTTCGTCGTGGGTGATGGCGATGACGAGACGGCCGCGACGTTTCAGCTCGGGCAGAAACCGGTGGTAGAAGAGGCGGCGGAACTCGGGATCCTGATCGGCGGCCCATTCGTCGAAGACGTATATGGGGCGGTCTTCGAGCAGGGCGACGACGAGGGCGAGACGTTTTCGCTGGCCGGAGGAGAGATCGGTGGTGGAGAAGCGCCCGTCGGCGAACTTCACGCGGGATTGGAGGCGCATGGCGCCGAGCAGGCGCTCGGCCTCGGATTGCGAGGCGGTGTCCTCCTGGCCGAGAAGCGGCTCGAAGACATGGGAGTCGGAAAACACCACCGTGAACAGTTCGCGATGAACGCCGGTTTCGCGGGGGTCGAGAACGCGGGAATCGTGGAGTATGGCTCCGGACGAAGGGGCGTAGAGTCCGGTGAGGAGTTTGAGCAGGGTGCTTTTGCCGCCGCCGTTCCCGCCGACCACGAAGACGATCTCAGGGACGTCGAAAACGAGGTTTATCGGGCCGAGGACAAAGGCGGAACCGGCGGATCCGGAATAGTGGAAGCTCACCTCCCGCAGGGCGACGACGGGCGCGCGGGAAGGCGGGGGAGGCGGCCGGGGATCGGCGACGGCCAAGGGAGAGAGATCGATCCCGGTGGTTTTTATGCCCTCGAGACAGGCGTCCACCCGGCTGAGCAACCCGACAAAGCCGATCGCGCTGGTGAGGCCGCCGAGCATGAACAGCACGACGAGAAGGAACGAGCCGAAAAGCGGGTAGGAAACGAGCCCGTGGAAGGGGATCGTGAACAGCAGGGCGGCCAGCCCGAGCAGGAGGTAGAGCTCGCCCCAGCGCCCAAAAATTGTCTCCATCAGGCGGATACGGACTTGCAGCTCGCCCTGCCGGCGAACGACGGGTTCGAGGTGGCGGTCGAGAAACGCGTGGCGCCGGCGTCCGGCCTGAAGAAGATCCTTCAGCCCGGAGTGGAGATCCTGGAGGAGCGCGTAGGCGCGGTTGGATTGTTCGCGGAGGGGCTGGAGCTGACGCTGGATACGATTCAGCGGTATCAGATAACACACGCCGCCGCCGGCGAGGATCAGGAGGAAACAAAGGGTGAGGCCCCGGGATATGAGACCGAGATAGACGACGCCGCCGATGACGGTGGCGGCGCCGGCGAGGGCGGCGGGCAGGCGCTCCACCGCCATGGAGATGAGGTTGATGTCGTCTATCAGGATGGTGAAGAGCCGCCCTCCCTTCTGTTCCAGTTTGACCAAGGGCGCGGCGAGGATGCGCCGGGCGAAATCGACGCGCAGCCTGCTGATCACGGTCTGGCTGACCTGGGCGAGGAGGTAGGCGGAACCGACGGAGCAGAGGGCGTAGGCCAGCCAGCAGAAGAGGAAGGCGGCCCCATCGCGATACAAGTCGGCCCCGGAGTTGTTTATGACGCGATTGATCGTCGCCACGATGGCGGCGCAACTCAGGCCCGACAGGGTGCCCAGGATCGCGCCGCAAAGGGCGCGCCAGCGGTCGGTCTTGAACAGGATCCAGATTAGGCGCATCGCGTTGGGCGGGGAGGAGAACGAAGCGGGCGGAGTTCAGGGCGGGCAAGCGGCAAGGCCGGAACGCAGCGGAAAGACGCACGACCGGGCGACTACCATGGCCATGCGCACACCCAGGCGGAGAAGGGACGGCGTTTGGTCCAGGACCACTCGGCGACGCGATGAAAGCGGCGCGCGGCCGGGGGCAAGCCGGCCGACCAGGCGAGGCGTTGCCGCTGGGCGATGGCGGTGGAGTAACCGGTGCTCCTGGGGTGCCTGACCTCGATGCGATCGTCCACCACGGTGCGTCGGCCGCGATGCAGCGTGAGGTAGCCGAGTTGGATATCGATGCCCCAGCCCATGAAGTTGATGGAGGTGTCGATCGGGCAGAGTTCGCGGAGCAGGCCGGCGCGGGTGGCGAAACAAAAGCCTTCGACGAAAGGGACGGTCCGAAGCCCGCCGGTGCGTTTATTCCACATCTGGGCGTGGCCGGAAAACCAGGCGGAGGGAGCGTAGGTGCCGACACGGGGATCCGCGAACGCCTCGGTGGCGCGAGCGAGCACGGCGGCGGGGGAGTCGTGACCGACGTCGGAGGACCAAAGGTAAACAACCTCGTCGGCGGGACGGTCGCGGGCCGCCTGGGCGGCGGCGTTGAGCAGTCCGCAGTAGTAGACGTTGGGGAGCGCGAGGTCGAAATGGGGGCGTTCGGCGGAGGTGAGCTCGGAGCCGCTATCGACGAGAAAAACCTCCACGTGGGGGGAGAAGGCCGCCTTCAAGGCGATCGAGGCCTGGTTGAGGCGGTGGTTGATGACGACGAAGAGCATGCGACTACACGGGGGCGCGGGCGGCGACGAGAGGGGCGTTCACGGTCCAGGCGTCGAGATGGGCATCGAGCCGGTCCAGCACGAAGGGATCGGCGGAGGCATCGAATTTCCGGGCGAAAAAAGCGGTTTCGGCGAGGAGCCGAGGGAGATCGGATTCGCCCCAGACGCGAGGGTGGCGCGATTCGGGCGGGAATTCGATGCAACGCAGGTTGTGGCCGGTGACCTTGGGCGCGAAGGGTGAACCGGCGAGCAGGGACGGAAAAACCAGCTCGTCGGGAATCATCACGTGGCGGAAAAAGCGAACGACTTCGCGATCCCGATCAAGGCGGTCCACCAACCAGGCGGCGCAGGGCGCGGTGAGGGTCCACCATTGCGAGCCGAAACGGGGAACGAGTCCGTCGGGCAGCGAGCGGATCCAGGGCAGGCGATGGAGAAGCGATTCCAACTGGCCGCCGAATCCGTGGCGGGGCCCACCGAACCAATAGCGTTGGTAACGGCGTTGAAAGCGGGGATTTTGTTCCATCTCACCCATGTAGGAAAAGTGCTCGTGATCGGGATTCGCGCGGAGGTGGGCGTGCAGGGCGGACCAGGGGCGGAGCGGGTAGTCCGAGCCGCTGAGGAGGGATAGGTAGTCGAAGGTGCGTTCGGCGAGGGCGGCGCGCATCAGGGCCAGCGCGGCCGCGACCAGGCCATAGCCCCCCCACGGGGTGGGATGGCGTCGGGCCAGGACTTGAACGCGGGGATCGAGCGCGGCGCGGAAAGGGGCGGGGTCGACGCGGGCGTCGAGATGGAGGAACACCGCGTCGTCGGCGGCGAGAAGGCGCCGGGCGAGCCGGGCGACCTGGGACGCCTGCCGGTGGGCGAGAATGAGGTGGGCGACGCGCACGATCGAGAAGGGCTCAAATCCAGCGACAAAACGGGGTTTTGAGCTGCTCCTCCCACTTTGCATACCGCGGATCGAGAAACCAGCGGGCCGGGCCGACCACGGGGGCGGAGCGTTGGGCGGCGAGCCAGCCGGCCCACCAGGAAAAGGTGCTGTTGGCGATGACGAGCCTGGGGGCGAGACCGAGACAGAGAAGTTGATCGATGCTGCTATCGCCGTTCGGGGCCGGTTCGGCAAAGGCAAGAGGTCGTCCGACCTGGAAATGGGCGCGACACCAGGGAATGTCGTCCGAAAAGACGAGGGCGCGTTCGGCGCCGGCGGCGTCCAGGGCGCGGCGATAGTAGGCGAGATCGAGCGGGGCGTAAAAATCGCGGTTCGAACCGGACCTCACGTAGTCGCCGCGGCGGACATGAACGGCGGCGGTTCCGGGAACCCGAAGCTCGGCCAACCACGGCTCGGCGGCGGGACCGGGGCGAAGGCCCAGGAGCCGGGCGGCAAGCGCGGGTTTGGCGGCCTGAAAATAGGATTCGCCCTGCCAGTAGCCATCGAGGCAAACGGGGCCGCCGACGCGTTGAAACTCATCCTGCAACGTGGCTCCGTTTTCCTGCATCAGCAGGATACCGGGGGAAACCGGGCGGGAGATCAGGCGAGTCCACCATCTGGGGTAAAAGGCTTCCACCTCGGAGGGAGATGCCAGCGGGAGCGCGCAGCCGAGCGCGGGCAGGAGATATTGACGACGATCGATGGCGACGCGGTTGCGATTGGCGCCCTCGAACCAACGTATGTCGGCGTAAAGCGGTTGGTCCAGCCTGGCGGCGAGCGCGCTGGCGGCGGCGTATTGGAAGAGCTGATTGCCGAGTCCGCACTTGATTCGGACTATGATCATGGGGCGGGACGGGCGGTATTCAGCACCGTTTTGGCGGTTCAATTTCCGTGGGGGGAACCGGACCAGCGGCGAAGGGCCAGGACGACGTTGCTCCCGCCGAAACCGCTGCTGTTGCTCAACACGACCTCGGGCGCGCGGTCGAGGGTTTGGCGAGGGAGGTTGAGGTCGTCGCAAACGGGGTCCGGATCGGTGAGATGGGCCTGCCCGGGGATGAATCCCTCGCGAAGGGCGAGGGCACAGAAACCGGCCTCCATGGCGCCGGCCATCGAAAGGGCGTGGCCGGTCAGGGCCTTGGTGCTGCTGATGGCGGGGTGCGCGCCGGCGGCGGTGAAGACGGCATGCAGGGCAAGCGCCTCGGAGCGGTCCCCCGCGGGGGTGGAGGTGGCGTGGGCGTTGACGTAATCGACGTCCGCGGGATCGAGCCGGGAAGCGGCGAGGGCGCGTCTCATGGCGCGGGCGAGGCCCTGGCCGGCGGGATCGGAGACGGCCATGTGATGGCCGTCGGAAGCCTGGCCCCAGCCGATCAGTTCGGCGTAGATGGGCGCGCCGCGAGCCTGGGCGGAGGCCGCGTCCTCGATCACAAGGGCGCAGGCGCCACCGGTGCCGACAAACCCGTCGCGGGCGCGGTCGAAGGGACGGGACGCGGTGGCGGGATCGGGATTGCGGGAAAGGACGCGCATGCCGTGGAAGGAGTAGGTGGACTCGGCGGAGAGGTCCTCGGCCCCGACGACGAGGATGCGTTGATGGCGACCGAGCCGGATTTCGTCGTGGGCGTAGCCGAGGGCGTGCGCGGTGGAGGCGCAGGCGGATACAAAACCGCACACGCCGCCGCGGATCCCATGGTGGGCGGCGAGATTAAAATTCAGGGTGCCGGCGATGGTGCTGACGATGCCCAGCGGTTGCAGCCGGCCGCCCTGCGACTCGTGCATGCCGTTGAGGAAGTGGCGCTGGAGAAAAGGCGAGCCGGCGGACGCGGTGAAAAGGCCGGTATCTTCGGCCTTCAGGTCGGCGGGGGCGAGGCGGGCGTCGCCGATGGCCTGGTCCAAGGCGCAAAACGCGTGAAGGCCGTGGGGCGGGATGCTGCGAAGCACCTCGCGACCAAACGGATAGCGGGCGGCGGGCCAGCTCCAATCGGCGAAATGAGGGGAGCGGGTGTCGAAATCCTTGATCGTGCCGGCTATCTTGATCGGGAGATCGCAGCCGGGGATAAACTCGATGGGCGCGAAGCCATGCCGGAGGGCGCGGAGATTTTGAGCGACGGTGGACTGTTCGTTGCCGATGCTGGTGATGAAGCCGAGGCCGCAGATGACGACGCGTGGAACGGAGGGCCTGGCGGAGGCGGTCATTTGCCCGAGGGAATGGAGCGTTGGATGAGAGCGCGGAGGTCGTCGAGTGTCCGGACCTTGACCAACTCCTCCTGGGCGAGGGGGGCGCCGAAGACGTCCTCAAAGATAAACGTCATCTCGACCATGCTGAAGGAGTCGAGCCCGAGGTCCTCGACGAGCAGGGCGGTGCCGGGGAAAGAGGCCACCGGTTGGTCCGGACGTTTGGGGAGGAGATGCTGGATGATACCGGTGATGGCGGTATCGAGGGCGGCGGGATCACCCTGGGCGCGAAAGGCGAGGCAGGCGGCGACGGTGGCCGGCGGGAATCCGCGCAGACTGTCTTCCGGGTTTCGGGGACTCTCGTTCATTTGGGTGAAGTATTCATGCTATGATCCGGTGAAAGGCACTGGACGGCCGTGTCGCCGAAGTGATGTTCAAAAACGCCAGAGGAGAATCCTTTGGTTTTATGAACGCGGTGGGAGCTGACACCCAAACCCTTGGGCACGGATCGGCCGAGCGTCGAGCGCATCATTCCGCAAAAAAAGGGCCAAGGCGAGGCCGGCCGTGCGCCCCCGGACCCGTTGGCCGCACGGCTTTAAGCGGCGAACGTTTGACGCATCGGCCAGAGCGGGGGCTTGCGGTTTGCACGGGATGAAGGGCGGATTGAGTTAGCCGGACGCGAAGACGCGCCCGCTCCCCCACCCCACCCCGTCCGCCATGACGTCACCATCCGCCCGTGTCCGCGCCAGCGGAGTCCTCGGCCTCGGCCTCGTCCTGGCCGGCGGAGGGCTGCTCGCACAGACGGCGGTGCCCACGTTTACACGCAACGCCTCGGTCCATGATCCCGCGATCCTGCGGGCTCCCGACGGCTACTATGTTTTCGGGTCGCACCTGGCCTCGGCGCGAAGCGCCGACCTGATGGACTGGACGCAGCTTTCCTCCAGCCCCGCGGCGGGCAATCCGCTGGCCGCCGACCCGGCGACCACCTTCGCCGCGGCCATCGCCTGGATAGGCGGGGACCTGAATTTCTGGGCGCCCGACGTGCACCGGCTGGCGAACGGCAAATACCTGCTCTATTATTCGCTTTGCGAGGGGAGCACTCCGCGCGGGGTCGTCGGACTGGCATCCGCCGACGCGCCGGGCGGTCCCTACGTTGACCAGGGCCTTCTGCTGAAGAGCGGGATGTGGGGCGAGATCAGCCCCGACGGCACGCTCTACGACGCGACGCGACACCCCAACGCGGTGGACCCCGACGTTTTTGCCGACGCCCAGGGGAATCTGTGGATGGTCTACGGGTCCTACTCGGGCGGGATATTCATCCTGCGCCTCGATCCCGCCACCGGCCGCCCGTTGGCCGGCCAGGGCTACGGGAAAAAGCTGGTGGGCGGGAACCACGCCCGGATCGAGGGGCCCTGCATCCTGCACAACCCGGCCACGGGCTATTACTATCTTTTCCTTTCCTTTGGCGGGCTGGCCTCGGACGGCGGATATCAGGTGCGGGTCGCCCGTTCGACCAACCCCGACGGGCCGTATTTCGATCCGGCCGGCGTGAACATGGTCAACGTGGGCGGGCCGGCAGGATCCTTTTTCGACGACGCGGCGATCGCCCCCCACGGGGCCAAACTCATCGGCAATCACCAATTCAACCGCGTGGCCGGCGAGCCGGTCGCGGTCGCGCGGGGATACCTTTCGCCCGGACACAACTCCGTGTATCGCGACCCGGCGACGGGCCGGGCGTATATCGTTTTTCATACCCGCTTCCTCGGACGCGGCGAGGCGCACGAGGTGCGCGTGCACCGGCTGCATTTCAACGCCCAGGGGTGGCCGGTGATCGCGCCGCAGCGTTTCGCCGGCGAGGTCGACCCGGTTTTCACCCCCGCCCAGATTCCCGGCCGCTACAAGCTGCTCAACCATGGCAAGGACATCTCCGCCGATCTGCACCTGTCCACGCTGGTCACGCTCGCGGCCGACGGCACCGTCACGGGCGACGCGGCCGGCGCGTGGAGTCTGGAGGGGGGCAACCTGGCGACGCTCACGTTGGAGCGGATCGTGTATCGGGGCGTTTTCACCCGCCAGTGGGACGACGACAGCCGCGTTTGGGTGCGGGCCTTCACCGCCCTTTCCGCCGGCGGCGCGGCGGTGTGGGGCAGCGAGGTGGCGGCGCCGAATTCGCCCCCGGTGCTGGAACCGCAGTCCGATGCGGCGGCGGTTCGCGGCGAGACCTGGCGGCGCACCGTCTTCGCCAGCGACGGGGACTACGCCCAGGCGGTCGCCTACAGCCTGACGACGGCTCCGGCGGGGGCCGCGATCAACGCCGCGACCGGGGAAATCAGCTGGACGCCCTCGCTCGCCGAGGTCGGCAGGCTCCAGCGCTTCACCGTCCGGGCGACGGACAACGGCGCCGCGCCGCGATTCGCCGAGGCGAGTTTCGACGTGGCGGTCTCGTCCCGGACCGTGTTGCGGCGGCTTGAACTCGATTTCACGGCGGCCGGCGTCGCCGGGTTGCGCGACGGCGCGGGGCGTTTCACGGGATTGACCGCGCGCCTGCCCGGCACGGGCGCGGGCGCGCCGCTCAACGATCCCCTGCTCAACCTGAACACGGCCGGCGCGGGCGTCCTGGCGCTCACCACGACCCAGTCCGACTACAACGGCGGCGCGGGGCTGGCGGGCAACCGCAGCGTGGGACTGGCCCTGGCCGAACTGGGTTTCACCGGCGCGCAGGATTTCGCGGTGACGGCGCAGTTCGCGCCTTTGCCCGCGCTCGGGTTCGTCGACCAGGTGGGGCTCTACGTGGGAACGGGCGGGACGGCGCTCACGCGGGCGGGTGCGATCGTCTTCGGCGCCGCTCCGGAGGGCTACGCGACACACACCCGGGCCGGGGCGGACAAGGATGGGCGTTTCGGAGGCGTCCTCGCTCCGGCCGACGGACTCACCGTGACCATCCAGCGCGCGGGCGGCGCGTGGCGCTACGGGGTGGACGGGGTGGATTGGGCGCCGCAGGCGGGGGGCGTGACGAGCGAGCCGACCTTTTTGAACAACGTCGCCGGGCTTTACGCGGGGGTGTTCGCAATCACGCCGCTGAACACATCGGCCAAAACGGTGAACGTGGAGTCCCTCACCGCCGTGATGGACACCGGACTGACGCCCCTCGAGACGTGGCGGATGGGCCTGTTCGGAGCTCCGGCCTCGTCGGGCGAGGGCGCGGACGAGATGGATCCGGACCGGGACGGCTTGCCGAATCTGCTCGAGTATGCGCTGGGCGGAGCGCCTCTCGCCGGCGACGGCGGTGAACGTCCGCAGTCGGGGTTAGCGGAAGGGACGCGCCTGACCCTCGCGTTTAACCGCATCGCCGATCCGGCGCTGACCTACGCGGTGGAGGCGGCCGGCGCGGTGCAAGGACCCTGGACGCCGATCTGGTCGAGCACGGGCGCGGCGAACACGGCCGGCCGGGTGACGGTGACGGATTCGGTGGCGTTGAACGCGGGCGGCGCGAGCCGATTCCTCCGCCTGCGCGTGACGCGTTGAGACGCGCCGCCGCGCCGTCCGGGCGCAAAAAAAGGGCCCGACCGAAGTCGGGCCCGAATGAAGCGGGCGCTTCCGCCGGCCCTTACCAGAGGAAGGTAGGGGTGCCGGTGGTATGGACCGCCATCTTGTCGAACGGACGCCAAGCGACGTGACCGTCGACAAACGCGACGTTGCCGCCGGCGGGAAGCAGGCCGTTGAGATGGTTGGTGCGATTACCGGCCAGGCCGCCGAGGACGTCGCTGTAGTTGTCCCGGCCCTGGCGCATGACCGTGTCCACGACCAGTTCACGTTTGCTGGGCGGCGTCTGCTCGATGTTGGCGCCGGACCGGGTGGGATAGTAGGCCTGGATTTTCAGGTTAACCGGGCTGTCCTCGGCGGCTGCGACCGTGCCGGGGTTCGTGTCGCCGGAGCCGTCGGTGAGCCGGGTCCTGGGCTGGGGAACCTGGGCCACGCCGGGGACGAGGACGACGTAGTTGGACACGGCGAAGGTGCCGTTATACTGCCACATGGCGTCGCCGTCGTTGGGCAGGCCGGAGGGGCAGTAGATAACGTCCCGGCCGGCGTTGCCGACGAGCAGCTTGACCAGGTCTTTGTGCATGTCCCAGGCCCAGGCGCCCGCTTGAAAAGCGGGGAAACGCTGTTGTCGGTCCTGGTTGGCGAAACTGACCAGGGACAGGGCGATCTGGCGGACGTTGCTGCCGCATTTGGCTCGCTTGGCCGAGTCGCGGACCTTGCTGACCGTCGGGATGATGATGGCGGCGAGGATGCCGATGATGGCGATGACCGTGAGCAATTCGATCAGGGTGAAACCTTTTCGACGGCGGGCGGCGGGTTGGGTGGTCATGGGTGGAAGCTGAGAAGAGGAGCCGGCCGCCATGCGGCGGCCGGCTCACGATGGGACGGGACGGGTTCAGGGCGTGGTCACGCGCAGGCGGAGGAAGCGGCGCGGCTGGGTGGCGAGGGAGACGGTGTCCTGGTAAACCTCGTCGCCGACGGTCGAGAGGGCCGGGTAGGTGTGGACGGTGGTCCAGGCGCCGCCGACATCGTTGGTGGCCTCGATGGTGTAAACCAAGGTGGCGTCGCCGATGTGATGGAAGCCCAGCGTCAGGAAGTTTCCTGAACGACCCACGGTGGCGGGGGCGCCGGCGTTGGGGCTGAGCGGTTCGCTGCCGAGGGCGTATTCGAGCAGGTTGGGGATGCCGTCGAAGTCGGCGTCGAAGGTGTCCGCGCCGTTGCCGGAGTTCGCGGCCGAGCCGAACTTGGCCTGGCGCCAGAGCTCAAGCGCGGTGCCGGACGCCACCGGGGTGGCGGAGGCCTCGGCCGAGTAGGCGCTGGTGGCGAGGGCGTTGGCCGAGGCGACCACGTAGTAGTAGGTGGTGCCGTTGACCGCGGTGGCGTCGGTGTAGCTCGAGGTAGTGACCACGCCGGCGCTGAGCGTGGTGTAGGGACCGCCGGAGGTGGCGGACCGGGCGATGGTGTAGGTGGAGGCCCCGGCGGAGGCGTTCCAAGTCAGGGCGACCTGGGCGTTGCCGGCGACGGCGGCGAGGCCGGTGGGAACAGGCGGCGAGACCTCCTCGCTGGTGACGAGCAGCTGGAAGGCGTTTACCGGGATGCGGCCGCCATCGATGTCGGCGCCGACGTTCCAGGCCACGGTGCCGTCGGCGGCTACCACGCCGTCGAAGGTGACGAAGGCCTGGGCGTTATAGCGGAGATCGCGACCTTCGCCGTTCGCGGTGGCGGCGGGAGCCTGGGCGAGGTGGTTGTTCGCGGGGGCGAGCGTGATCGTGGCGGCGTCGTTGAGGTTCGTGATGCTGGTGAACTTCGAGGAGAAGCCGGCGGCGTAGACGACCAGCTTCACGCGATGGCCGGAGAGGGCCTGGAGGCCGCCGACGGTCAGGGTGATGGGGGTGGTCTGGCTGTCGGTGTAGGCGAGGTCGCGCAGGATGGGGGCGCCGCTGGCGGCACTGTTGGTGATGTCGATGGCGCCATCGGCCTCGTTCAGGCTGTCGGCGCTGCCCTCGACGCCGGCGTAGGCGAGGGTGAGGCCCGAGAGGGACAGACCCGACGACTCGCTGGTCAGGGCGCCGGAGCCGGAACCGGTGGCGGTGACGATGTTGTTCCAGGTGTTGGTCTGGGCGCCGACGTTGCCTGCGGAGACGGTGCCATCGGGGAGCAGGACGCCCGAATAGGGCATGGTGGAGGCCGTGGTGGTGCCGAGATCCCCGTTGATCAGCAGGGCGCGATTAGCGTCCACCACCACCACGGAGGCGGAGCGGCTGGTGGTGGCGGAGCTGCCGGAGGTCGTGTCGGTGACCACCACGGAGTAGCGACCGGTGTCGGCGCTGGTCAGATTGGTGAGGGTCAGGGTCGAACCGGTTTTGCCGGGGAGGTCGACCGAGTCCTTCTGCCACTTATAGCTCAGCGTGCCGCCGGAGTTGTTGCTCACGGCCGAGACCGAGAGGGTGGCGGAAGCGCCACCGACGCGCAGGAGCGAAGCCGGTGCGGCGACGACGGTCGGAGGGTAGGCGGTGCCGGCCGGGGTGGTGTCGACGATCTGGATGGCGGCGATGCCACCGGCGTTGGCGTTGAGCACGGCGTCCTTGGCGGTGACGGTAAGTTCGGAGCCGGTGACACCGGTGAAGCGAACGAAGGTGGCGGGCGCGGCGGTGGCGGCCGCGGCGGCGTCAGGAGATTCACCGATCATCGGCAGAGGCGCGTAGGGCGCCTCGGCGGTGGGGGTGGCGACGGGGCGGGACGTGTCGTTTTGAAGGACACGGTAATAGTAGGTCGCGGCGCCGGGGCTATCGAGGGTCATGGAACCCACGTTGGCCGTCGAAGTGCCGCCGGAGACATAGACAATGACGTCGTAGGTGCCGTAGGGGATGTTGGACAGGCCGACGGTGGAACCGGTGGCGGCGCGGCTCTCGATGTAGCCGTGGAGAAGGCGGCCGTGCTCGGATTTTTGGTCGGGGGTGCCCAGTTCGATGCGGCCGGACCAGGTGCCGGCGGAGTTCCAGGTGGCGGTGGTGTAACCGGTGGTGCCGGTGCTTTCGGTCAAGGCCAGCGGGGTGGTCCGGGTGGTGATGGCGGTGACGGTGGCGGAGTTGTTCCAGTTGGCGGCCGGGTAGACGCCGGCGGTGTAGCCGGGGGCCAGGGTGCCGAGGATGTCGGACCAGTTGCCGTTGCCGGCGCCGACGAAGTTCAGGCCGATGGAG